>JAZRYT010000121.1:0-21342 GCA_045600905.1 Bacteroidales bacterium
GCATTACGGCGAGACAAAGTGCGACGCCGAACACAAAAAGCCAACGGTTTATCGAGCTTGTAGGTTTGACGATGTATCTGTGTATCAATTGGTAGATGAGGACTATCAAAAAGAAAACCGGGATAATCGGCAAAATGGTGATTATGCATAATAGTAATGCGAAGAGACCACCCATAAAACATACGCAATACAAAACGAGCATCAGCGAAATGCCGTTCACAAAGCTGATGATTGCAGAACCAACGGGATGATCGATGATGGGATAGAGAATGATGGCGCAAAAGCAGACAGCAAGCAGGGCTATTGCGTAAGGCACGGGCACGCCAAGTCCCTGTATCAGGAAATTGAAACCACTCAAAACAGCTAACATCACAGCATTGAGTATCGCCAAACGCTTGGGCTCGGAAAAGAATTGTATGATTTTTTTCATAGGAAAAATTTTAGCGGCATAACGGCATAACCGTGAAATTATTGCGGCGAGCCGCACGAGTTAGGACAACTTTCATTTGTTGGGGGGGATCACATTAGACGTAATGAGTTCATTTCGCTGGCTCTATGTCCCAAAACAGGGATAACCGTTTGGCGACAATTGCCGATTTGCCCCTATGCGTTCTCAGTTAAAAACAATCGTTCGATTTCATTGAAAACGTCAGTAAGTTCGCTGTTCGTAAGATTAAGGCCACATTTTCGTGTGAAATCCGCGCACTGAATGATAATTCGCTCCTCGTCAAGTATGCTATTGTTTACGGAAATGCTTTGAATGTCTTTGCCAGAAATCAATTCTGATTTTTTGAGAAAAAGCACCTTCCGGGTAACAATCAAATTTTCTTCATCGGTGGAAAGAATCTCCTTGCCGAGCGTACGCCATAGAATGCTGTTTAGAGACAGGATGCTTGTGATAATGAGGGCGAGAATATTCAGTGCCTTTGTCCACCAAACATGGCAATCGTCTAAAGTGAAAATACATATTAAAGGCATAAGTACAAGAGGGATGAAATACCCACCTTGATTGATTAGAGATAAATCAATGATACACGGTTTGCTTGTGATGATTGTCCTCATGAGATTGTACGTTAGTGATGGCGCAAAAGTACGAAAAATGCAGTAATGCGGGAATGCGGCAATTGAGGACGTTCGTTCTTTTATGGAAGAGAATCAACGCTAATCGTAAGCGAATGTTGCACCTGACGGCGCAATGGGGTTGGAATGACACGCGATATGATTGGGCAAATAAAGGCAGACGGCAAGCAGGGCTATTGCGTAAGGCACGGGCACGCCAAGTCCCTGTATCAGGAAATTGAAACCACTCAAAACAGCTAACATCACAGCATTGAGTATCGCCAAACGCTTGGGCTCGGAAAAGAACCGTGTGATTTTTTTCATAAACTATGCTTTAATATGTTATTTACTTGATATGATTCTGATTCCCAATTATCTCTAAACATTCCTGGATGATTTTATCCGGATTTCCTGACGAAAGTTCATCTAAATCAAGTGGAATTTCATAATCAGGGAGCACGCCTCTTCCATAAGGGAAAACGATGTTATCTTTGTCCAGATAGATTTTGACCATTGGAACACAAATTTCGATATTAGAATTGGGAAGGAGTATATTGGCAAATTTCTCTGCATTCATTTGCGTAATGGAGCTCCCCGTCTCTCTGCCTACGATATATCCTTTGTGGTATTTTTTGAAGTGATAGGCAAATGTGGCGGCAGCGGAAAGTGTACGATGGTCCGTCAACACATATACTTGCCCATCATAGTGTGTGAAAGCATCCGGATAGATTGTTTCAGGATTATCAAACACATACCCTTTGTTTTCTAACAGATGATATTCTAAGAACAATTCAATATCTTGGGGAAGATTCAGGCAATGGTTGAGGAATCCAAAGTCTTTCTGTTTATTTACATATTTTGATTCAAACAAAGTGAAGGGTTCATCGGCAAAATAGGAAAATAGTTTCCCTTCTGTTTCGGAGTTTCCACCATCGTTGTTTCGAACGTCAATAATCAAGTTTGGGATGTTTTTTCGGTTCAGCAGTTGCAAAAAATGGCTGATAGAATCTATTTCAAGTTCATTCAACTCAAATGAGTTGATACCCAAATAAGCAGTTGTGTCATTTAATAGATTCATTGATAAATCATTATTCCAAAAGAAATGGCTAAACCAGTTTTGAGAATAGGATTTGCAAACCTGCTTACCTTTGCTCTGATTTTGAACGATTGAGTAACCAATGTGAGTTCCATCATCTAAAAGAAGATCAAAGTGGTCTGTCTTCTCATCATAGTTCAAATAATTGAATCCAAATAAAGCCAAATTGTATGAAGGAGTACTTTTGACCAGCCCATCCGTCGTTGAAAAATTATGACTTCGCATCAGCCGAATGACGGAATCTTCCGTAATTCCATTGATGGACATAATATGTTTGCCCCAGTAGGAATCATATTCCGGCATAGTTCGGGTGATTATCAATGAATCATTAAGAAGGCCGAAAGCAGCATCATGCAATTTGAAATTGCTTGCATTATACTTGGATTTAGGAATAGTGCTAATCACCAAATGATTATCGTGTTGGAATGAAATCAGCTCTTGGAGTATCGTGAAAAAATCTCGATATAGAATCCTTTCCGGTATTCTTTCTCTAAGATTATTGATAACGGAATCCCATTGTTTGGTAGTGCAATAATCGTATAATCCCGGATATATTTCATTTAATGTGGCAATCAAATAATCATAATCTTCAACAGCTTCGGATTTAGAAAGATAGGTTACATTCTTCTCAATTATAGGGTGAAAAGTGGTCTTTAAACCGAAAGGACTCATTGGATCCGATGCTTGACCTTCTTTTTCAATGGAAATTGCAATTGTTGGAACAGCTATTCTTTGAAAAAAGAAACCAATATGCCCGATAGTATCTCCTTGACTAATTCGTTGCCCAGTTTTGAAATGTTGAATGGGACGTATTCCTTCCAAATAAACAATTTGTCCATCGGAAGTTTTTATGCCAATGGTAACGGAAAGGTATTGTGTTATATATTTTTTTTGAGGAAATTGTTTTTGAATGGCAGAAACATCCTTTCCCCAATTGTTTGTTGGAGCATATCCAATAAAGTCACAACTTGTTAGATTGTTGTAATAAGTATAATTAAATGTCTGCACGATGCCATCCACAGGTGCTAAGACAATGGAATTAAGGTCACTCGAAATAATGAGTTTATTATTATTCTTTTCCCCGCTTATAACATCGTTCGGTCGATATACAACCCCTACTCCAGTCTGTTTGCCAGCTATGGGCCATAAATAAAGAGGTGATTGTGCTTGACAACAAACAGAAGTAAACAATAGAACAATCAAATATATTTTCTTCGTAACGTGATAATTCTTTTGATTGAACGTAATGCACGGTTTGCTTGTGATAATTGTCCTCATACGATTGTACATTAGTGGTGGCGCAAAAGTACGAAAAATGCGGTAGTGCGGGAATACGAAGATGAGATGATTCCGTTAAACCTTAAACAAAAAAAGGGACGTCGCAGTGCGGCGTCCCCTCGTATAAAACTATGTAAAGAAAGAATTATTTCGTAATTCTTTCAAGCCATTTAAGCATACCGAACATAACGCCCATAGCCACAATACAGATGATGAAGAATATCAACCAGCAGAGCCACAAGTTGGGTAATTTGTTATAGAAGATAGGTCCGAGGAGGATTAACAAGTTACCGATAGCCGTAGCGCTTAACCACAAACCTTGGCAAATACCTTGGATGTGTTTCGGGGCGATTTTAGAAACGAAGCTTAATCCGAGTGGAGAAATGAATAATTCTGCAACGGTGAGGAAGAAATATACGACTAACATTACCCAAGCGCCTGCTTTCATACCGGTTTGAGTTTCTACATCGAGAGCACGATAAGCATCGCCAGATGGATAACCGCTAACACTGCTCAATACTGTCAAGAACAGATAAGCACAAGCAGTAATACCCATACCGAGGGCAATCTTGCGAGGTGTGGAGATTTTGCGGCCCCATTTTGTGCCAAAAATCAACATAATGATAGGGGTGAGCAAAATAACCAAACAAGGATTCACACATTGCCAGATTTCAGGAGCAATAGAAGAAGTGTTGACAAAGTCACGGGCAAAGAAAGAGAGTGATTCTCCATTTTGGTGGAAGGACATCCAGAAAAATACGCAAACACCCAATACGGCATACAAACCAGCCATACGTTGTTTGATTTCTTTAGCCATAGCGGCTTTTTCTTCTGCTGTATAGACAACAGCCTTTTCTTCAGCGTCATTAGCAGCTTTCTTAACAGGATCCGGCATACCTTTCTTTGTACAGACAAAGATGACGAAAGAGATAAGCATTGCGCAAACAGAAGCAATGAAGGAGAAGTGAACACCGGTGTTGAAGGTTGTCAAATAATCTGTACAAGCTTGCGCCATATTGGCTACACCATCAGGGTTGCATTGAGCCATCAAAGTGTTCAGATTTTCCATAGATTGAGCATTGATTGTGCCATTGTTGAATTGGTGGCACAAAGCAGGAAGGCTGGCATTGTAGGTCATACCTTTAACACCCAACCACCATTGACGCAATACAGGAGCGATAAATGGAGCTACGACACCACCGATATTGATGAACACGTAGAAAATTTGGAAACCAGGGTCACGTTTGGATTGAGCTTCTTTCAATGCTTCAGGGCCTTTTTTGGCAGCTTCAGCTTCAAAATTGTCATACATCTGACCAACAATAGCTTGTAAGTTTCCTTTGAACAAACCATTACCAAATGCGATAACCAGAAGAGCGAAACAAGTAAGAGCCAAAACAATGCCTTTACTTGAAGGTGTTGCCATAATTGGAATAGAAAGAATAATGTAACCACAAGCCATCGTTAACAAACCGGCTTGAATGGTGCCTTTATAATTCTGCAATTTATCGGCAATAATACCACCCGGCAAACTCAATACGTAAATTGAAAAATAGAAAATACTGTAGATGATACCTGCAATATGATCTGGAATACCAAACTTAGAGCAAATGAACAATACTAACACGGCATTCATAATATAATAGCCGAAACGTTCGCCCATATTGCTCAATGCAGCTGCAATCAAGCCCTTTGGATGTCCTTTCTTTGCTTCACGAACATAAAGAATAACAGCAACAACCACAATAATTGCTACTGTCAAGATTACATAACCTAATGTTGACATAAAAAAGTATTTTAGTTAATGAATAAATGAAAATTCAACTTATTTGTACATCTCGATTTTCTTGGCGATTTCCTCTTTGGGAACACGTCCTACGAGAGTGTCTTTCAATTCGCCACCTTTGACAAAGACCAACATCGGGATATTCATTACACCAAACTGCATGGCGATATCGTTGTTTTCATCCACGTCGCATTTGCCTATAACGACTTGGCCTTCGTATTCTGCAGCCAATTCGTCGATGGTCGGACCAAGTGCCTTGCAAGGGCCACACCACTGTGCCCAGAAGTCGATAACAACTAATTTATCACCGCCTGTGAGTGATTCAAAATTTGAAGAGTCAATTGCTAATGCCATAATAATGTTATTTTAAGTTTATAATTTTTTTCAAGGGCGCAAACGTACATAAAAAAAACGAATTTTACGCCAATGAATAAAAATAAAAAAGTCAAGACACTTTTGCTATCTTTGTAGGCAAATTGGTCGGATATTTCTGCCGCCAAAGAAAATAATTGTCTTTTTCAACAGCCAATTTTTTTGTATTTTCGCGCCTCACTTTGAAGTTTCAAGTTTACCAATTATCGCAACAACAAATTAAGATGTGAAGTGTATCCACATTCCGAGTTTGAAATGAGAGTTAGAATAAAAGGTTTGCCAATATCGCATTGAAAACTGCTGAAACAGATTTTCTTGTTTGTTTGCGACCCGTTTCATATTATAAACATCCTTTAATTGTTTAGTTGTTTTTATGTTTAGTAATAAATCATAATATATGAAGAAAACACTACTTTCATTGGTATGGGCTTTGTCCTGCCTTATCGCAACAGCCCAACTGGCAGCACCAACACTTTATTCTCCATCCGACAGTTTGGGAAACGCCTATACTAGACAAAACCTGCAATGGTACAAAGTGACGAATGCCACCGGTTACACCTTCCAGTTGGACACTGCGGCCACTTTTGATTCTCCTCTTTTGTACGAGGCCCAGCAAAGTGCTTCTTCCAGCACCTACCAATCCCGATACCAGTATGATATGTTGTATGGCACGATGTACTACTGGCGGGTGCGCGCCATCAATGCCGTGGACACCTCCGGCTGGTCCGACATCTGGCAGCTGCATACCACCGATCGCGTGTTGTTATATTCTCCCTCAAGCGACACAAGCATCACGACAGGCTATTACACACGTTAGCAGTTCCAGTGGTATAATTCCAGGGGTTCCTCTTCCTATATTATGCAACTGGACACGACGCCCAATTTCAACTCTCCCATTCTTCGCAGTTTTACAAAAACCAATTCCCAAAGCAACACGGACACCTACTTGTCCTATAGCGTCAACGATATGCGCTATGGCACGATGTACTACTGGCGAGTGTGTGCCATCAATGCCGTGGACACCTCCGGTTGGTCCGACACTTGGCAATTCCACACGACCGATCACGTTGTGCTGAGAAGTCCTGCCAACACTTCCATTGGAATGAGTGTTTCGTCCACCCAATTGAGTTGGTATAATTCTAAAGGAAGTACCAGTTATTTGGTTCAATGGGACACCTCCAGCACTTTTACTTCCAGTTTGCTGGGTTCTTACACAGAGACAGCTTCGGCCTCATCCACTTCCGAATATTTCTATAAGAACATCAGCGGTCTGCGGTACGGAACCACCTACTATTGGCGTGTTTGCTCAGCCAACAACGCACCCGACAACTCTGGTTGGTCCAGCACCTGGCATTTCACCACCAGCTACCAATTGACCACCGCTCCCGTGCTGACGGCACCCGCCAATGATACCGTAGGCATTCCATACAATTCGAATTTGGTTTTCTCCTGGCTGCCTATTGACAATGTTCAGGGTTACTATTACCAAATCAGCACCAGCAGTGATTTTTCAACAATCGTAGCGCAGGGCAACACCTCGTTGACCTTCACCAGCGTCTCAAATTTCTCCCCTACCACCACCTACTACTGGCGTGTGCGCGGATACAATGATTCGGGCAACTCCGTGTGGTCGGCCGTATGGCATTTTACCACAGAAGATGCGGTATTGACACCTCCCGTTTTGCTTTCGCCCACCAATGACGCAAGTGTCTTGGCATCCGAAGTGACAATGTCTTGGCAAAGCGTTTTCGGTGCCAACAGCTACGAGCTGCAGTGTTCGATGGATGCCAACTTTACAATAGCGGTCACGAATTACTCGACTTCCAGCCTGCAATATTCCATCCAAGGACTTCCCGAAAACATAACGCTGTTTTGGAGAGTGCGGGCCTCCAATGGCAACACCTTCAGCGATTGGTCAACACCATGGCACTTCACCACGCGCGAATGCCAGACAACCAGTTACACGTTTTCTGACTCGATGTGTAGTGGCGAGAGTTACGAGTTCTTCGGCCAGATTCTGACCGCCAGCGGCGACTACTCGCAAGTTCTCACCAATGCGGAAGGTTGCGACAGCATCGTCACCCTGCACTTGATGGTATTTTCTGCTGATTACACCGAGTTCGCGGAAACAGCGTTTGACAATTATACTTGGAATGATCAAACCTACACCGAATCGGGCGATTACACGCAGACCTTGACCAACATTCATGGATGCGACAGTATCGTCACCCTGCATCTTACCCTCACCGTTGGTATTGACGACTGGGCAGAAAGCATTTCCATTTCCCCAAATCCAACCTACGGAAAATTGAGGATTGAAAATGGAGAATTGATGATGCAAAATGTAAAGATATTTGATGTTTTCGGCAAAAAGGTGACAACGATTCCAATCGATGAAAGCCAGGCAGAAATCGATTTCTCCTCATACGCTGCCGGCGTATATCTCCTGAAAATTGAAACCGAAAATGGAGTAGCGATAAGAAAAGTGTTGAAAAAGTAGGAATTACTGAACTATTATAGTTTGTATGGCTATTTATAAATTACCATACTCCATATTTTTTGTATTTTCGCGCCTCAGTTCACAGTTCACTGATCACAGTTTACCAATTATCGAATTATCACATTAACACATTAATACAATGAATCCATTATTTAATCCTTCTGTTTATCAAAACCGTAGAGAAAAGCTTACGCTGAGCGTGGGCAATGGTATCGCTGTTTTCTTGGGCAACCACGAAGCTCCGATGAACTATCCAGACAACACTTACAACTTCCGTCAGGACAGTGATTTCCTATATTTCTTCGGCCTTTCTATCGCCGATATCGCCGCCGTTATCGACTTTGACGCGCATCGTTCCATCATCTTCGGCAACGACTTCGAAATCGATGACATCATCTGGATGGGCGACCAACCCACCATCGCCTCTTTGGCTGAGAAAGTCGGTGTGAGCGAAACTATGCCGATGGCCAAGTTGGAAGAATACATTCACGACGCACAAAGCAAAGGCCGCAAAGTGCATTTCACGCCGCAATACCGTGGCGACAACCAAATCTGGTTAGCCAATATGACGGGCATCAACGTCAACAATATCCGCGAGGCTGCCTCTTTGGAACTCATCAAGGGCATAGTTGCTCTGCGTTCCGCTAAGGAGCAATGCGAAATCGATGAAATGGACAAGGCCTGCGAAATCGGTGTTAAGATGCACACGGCTGTTATGCGCCGCTGCGTAGCTGGCGCCTCCGAACACGAACTCGCCGGTATCGCAGAAGGTATCGCTCTTTCCTATGGTAACGGCATCTCCTTCCCGGTGATTCTCTCCCAACACGGCGAAACATTGCACAACCATCTGCACAACGGCATCCTCCAAGAAGGCAATATGCTCTTGATGGACGCAGGTGCTGAGGGCCTTATGAACTACTGCTCCGACTACACACGTACAATGCCCGTGGGCGGCAAGTTCTCCACCAAACAGCAAGAGATTTATGAAATCGTCCTGAAAGCCAATATGGACGCTATAGATGCAGCTCATCCCGGAATGTACAACAAGGAACTCCATCGCCTCTCCTGTGAAGTGATTGCTCAAGGATTGAAAGACCTTGGCTTGATGAAAGGTGATGTAAAAGAAGCAGTTGAGGTTGGCGCACACGCCCTCTTCATGGTACACGGCCTCGGCCATCAAATCGGCTTGGACGTTCACGATATGGAAGGTCTGGGGCAAATCCACGTCGGCTATGACGAGACTGTTCGCCCGAGCAACATCTTCGGTTGGGCTTCCCTCCGCATGGCACGCGAACTGAAACCGGGCTTCGTGGTCTCCATCGAACCGGGCATCTACTTCATTCCGCACTTGATTGATATCTGGAAGAAGGAAAACAAGTTCGCCGACTTCATCAACTACGATGTGGTGGAGAAATACAAAGACTTCGGCGGTATCCGTATCGAAGACGACCTTTTGATTACGGAAACAGGTCACAGAGTTCTCGGACCGCACTTGCCGAAAGGCGTGGACGAACTGGCCGAAATTATTGGAAGGTAATAAGTAATAGGTAACAGGTAATAGGTAATAGGTAAATAGCTTGTTTTCTGTTCGTTAGTTATGAATTTTAAAAATAAAACAATATGAAAGAAAAACTCTTATCTCGCTTTTCAAAATATATTTCCTACGCCACCACGTCGGATGAAACATCTGAGACCTATCCATCCACCCAAGCCCTTTTGGACTTTGGGGATGTAATGGTGGAAGAACTCAAAGCCATCGGTATGACGGAAGTGGCCAAAGACGAATACGGCTATGTAACTGCTTTATTACCAGGCAATACATACTCCGAACAGCCAACAATCGGTTTCATAGCCCATTTTGACACGGCTCCCGATATGCCCGGTATTGCTGCGCCGCGCATCATTGAAAATTATGACGGAAAAGACATTATGTTGGATGCTGAAACCAACACGGCGCTCACCTTGGCTGATTTTCCGGAATTGGCAGATTATAAAGGACAAACATTGCTCACTACGGATGGCAAAACCCTGCTGGGTGCCGATGACAAAGCCGGTGTGGCTGAAATCGTCTGTGCAATGGAATACCTCATCCAACATCCTGAAATCAAGCACGGTCCCATCAAGGTCGGTTTCACTCCTGACGAGGAAATCGGACAGGGTGTGAAGTATTTCAACACCGAGAAGTTCGGCTGTGACTTTGGTTATACGATGGACGGCGGCGCAATTGGCGAACTCGAATATGAGAATTTCAATGCCGCTTCCGCCTGCATTAAAATCCAAGGTCGCAACATTCACCCGGGTTATGCCAAGAACAAGATGGTCAACTCCCAGCTGATTGCTATGGAGCTTAACGCTATGCTGCCCGAGTTCGAGCGCCCGCAATACACGCAGGATTACGAGGGATTCTTCCTGCTCATCCACATGGAGGGCAGCGTGGAACAGAGCCAGCTCAACTACATTATCCGCGACCACGACCGCGCCAAATTCGAGGCCAAGAAACAGCAGATGCAGCAGATTGTGGATTTCCTCAATGTGAAGTACAACAACCGTCTGACGTGCGAAATCAAAGACCAGTATTACAATATGCGCGAAAAGGTGGAACCCGTATTTTACGTGGTGGAACGTGCAATGAAGGCTATGGAAGAAGCCGGTATCAAACCCGTGGTACAACCTATTCGCGGTGGTACGGATGGTGCAAACCTTTCCTTCAGAGGCCTGCCTTGCCCCAATATTTTCGCTGGCGGACACAATTTCCATGGAAAATACGAGTATGTTCCATTGGAATCCATGGTGAAAGCTACCGAAGTAATCCTAAATATTGCGAAAATATAGCTTATAATATTGTACATCATTTATTTACAAAAGAGGCGCGACTGTTCGCGTCTCTTTTGTTTCA
This sequence comes from Bacteroidales bacterium, assembly GCA_045600905.1. Taxonomy (GTDB): domain Bacteria; phylum Bacteroidota; class Bacteroidia; order Bacteroidales; family WCHB1-69; genus F23-D06. Next base: position 10,988 of record JAZRYT010000121.1, read on the forward strand.
ATTACATATTTGCATATCAACTCGTTATGGCATTAATTTGTACTTGTGCACTCCCAAAACATACTAACTTATTAATTAATTCTCTATGAAAAAGACGCTTATTTCACTCCTGATCTCTTTTGCAATCTTCATTGCTCAAGCTCAATCGGGTCATTCCCATTGGAACCATATTAATTCTGGATATCCTAATCCGAATATTCCGACGACATCTACCATCATACTCAATGCTGAACACGGAGAAGCGTTTGTCGTTTACATAGATGGCGATATTGTGAACCAGCTTCCGCAGAGTCGCGTGATGATTCCCAATGTCACTCACGAACTGCACGACGTTTACGTTGTGCTTAAACGCCCTACAGACAAAATCGTAATGATGTCATTCTTTCCTCAGCATCAGAAAGAAGAAATTGCCGTGGCCTACGATATGCAGCAGCGTATTTTATCAATGACTTGCCTTACATCCGTGATTCCGATAAATGAGCGTTGGGAAACCTGTTCTTCCGAAGATTTCGATAGGATGCTTATCCGGTTGAAGAAGGAATCTTTTGACGATGACCGAATGGACTTGGCCAAAATGTTCTTGTCGGGCCCAGTATATTTCACCAGCCAGCAGATTAAGGCAATGGCTGAGGTTTTCAGTTTCAGCAAAGGGAAAGTTGAATTTCTAAAAGCCTCTTATGAAAATTGTAGTGACCCCCATAATTTCTATATATGTATTGATGTTCTTCCTTTTTCTTCTGACAAAAAGGAAGTTATGAATTATATTCGATAAAAAGTTTCGTTTTGTCAGTGCGCAACCACGATGAAATAACCAAGTAAAATGAAAAATTGAAATTATTTCATTAAATCATTCCTTTTGCGGATTGTTTCACGTATTAATGAGAAATAGTACCAAAATTTCCAACAATAATCCTCCTAAATCATAGACATAAGACAGCTATATATCATCCTAACGTCAATTTTTCTATTTAATAATCAGCAAAATACAAAGTTTTTATCAAAAAAAGATGGGATATGTTGGATTATTTCAGAAAAAGTGTATTTTTGCAGCCTCAAAACTGAGATGGTGCTGTAGCTCAGTTGGTAGAGCAACGGACTGAAAATCCGTGTGTCACTGGTTCAATTCCCGTCAGCACCACACCGACCCCGAAATCTTTTCGGGGTTTTTTTATGTCTTTTTTCAAAATTCCAAAGTATGATAAACGTAGGATTGGTCCAAACGGATATTCAGCCGGGCACGGTCATTGATAACTTCAAGCATTACGAGAAGTTATTGCAACGGGACATTCAGGAACCGGTACATTTGTTGGTTTTTCCGGAAATGTACACTTCTGGTTTTTCAGAAGATATGTGGGCAGAGGCGGACCCGATGAATGGTCGGGGCGTGGAATTCCTATATCGCACCGCACAACAGTTCCAATGCGACGTGGTGGCTTCTATGCCGGTAGTGGGAAAAGGTTGCCTGTACAATCGTTTGGTGTGGATGTCGCGTAATCGCATTTTGGGATATTACGACAAATGTCATCTCTTTTTTGGCGAAGACCAGTTTACTGCAGGTACAAAACGAACCATAATTGAAACGTTAGGGGGTAAATTTCTTCCCCAGATTTGTTTTGACGTGCGTTTTCCAGAGTGGGGCCGCAATCATTGTACGAACGGCCGCTTTGAATACGATTGCTTAGTCTATGTGACCAATTTTCCGGCACCGCGCGAAGAGGTTCTGATGAAGTTGGCGGTGGCGCGCGCCATCGAAAACCAGTCTTACGTGTTGGTAACCAACAGAGTAGGTTACGACGGCAAACAACGTCCCCACAACGGCGGCACTGCCGTGATAGACCCTCACGGCCATATTCTCTGTAGCGCAGAACCCAACCGGGAACAGGTGATTACCGCCACCTTGGACTTTGACGAATTAGCAACGATACGAGAAAAATTCCCCATCGCAAAACAGTGGTAATACGAATACGCGACGATATTCATCGTAGAGACGGTGCACTGCACCGTCTCTACTGTCGTGACACTGCCATTCTGTGTATTCACCATTTTTGTATCTTTGCGGCCTTTTGAAAAAACTATGATAGAATGAAAAAACAACTATTTATCTTATTGATTTTAAGTGTAGTATCTACTACTGCACTGGTAGCACAGAACAAAAATTACCAAACCTGCAAAACAAAGATGGACCAACTTATCAACTCCATCAATTCTATGTATGTGGATTCAATAGATTTCGACCCGATGATTGACAAGTCCATTTCCGCTATGCTCAAGGAGTTAGATCCGCATACGGCTTATATTGCCAAAAAGGACGTGCAGGCTATGACGGAACCTCTTCAAGGTACTTTCGACGGCATTGGCGTCACGTTCCAATTGATTAAGGACACTATCAATGTGATGGAGGTCATCATCAACGGACCTTCTGAAAAAGTCGGCTTGTTGGCCGGTGATAAAATCGTGAAAGTGGATGACACGCTGGCTTGCGGCGATAAAATCAATAACGACTGGGTACGCAAACATCTGCGTGGAGCCAAAGGTTCCAAGGTGAAAGTCTCTGTCAGACGTGGACGCAATCCCGAGCTTATTGACTTTGTAATTACCCGTGGCGCCATCCCGATGTACAGCATCAACGTTTCCTTTATGGTTGATGAAACCACTGGATACGTCAAATTGGAACGCTTTGCGGCTACTTCCACCAAGGAGCTTACAGATGCTTTGAAGAAACTCAAAGCACAAGGTATGCAAGACCTCATCCTCGACCTTCGCGGCAATGGCGGCGGATACCTCAACGTGGCATTCGAAATCTGCGACCAGTTCATTGCCGGTAAAAAGATGATTGTCTATACCGACAACTTCCGCAAAACAGGCGAGAAATACTATTCCGGTTCTGAAGGACTTTTTGAAGAAGGCAAACTGATAGTGCTGGTGGATGAAAATTCCGCTTCCGCATCAGAAATCACCTCCGGCTGTATTCAAGATTGGGACCGCGGTCTGGTTGTTGGCCGACGTACTTTCGGCAAGGGCTTGGTTCAAAAACCTCTGCGCCTCATTGACCAATCAGAAGTGAGACTCACGATTTCGCACTACTACACCCCGACAGGACGTTGTATCCAAAAACCTTACAATGACGGTTTGGACGCTTACTACAAAGATCTGCAGACACGTGCCAACAATGGCGAACTTTATACGGCTGAGAACATCAAATTCCCGGATTCTTTGAAATACAAAACACCGCACGGAAGAGTGGTTTACGGCGGTGGCGGCATTATGCCCGACATCTTCATTCCGTTGGATACAACCAAATATTCAACACTTTACAATGAAATCGTACGTAAAGGCATTTTCGGAAACTTTGTAATGGACTATCTGGAAAACAATCGCGAACAATTGAAAAAAGAGTATGCTACTTTTGAAGATTTCCAGAAAAACTACAAAATCACCGATGATTTTTACAATGAGTTTATGGCTTTTGCCAAAAAAGAGGGCGTAAGCGACAGCGCATCTTTCAATTTCTCCAATTATGCCAATTCTTTTATCAAAACCAATAAAGAAAAATTGGATTCCCTGTTCACTTCCGCTAAAAACATCGATATGTACACTTTGGACACGATGTTTACAAACTATGTGACAAAGACTTACAACGAAGCCACCCATTTGCGTAACGAAGCACACGCTGGCGAATACATCAAGGAGTACCTGCGTTATGAAATCGCCCGCGGCCTATATGGCTTTGGCGATGCTTATCGCGTCTTCTTGGAAAGCGACGACACCTTTCAACAGGCTGTTGAAATTATGCACGACAAAAAACTCTTCAAGAAATTCAAAGTGTATTCCGGCAAAGGCGGTAACGACGACAAAGAATAATGATTTCTAAAAAGACCATAGACGAAATAATGTTTGCCACCAAAATTGAAGAGGTGGTGGGCGACTTTGTCACGTTGAAAAGACAGGGGCAGGGTTATGTCGGGGTGTGTCCGTTTCACAACGACAAGAATCCGTCTATGCACGTCACACCGAGGTTGGGCATCTACAAATGCTTTGTTTGCGATGCCAAAGGCAATGCCATCCATTTCCTAATGGAGCACGCCAAGATGACCTACCCGGAAGCGTTGGAGTATCTTGCCAAAAAATACAGCATCACTTTGGAATACGACCGTGAAGAGACGGAGGAGGAGAAGGCCGTGCGTAGCGAAAAGGAGAGTCTCTATTTGGTCAATGAGTTTGCTGAAAAATACTTTATGGACCAACTTCGCAACAGTGAAGAGGGCCAAATGATGGGTATGACTTATTTCAAGGAGCGCGGTTTCAAAGAATCTACGATGGACAAATTCCATCTCGGCTATTGTCCGGGCGGCTGGGATACGTTCACCAAAGAGGCTTTAAAACAGGGCTATAAGGAGGAATTCCTATTGAAATTGGGCCTTATCAAAAAGACCGAAAGCGGCAAGTTGTTTGATTTTTACCGCGGTCGTGTCATCTTCCCCATCCACAATGCGGTGGGCAAAGTCATCGGTTTTGGCGGCCGAATTTTGAAAAAGGATGAGAAAACCGCCAAATATTTCAACTCGCCGGAAAACGAAATCTACCACAAAAGCGACACACTATACGATATATACTTGGCGAAGAGTGAAATCCGCAAAAAGGACAACATCTACCTGGTAGAGGGTTACACCGACGTCATCTCAATGTTCGAGTCCGGAGTGGAGAATGTCATTGCCTCTTCCGGCACGTCACTGACAGACGGTCAAGTGAAGATGATATACTCACTGACCAAGAACATCACAGTGCTGTACGATGGTGACGCGGCAGGCATTAAGGCTTCCCTGCGCGGCATTGATATGCTGCTCGAAAAGGGTATGAACGTACGCGTCTGCCTACTGCCCGATGGCGAAGACCCGGATTCTTTTGCCAAAAAGCATCGTGACAGCGAGTTACAGGATTATTTGACCCATAATACCACGGATGTCATTCTCTTCAAGGCGCGCATATTGTCGGAAGAGGCCGGCAAAGACCCCATCAAGCGCGCCAACGTGGTGAACAACATCTTGGAAAGCATTGCCAAAGTGCAGGACTCCATCGTACAATCCTTCTATATTAAAGAATGTGCACGCATTTTCGAACTGCCGGAAGCCGCCTTGGGCAATAAGATTCGCTCAATCGTCTGGAAAAACAACACGGAACGCAAAAAAAACGGTCAGGGCGAAATGATGAATATGCCTGCTATGCAGCAGGATGTTCAAATTCAGGAATTGCGTAAGGCCGAACAACAGATGCGCCCGCAAGTGAATCTCCTCTACGAGGCGGAAAAAAACTTGGTGATGCTCCTCCTTAAACACGGCCTCTATGAAATAACAGTCGAGGTCAATCCCGAAGACGGAACCGCAGCCAGACAACGGATAGACCAGTATGTTTTCAACGAACTTTACAATGAAGGCATCGTGCTGCAAAACCAAGTTCTCCGGAAAGTCTATAACCATTATGCCGAAATGGCCGAAATCCTTCGCGACCAAAACGACATTCAACGCTCCTTTGTCTATAGCGAAGACAAAGAAGAAAACCAGTTCGCCATCGACAATATAGAAGGAGATGCCTATCGCTATAGTCCCAATTGGGAAAAACGCTACGATATGCTTACCAGATATGCGGACAACAACATCCATAATCTTCAGCAGGAAGTGCAGAACACCTTGCTTTCGCTGAAGCTGCGTATTGTGGAAGAACAAATTGCCTTCATCCAAAACGAGATGAAGTCGGGACATTATAATGAAGATGAGACAATGAGTCTGGTGGCCTATCTGACACCTATTATTCAATGTAGAAGGCAGATAGCTGAAAGACTTAACATTGTTATAAGCAAATAGTAGAAAAAATATGAAGTTCTTTAAGAAGATTGATTGGAAGAATACGGATTGGAAAGAGGTGATTCAGAATTATTCCCTCATTCTATTGGGTACGTTTATTATGGCCATAGGATTTGTGGTTTTCATCTCACCTTTGAAGTTGGCGCCCGGCGGCGTATATGGTTTAGCCATTATCTTGCACCATTTGTTCAATTTTCCAATCGGTTTGTCGGGTATTTGCTTGGATATTCCCTTATTGATTATCGGCACATTGTGGTTGGGTCCCAAGTTCGGAGCCAAAACCGTGGTGGGCATTGTTTCACTGTCAGGCTTTATCTCCCTATGGGAGAAAATCTACGGTTACGCGCCATTAATCAGCCTGGCCGACCAGCCGTTGGTTCCTGATCCGGCTGCCAACTTCATAATGGCATTATGCGGTGGCGTTATCTTAGGCATCGGTCTCGGACTGATTTTCAAGACGCGTGCCACTTCCGGCGGTACAGATATTATCGCAATGATTATCGGAAAATACATCAAGCATATTCCGCTCGGCACCCTTCTCATATTTGTGGATTCCACTATCGTATTGGCGGCTTTGGCGGCATTCAAGGATTGGACGATTCCTTTGTATTCCTGGCTCATCATCTACGTTACCGGTGTGGTGATGGACAAAGTGATGGCCGGTTTCCATTCCAACAAGGCGGTATTGATTATTTCCGATCACTATGAGGAAATCCGCCAGCACATTTTTGACGAATTGGATAGAGGAGGCACTTATCTTCACGGTGAAGGTATGTACAAGAACGATGAGAAGAAAATCATCTTCACCTCTATTTCCCGCAAACAGCTCCCTGTGTTGATACATTTTGTCCACGCCATAGATCCCAATGCCTTTTTGTCCATTTTGGATGCGTCCGAAACGCTGGGAGATGGTTTTACCTCATTAAAAGAGAAAGCATTAAATTAACAGCTCATATTTTCTAAGTAAATCAAATATGCTAAAACAACAAGTTATCGATGTTTTAAATGACATTTACGATCCTGAGATTCCTGTAAATATTTGGGAATTGGGTTTTGTCTATAAATTGGAAGTAAATGCCAACAACGATGTTTATATACTGATGACCCTGACCGCACCCAATTGTCCGGTGGCTGAAAGCCTGCCGATGGAGGTGCAGACGCGCGTTTCCTCCATTCCCGGCGTAGGCAAGGTGAATGTGGAAATCACTTTTGACCCACCTTGGGAGATGGATATGATGACGGACGCAGCCAAAATGGAACTCGGCTTGTTGTATTAATCTATTGAGCTTACCGCAAAGCCACCCTTTTCCCCGTCATAAACTGATACCCCACGTGCAGGCCGATGGTGGTCATATTGAAGACGAACTGGCCTGCCGAACGGTATTTTTCTGGCATATTAGTATGCGTCACATAATTGATTACCATTTGTTTGGAGAAATCAACGTTGAAGTCAAGGCCGAACACGAAGTTGTGGCACGGGTTCTTGCCGTGTACCAGGAAGTTAAGTGCCCCGGAAAGGTTGGGTACCCAGTTGAGTTTGGGATATTGCAGATACATCATTGCATACACGGGCAGTGGTTCGCCCTGCGCGGAATTTGGAGCCATATAGGCATACCAGCATTGAGGCGCGGCCAAGTGGGAGTTCAAGGAACTGAACAGGAACTTCCACGACAGGCCCAGCTCCGGCTGGATGAACATATTGCGATGAATGGCCTTGGTATAGGAGGCACGCAAAGCCAACCCCGTATAGAATCCGCCAAAATTTCCCTCGTTGATTCGTAGATTTTCCTCACCGACAGCTCCATTGCTCCATACAGTATCGCGGGGCAGGGCATTGGTCAAATCCACTTTCAGGTAGGGAGCGTAGAATCCAAAGGGGATGGCCGCTGACAGACCGAATCCTTTAGCGAAGGTGCAGTTGTACTTCAGAGAAAGTTCCGGGCTATAGGTGGCACGGCACATTGCGCGAGAAATACCTTCCTTGAAGGCAATCCGATTGCCCAACACCAGGGCATTGTCCATTTGGACGGAAACGGAATGCACAGGATGACTGAAATCAAACGTTTCCGTCTCTTTTGGCTGAAGGGACTTCCTTTGGGCGCGGGTTTTGAAACTGTGTATGTAGGCCGCCTCCAATCCGATGTAGTTGTGGCGATAAGATATCGCTCCAAATTCATTATCAAAATCACGATATTGATAATAACCCACCAGCTTGTCTCTGAACGCGAAATTAGCAACTATTCCTAAACGCAGAAAGTCGTTATAGGGCAGCCGATAATAGACGCCCAGATTTAACTGGGCATCTATTTTCAGCTTGTAGCCGTTTTCGTCATAGAGAATTTCATAGCTGTCATTACTACCAAAATAACCAAAAAGGAATTCCCAACACAAGGTTTCCGCTATACGTGGATCTCTACCTTTCGCCTGATAATAGATAGCAGGTATTACATCCACCAAATTTATACCTAACGTGCTATATACGGACCAATTGCTCGACTTGATAGGCAGATGGAACTCAAACTTGACGGGCATCTGGAAATTACATATTCTTTCAGCAGAACGAATGCCGACATAAGCATTAAAATGATTAAGATCATATTCAAAGAAATCTACTTGAGCCGTTGTTCCGTAATGCAGTCCCAAAGAAACTCCAAAATAATCGGCAAAATGATAAGACAGTTCCAAGCCACTTTTCCATCCCATTACAGGAATGCATTGGGGAACAGGCAGATTCCCTGACAGGCGATATGCTGTCATTCTTTCTGCCACATTTCCTTCTCCAGTAATGCCGAGATGGAAGCCGTTGGGAAACGGTTTCCCATTTTGTCCTTTGGCAATGGATGGGCAAAGAAACAGGAGAACAGCCCAATTCGCTAATAGAAATGTTCGAATTTTTTTCATAATGGTAGGGAATTGGTTCAATGGTTAGCGAAGCGTGAGATTATTCAAATACAATGGGAAATGATTGAGTATTTCCACCAAAACGGATTAAAACCGTCGCATTGTCGGTGAAAATTCCAAAATGATAGTCTTTAGACAAATATTCAATAGGTTGATGTTGATATGTAAGCTTATCTGAAAATGTTTTTACAGTTTGATTACTTGGCAATTCTTCATCTTGATGTCCGTCAAATTTTTCCCAATAAGAGAAACTTTGATAGAATTGCTCATAAACCTCCGTGCTTAAAGAAATATTAGGCACCATACTACAATTACGAGCGACCTTGCGGTATTTTGGCTGACCATTGTTTTTTATTTTGACAAATTCATAATTGACCAATTTATATGTTACAACGTGAGAAAAAGTAAAGCCCCGACGTCCAACGAGACTCCACACGGCTTTATCATTGGGCCCGACTATAGCACTAAAATCGGTAGATCTCAAGTCCATTTTTGGAGTCTTACAAATAAAGTTATGATGCGCGGGCATATCAGATAAATTATCACCAGAATTCTGATCGTCACCAGAATTTTGATCATCACCAGGTTTGGCATCACTGTCTTTCAACACAGTATATAATTCCATTATATCTTCTAAAGAAGAATACCTGTGTTTTCTCCAATCATTTAGCTGAGAAACAGGAACCACTATTAAGGCTCCTTCTCTATACTGGTATATCGTATCATCCACGCAGATTTCACGATTGGGATTGAACATCGCTTGATCTGATTCTATATTGAAAATAGCATCGGTAGGATCGGGACCCTCCAATCCATTTTCCATCCAATTTGATAATGCGGCCTCTTGCTCATCAAATAGCATTTCTCCCAATACACCGAATTGCTCTTCAAATTTTTTCAATGGAAAGAATTCGTCATATCCGATTTCTTCTTCCCAATCCGCAAGGGCATCTCCTTCCATAGAGGAATATTTATCATAAAACAATTTATTCCATTTTTTACAATCATCAAGTAATATGCTTGAAACTCTTTCATATTGTTCTTTAGATTCAAAACAAAGGATATTTCCATCAATTACGGAAATTTTGCCATAATCGTGTTGCGGCATCTGCTTATACAAATCCTGCAACTCGGGAGCAAGTTCGGAAACGGATTTGCTTTTAGAATTTATATTTTCTTTCTCACATCCCGAGAACATTATTCCAGCAAATATGGCTATTAGAGCCATAGCAACTATTTTTTTCATAACAAATTGTGTTTGCGAAGTTTTTATATTAAGAATTTTTTTGCTGCGCTCCACGAACGAATTTATACTATCTTTGCCGCCCGTTTCGCTTTCACGTGCCTCGCTTCAGACAATGGCGAGATTGAACGCATAACACAATGCCATACGGATGCTTTGACAATGCAGGGTTTTCTTCTTCCTGCCAAAGAATCGGAGATTTCCCTGCAAGAGCATCTGTTTCCTCCACCGCCGGCGCACGCTGAAACGGCAGAGGACCTATCCAAGGAAATGATTCTTGCCCAACACAAAGATATTCCCTTTCGGGCGAAAAGTTACCATATCTTTACATTTGGGCTCCATAATGAGAGATA
>JAZRYT010000122.1:0-2417 GCA_045600905.1 Bacteroidales bacterium
CAGAAGGCAAAGGCGGACTGTTCGTATGCCTTATAAAAAGTTCCTTCAAGGTAGAGATTAATATAGGCCGCGTTTTCCTGCTCTATGTCTATAATTTCCTTCTGAGTCATCGGAATATGAAAATCGTTTCCAAAATTCGTCGGCTTCGCCGAATTTTACACGCGCCCCGCGGGCACTAATTAATTGCTCTCAAAGATTTTTGTTGGTCACCTTGCCTGTGGTCTTGCGACCTTGGGCAAGGTGTTTATTCTATTTTGATTCTATAACGAGACGGACACTATTCCCCTCGCATCGGTAATAGGTCTCGATGGCGTCGACTTTGAGTTCACCGAACTCTAGGGCGTACGCGTAGCATTCGTGGTGGTCACTGGCGTAGGCAGAAGATGACCAATAGTGGCCGCTGTAGCCGACATTGTACACATGGGAACCATAGCGGCCGCCCGCAGCGGGAAGAAAGACTGCTCCGGCAGATTCCATTTTTCCCCATTCGTACGAATTGTAATTATTAACTTCAAAGTCGACACGAATATATTGTTCATATGGCCCTAATGGATTTATTTCCTTAAGTGGGGGAACTCCCGCAGGATGAACAAAGATGTCAGGAAGAAGTATCATACCGGCTCTCAAACACACCGTGGCTTTTGCATAACGGGCGTTTTCCGTGCCAGCAACTGTTGATGTTGTTCGGTAGTTGAATAGATAATCCCACTCTTCCACAGAGAGCGTGCGCCATGTTTTGCCGTTACCGATTGCTTTGCCCCAATCCACGAATTCTCCGGTATTTTTATAGTATTCTTCGTATGTACTGATTCCATAGTTCGTGCTTGGGGTTGACCAACAGAAAAGATCAACATCGCCAGCTTGTGTACCGATAGTCTTGTTTGCTCCTCCTTCTCCAAGAAAATCGTACTGGTTTGCAGCGAACTTCCAGGCGGTGGGAACACCTTTTTCATTAATTGTTGCTTGAAGGTTACCCTTTGAAAAGTAAACCATCTTGGTGGGACTCACACTGAACTTGCCATTGAGCGCACCTGCGACGTTAAGAGGTTCTTGCCCTCCTTCTTCCGATTCATTGGATTTCTGACAGTACGCGAAAGCCAATACAACGGCTATCACACATAAAACAGTTCTAAATGTTGTTTTCATATCGTTTATGTAATTTAAATATGTAATTGCTTTTGTCTCAATCTGCTAGCTGGCGTCGCGTTTCTCCGTCTCTGTGACATAGATTATATTCCGGCATTCATTGTCGCAGAAGGGCGACATCATCTCCACTGTGACAACTCTCGTAATCGAAGAGATATACCGCTTCGGAGACCATTATTGTGGTTTTTCTTGTTTCATTTTTTATTGTGGTTTTGTTAATCTTTTTAATGATTGTCCGCATTTTCCACAAAAATAATTTGTCATGTTAGAAATACCAATTATCTTTGTATTATAAAGATACGCATAATGAAACTGATAGAATTTTCTAGACGATTTGATAGTGAGGAATCTTGCGAGAAGTATTTGAAAGAGGTTCGCGAGAGGGAAGGTGTCGTATGCTCAAAGTGCGGCTCAAAGAAGCACTATTGGGATAAGACAACCAAGAGTTGGCGTTGTGTGAAGTGCAAGCATGAGACAACCCTTACTTCTGGAACGGTTATGCACGGAAGCAAATTGCCACTGATGTATTGGTTTACGGCCATACATTTAATGACCTCCACCAAGAAAACTATCTCAGCATTGGAAATGCAGCGTCAATTGGGTCACAAACGTTATCAGCCGATATGGGAAATGATGCATAAACTCAGAAGCGTGATGGGCGAGCGAGACAAGAAATACAAGTTGTCAGGGACGTTCGAGCTAGATGAAGGCTATTTCACCATAGCCGACCCATTAAAGGGTGCTGAAGAGCTAAAATCAGGCGTTGGTAGCCAGAAAAAAGCCAAAGTGCTTGTTATGGTTGAAAGTGAGCCTGTTGATGAACCCAAAAGTGGGAAAAAGAGTCGCAAATGCGGACATATAAAGATGTGTGTAATCAATGACCTTAAAACAGATACATTTGAGAAAGAGGTTTGTGCAAGTGTTGAAGACGATTCCACAGTTATCATGGACAATCTACACAGCCATATTGGAGTCGAAAAGGTTGTAAAGAATTCTGAAAGACAGACGATTCCTGGTAAAGAGGCTCCTAAAATGCTTCCTTGGGTGCATATAGCCATTGCAAATGCAAAGTCTTTGTTTCAAGACATGTATCATGGTGTTAAAAATGAATTTTTGCAAGGATACTTGGACGAGTTCTGCTACAAGTTTAATAGGAAGTATTTTGGTGATAGGATTTTTGATCGACTTGTAATTGCCGGAGCGGTTATAAGGCCGACTTTCGTCCATAGACTATACAATAAAAATGCTTGTGAAAATTGCGGATAATCATT
>JAZRYT010000123.1:0-4452 GCA_045600905.1 Bacteroidales bacterium
GTAGAGACGGTGCACCGCACCGTCTCAAAATTATACCGATTGTCGCTGACGCTCCTAATTCACACATTATCCTAATTCTAAATGAAATTTGTCTTAATGTGTCTTAATTAGAGAAATTTGTGGGAGTTATGCCGCAGGCGAATCAATGTGAAAATCGAAGTATTCTTTAAACAATCAATATCATTATGAAAAAAGTCACTTGTACCATTTTGTTTTTGACGGCACTGTCTTGTTGGGCGCAACATCCAGCAGTAAGTACTGTCACGCCCGAGCAGAAAGTGTATGAACTTTCTCTTATTTGGAGAGAGATGTCATATAATTTTGACAATATGAACAACTGTATGGATTTGGATGCTGACAGCCTTTACCGGGCTTTTCTGCCTATTGTGTCCCATACGGCCAATGATTTTGAATACTCCAAATCCATTATGAGGTATCTTGCCTGCTTTAAAAACAGCCATACCTTTGTGGTCGATTCGCCCAGTTGGACGGATTCCCTGTCACAATTGTATATTCGAACAGAATATCGGAAGGGAAAAGTGTTCCTCACCAATTTTTCCAAGAAATATGCGGATAAAATGCACATCTGGGATGAGATTGTTTCCATAAACGGAATTCCGGCAGTGAAATTCATGCTTGAAGAATTTTATCCTTATGTGCCGGCAACGAATGACGAGTATCGAATCCTGACTGCAATGTCCAACAAAGGTCCTTGGACAATGTTCCCCTACGGAACGACTTTCCAGTTGATTCTCAAAGGGGAAAAAGAATACTCCATTGCGTTGCCTGCTGAAAAAATGATTGGCGAACCCAGTGAATGGTTCGTTCAGGATTTTAACATAAATCGGAAGAACGGCTGGTATATGGATTCAAAATCCCAAACAGGATACCTTAGAATCGTGGAATGTTCATCTGAAGCGAAGGATTTCTTTCTGGGTAAATTGGACAGCATCAGGTCCTGCGAAACCATTATTTTAGACTTGACACACAACACCGGTGGAACTTCCACGAATACGGAAGACATCAGTGGCTTCCTTGCCAAGACGGAGTCCTTTACTACCGACAGTGTGTTGTCCAAAATGAATATTGCCTATATGAAAGCCGTCAGCTCTTATTCTTGTGACGAATCTTCCGATCCGGACAATGATTTGTGTAAAATGAAGCGAGGGGAGTATTTCTACGCATTGCCGCCAACAGAATATGCAAACTCGTACTATCCTTCCAATTTTAAAGGAAAGGTCATCATCCTCCAAGGTTCGGAAACCGGTTCTGCTGCCGAATGGCTCATCAGCAAGCTCAAGCAGGACAAAAGCATTGTATCCTATGGTGGAAAGACAATGGGGGCTACCGGCAACCCATTCCATTTGGTGTTGCCTTCAGGCTTGCATATCCAGTTTAACACATGGCGTACTTTTGATTTTACGGGGACTGAAACTTCAATGGGGATCAATCCTGATGTCGAAATTGATTTTTCAGAGTGCTATAAGACAGATGATATTCGGGAATTGTATCATAATATTGTAAAGGCAATTCAGAAAAGGTAGATTTTTTCATACGTTGGTGAAATCCGCCCCGAAGGCGGAACATCCGTTCACTGCAGATAAATCAAAATAATCAATAATGTTTACAATCATAAACATAAAGTATTATTTTTGCACATTATTTTAAACATTATCAAAACTCTATAGCCATGAAAGTCGCTGTCTTACATCAAATCAAGTCCTTCTTTGTTGTAGGTATAATGATTTGCGCTACGGCTTCGGCGCAGACGGTTACGGAGTATGAAAATGCTGGCGGCATCTATCATGAAGTGCGCTCCGACACGGCGAACCCGTGCCGATATACCGAAGACAACCAGGTTTATCGCGCCGGCAACGAATACACGTTCGCCTTCCGCTACTTCAATCCGCAGGGGGAGGAACGTTTTATGCGTGTTTATAAGGAAGCCGTGCGCAAACCGGAAATCAACGAGCAGGGCGATACGAGTTACTATACGTTGCTTTATGGACGCTATATGCTGGTAGATACTTTCGATGAGGATTCCTGTATCCGGCAATATACAGTGCGTATCAATCCAAGCAACATCGGCTACGGCTTTAGCCCCGATTACGACCAAACGGTGGAGGTCTTCGAGTTTTGGCTAAAGAATGGTGCCAGACCATTTGCCCAGTCGGCCTCCGGCATTGTGGAAAACGAACGTAACATTTGGATGCATCCGCCACGTTCTCTGTTGTTGAGTGTTCTGGAACTGAATCCATTCCCTTACATCAAATTTCCGGCAAAAAAGGGCTTGAAATGGAAGTGGAAACTGACAATCGGTTCCCAATGGGGTGATCCATTATGGAAAGAGTGGGAAGGTGCTATCGTCAACAGGTATCGCTATAATATCGTGGATACGTCTTGCTCATTGTCCACGGCATTAGGCACTTTGAATTGCGTGCGCGTGGAGGCATCTGCCAAGAGCCGCATCGGCAAAACCGGCCTCACGGCCTATTACAACGAAAAGTACGGCTTCGTCAAATTCGACTACACCAACATTGACGGCTCCAAAATCGTGATTGACTTGCAGTCGCTACGCTCCTTTTTCACACATAAAAAATTATTCCAATAATTCTCATTATTCAAATTGGTGAAACCCACGCCGTAGGCGGAAAATGTCTTTTCAACCCAAGATTCAATGCTCTTTTTACGTTTATCATAATGTAGATTCCAGAAAATCTGCGAATTCTTTTCCATTAACCTAAATGTCACATTATGAAATTATCACGTATTATTTTAGTTGCGGTTGTAAGCCTGACCACGTGCGCCGTGTTCGCGCAGGAGCCAACGAGTTCTGCCAAGAAATTACCGGAAATTCGCGAAATTGTGGAGAAAAAGCCGGCAAAGCGTCCCAAAGCATTGGTGAAACAGGAAAAGGAGTTGGTGGGGAATTTCTGCCGCATTCCCGGCGTCATGGTGACTACCGACACATCCCAAGAGATGATGCCCAGCTACTATATGCTGGAATGCGAAGTGATGAACAAATCCTACAACCGTTTCCTCGAAGATTTGAAAGCACAGGGCAGAACCGAGGATTATGAGGTGGTCAAAATTCACGATGAAAGCGGCGAACCGTTCTTTTATAGATTTGATGACAAAACAGGAGCAGTTTATCAGCAGAAATATGCTCAAAGTCCTGATTATGGTTGGCTCCCGGTGGTAAATATCAGTTATGAGGGTGCGCAACTTTTCTGTCAATGGCTCACCGAGAAGTTGGGCAATGGCGAATGGGAGTACCGGCTGCCGACCGAATGGGAGTGGAAATGGGCGGCCCACGATGGGAGTATGTTACATACCTATGCACTCACAGGACCTTATATCACAAATTATAATGGCAGGGCTCCATATAATTATTGTAAAGTGGGGGATGAAAATATCACGCGGACAGATAGCGGGCTCCAGGTGCTGACCTTCGGCGAAAGCGTTATTCAACGTTACAATTTTCCGATGATATCTTTATCTTGGTATTCCAGTAGTAATTATCACTTATATAATATGTGCGGCAACGTGGCAGAGATGGTTGCTGAAAAGGGCGTTGCCTTCGGCGGCAGCTATGACGACCCCGGCTATGACATCCGCATTGACAGCAAACAGACCTACGGCGAGTATTCTCCCAAGGTCGGTTTCCGTGTGATTGCCGTGCGCAAATAACGTAGAGACGGTGCACTGCACCGTCTCAAAATCTACACATTAACAAGTCGCACCGTCTCAAAATCTATACACTGCTGTAAGAGTCGCTCTTATTCCACAGGCTTTTTTACGTGCCCCCAGTTGACAACCAGCCCGACGTATGCAGAAGCTCGTGACCAATTCTTGTTGTTGATGAGCGTGAGCAGGTTGTTAGTCCCGGCGTAGAGATTGATAGGCCCCATATTGAAGCCCAAACCAAGTGCCACATTGTCAAAACAATTGCGTTGCAAGGTGTAGGCCACGCACACATCAACAAATCGCGATACATTGAGGTCGTAGGCAAATGTGGCCGATGGAATGAGTTTCCTGTTCACCATTCGTCCTTGCAAGACGGCGCTTACACGGTGGTTCTTGTTGATTTCATAATCACATTGAACTAAGAATCGCGTGGGTAGCATAGTGCGATAGCCGGAAGTGGATTCGCTGCTCAAATCCAAATATCCTGCCACGATATCCAGAAATTCCTGTCTGGAGTCCGCATCGCGCAGCATAGCAATGTCGTGCTCGGACAGACCGTTGAAGACAATGCCGCCATCTTCAAAATATCTGCCATTGTCGGTAATGCCGCTGCGTATGAGGATGGGATTCGTCTTCCAATGAATCCACCCCAAATCCATCACATTGGCTGCAATGGATAATCCTTTAGATATCTTATATCGAAATCCGAGACCAATGGATGCACCTATGTTCTTGAACAAATTGGTGACTGCAAAATTCCCCATA
>JAZRYT010000124.1:0-3677 GCA_045600905.1 Bacteroidales bacterium
AAGGTTAGTTTGAAAGACAGTCCGACACCGATATGGCGTAAGTTTGATGTTCCTTCCAATATCACACTCCGTCATCTTTCCGAACTACTTATTGACATTATGGGCTGGAATGGAAGCCATTTGAACCAGTTTAGAAAAGGAAACTCCTATTATGCTCCAGCATATCAACGAGAAGATGAACTGCCTGTTTTCAATTTTAAGATCCAAAATTTCAATCAGGAAGACTTCTCCCTTGCAGACATTCTTTACCTAAAGGGAAAGAATATAGAATGGGAGTATGATTTCGGAGACAGTTGGCGTCACGAAGTACACCTCTCCTCCATCAATGACTATAAGGCCGATGAACCCAAAGTCATCGTGTTCAAAGATGCAGAAGGTGCCTGCCCGCCAGAAGACTGCGGGGGTGTTTGGGGCTATAAAGAGCTTTTGGATATTATTGAAAAACGTAAAAGCGGAAAACGTCTGAATGCAGAAGAACGTGAACAATGGGAATGGTTTGGCTGCCCTAAGGATTTCGACCCCACTTATGTGGATGCCGAAGACATCAAAATGATTGTCGCTGATTTTAATAGATAAAGGCATACGACAATTAGAAGATTTGGCGTCCACTTGATTTTGGCGAAAAGTTGCATTTCGGCATCCGAAATAGTGGAAAAAAGTTGCAATTTAGTAGTTGAAACACTGGAAAAAAGTTGTATTTTTGCAGCCTAATTAGTGGAAAAAAGTTGCATCTATGCTTCAAAGAAAGATACTATATAAATTAGAAGAATGGTATAAATCAGGACATTACAAAGCACCGTTGCTGTATGGTGCCCGACAAGTAGGAAAAACAACCGCCGTTAGGGAGTTCGCAAACCGCCACTACAGGCATTTTGTGGAGGTGAACTTTGTCAAACATCCTATCGCGGCCCAGGCTTTCGACGGCGATCTGACCACCAAAACCATCGTGACGAATTTGTCCGCAATGGGCTTCGGACCTTTTGTGGAAGGCAAGACTTTGCTGTTCCTCGATGAAATACAGGAGTGCCCCAACGCCCGCACAGCCATCAAATTCTTAGTCGAAGAAAATCTGTATGACTATATCGAGTCCGGTTCGTTGCTCGGAATCCACTACAAGCCCGTGCCCTCTTATCCCGTGGGCTACGAAGAGGAGTACGATATGTACCCAATGGACTTTGAAGAGTTCTTGTGGGCAAAAGGCATAACACAAGAGGTCTATGGCACCCTTAAAAGCTCTTATCAAAACCTACAGCCCGTTCCCGACTTCATCCACAAGCAAATAAGTCGCTATTACCGAGAATATCTGGTCGTTGGCGGAATGCCTGAAGCCGTGCAGAAGTTTGTCTCCACAAACGATTTCCAAGAGGTCGTTAAGGTTCAGAAGTCCATCATTTCCACCTATCGGTCGGACATCACGAACTACGCAGGCAGACAGGCACCGTTAGTCAAACGCGTATTTGACGCCATTCCTTCCGAACTCGGCAAACAAGACAAGCGATTTGTCCTTTCCAACATTGAAGAAGGGGCCTCCTTGCGCAAATACGAGGATCCCACGCAATGGCTCATCGATGCCGGCGTGGCATATTACTCATTCAACACTACCGCTTTTGAACTGCCCTTTGAATCGACCGAAAACAGAAGGCTTTACAAACTCTATATGGTGGACATCGGCCTGTTATCCGCGCAATTGCTGAAACGTATGCAGTTTCAGGTGATGAACGGCGACATTGACATCAATGAAGGAGCGCTGACTGAGAACTTTGTAGCAGCTTCTTTAGCATCACAAGATATTTCCCTCCACTATTACGACAAAAAAAGCAAATTGGAACTCGACTTCATCATTCCCGATGGTGACGGCATCAGCATTATCGAAGTCAAATCGGGCGACGACTACAAAAAACACGCTTCCCTAAACCACGCTATGCAAGACCACAGCAGGCTCATCTACCGCAGCATCGTCCTGTCCAAATTCAATATCGAGGTTGATGACGGCATCTTGTACCTTCCTCTCTATATGGCTCCGTTGCTCACCGAGTCCCAAATCCCCATCCCGAATTCATTACAAACTCAATTATAAAACTAACACATGAAGAAAAAACTTTTCCTGTTATCCATTTGCTTTTCCTGCATCATTACATTCGCGCAGAAGATTCCCTGCCAGGCCAACTGGACCAAGGGAATGGAATTCACCTACAACATTGTCAGACAGCAATTGATGAAAGTCGATATGGGAATGTTTGGAGAAGAAGTCGGAGAAGAGGCCTTTGCCGACCTGCCAAGCGATGACACCCTCACCTTCACGCTCCACCTCAAAGTGCTGAATGCCAACACCGACGGTTACCGCCTGGAGGCGAAATTCGACCACAAATTCGACAGTGTCGTCAAAGTCA
The DNA here is from genome assembly GCA_045600905.1 of Bacteroidales bacterium. Classification (GTDB taxonomy): domain Bacteria; phylum Bacteroidota; class Bacteroidia; order Bacteroidales; family WCHB1-69; genus F23-D06. The sequence goes on from JAZRYT010000124.1 coordinate 2,391, forward strand.
ACAGAAAGACCAGCATTCCTTTCCCTGATTATGAGAAAATGCACACCCTCGTCTATACAACGAACACCCTGGGCGAACTCAAAGAAATCGAGAATATCGAGGAAATTGCCACGGCCTATACCTCTATGCTAAAGACAAACATTATGCTTGAGTTGGCTACAGCAAAAGAAGAGGAACGGGCGGCAGTAGCGGAAGAAGGAAGCGACGGATACGTTGAAGACGATTCTACCACATACGCTATTGCCGAACTGCTTTTCGAAATGACGAAGGAGAAGTATTTAAACAGCGACTTTTTGTTCCAAGAAATCTACAACGAACTTTACCTCATCCATTCTCTATACGGACATACGGTATCTGTCAAAAAGGCAACCTCTTACCAGCGGAACACTGCTAAGAGCCAAATTTTAGATTTCAATACCACCAATGACGTTCTTTTAACGGTAAAAGACCTCGACACCGAACGCAAAGTCTGCCATCTGCTGGAAAGCTCGAAATTGAATTCCAAAAGTTTGAAAAATCTGTCCAAAGAGCTGTCCAAGGAAATGGCTGATATGATGGACATCTTCAACGAGGCAGATTACGAATATGACTACGGCACCGGCGTGACGCAAAAGGTCTGCAGCGTGCAGGGAGTAAATATGAATTACCAAGGTGTGCAGCTTATGTCTTTCAAAATATTGCAAGACATTACGTTGGTACGATAATGTGTCATTGACATTCACGACAAACGGCGGTTGTTTCTAAACATTTTTTATAGAAACTAAAACTCGCAATCAAAAAACTAATTTGTTATCTTTCCTCTATAAATGTAATAAGAAAATGGCCCCATAGAATCAGCAGCGCTTTTGGGGTGCGTTTTTCCTCTACGAACTTTGCCAAGAAAGGCAAGAGGTTCTTGTCTGTGTGCTGAAGCCTCTAAGGGAGGCATTGTTATAGGCCTATTTGCAAACGGAGTCCCCACGTTCCGGAGGAACGGGGTCTGCCACAAAGATACCCGGCCTTTTCGCGTTTGTTGTGTTCTGTTCGGAATCGAGTTCGCCATCAGGTTTCGGGGCGATGCGTTGTAGCTTCTGGCATTGCGCGATGTGGTATTGGAGTCGCCGCATGACCATTCTGTCGTCCGTGTCCTTGTCCGCCACGTCGGGCCGGAACTCCTGTCGATTGAGGAGTATGGCGTGGATGGTGACGAGCAGCTTGCGCGCCACCGCGACGATGGCCTTTTTGGGCGACTTGCGTGCGGCGAGCCTGCCGAACTGCTGCTGGAACTTGCTGCCCTTGGTGCGGACT
>JAZRYT010000125.1:0-2505 GCA_045600905.1 Bacteroidales bacterium
ACGTCCATATCGTGCAGGATGAGGTTGGTTAACCCCAACACGTAAGCCACAGGTTTCAGTTCCCAACCGGAAATGGATTCCTGCAGAAGTTGGAATTCATCCGGCGTGCGTACGTAGTTCTCTTTCACGTGGTCGATGGCGGCGGTAAGGAATCCGCCCGTTCCGGCGGCGGGGTCCAGCACTTTTTCGCCCAACTTGGGGTCGGTCATTTTCGTCATCAACTGCGTAACGGCACGCGGGGTGTAGTATTCGCCCTTGTTGCCGGCATCGCGCAATTCCTGCAGAATGCTTTCGTAAATGGTTCCGAAAATGTGCTTGTCGTCACTGTTGTTGAAGTCAATCTCGTTCAACTTGTTAATGACCTTGCGCATCTCGTAGCCGGATTTCATATAGTTGTTGTTGCCTTCAAAAACTTCCTGTATAAGTGCGGCACGGCGGCTGTTGTTGGTTGCGGAGAGATTGCGCAGGGTGGGAAACAGACCTCGTTCTTCTTCCTTGTCGCTATAGTTGTCAATGAAGTTCAGCAGTTCGTCGCCGGTAATGCCTTCTGGATTTTCGGCCCAATTGCGCCATTGGAACTTGGTTGGAATAGCAGAAACATAATCGTCATCAATGAGTTCGAGTTCTTTATCCTTGTCATCAATGATTTTGAGGAAGAGCATCCAACCGAGTTGCTCCAACCGTTGTGCGTCGCCTGAGATACCTCTATCCTGGCGCATAATGTTCCGTATGTTGTTGATGATTGCGCTAACGTTAGCCATAGTTGTCAGTAAGTTGTGTTAAGCGGTTCTATATAATGCGTTTTCAAGTTCGCGCAAAGCGGTTTTGTATGCTTCTTTGCCACCGAATGCCTGAATGATTTCCACCGGCAATGCTATCTTGTTGATAGGATCCAGCTTGAGTACTTTGGTATCTTCAATTGTGAGCAGCCCATCAGAAGCATATTTGTCAAGTAAGGCGTTGATGACCTGTTGCGCCAATTCCCCATATTTGGTAAAGTAATTGCGTTTTTTCACATTTTCAGCACGTTCCTTACGAGTGAGCGGCTGCGCATCGTACGCGATGTGGCAAACGAGGTCAAACGGGTCATATTCTTTGCCCACCTTTTCTTTCAACATATCAATAGAAATGCCGTTGGCCTCCAGTTGCTCAACAATAACACGTTTTGTTTCTGCATTCTGCCATACGGTTACAAATTCATTCTCATTATGATAAATGTTGCGAATGTTACGGCGGGTATAGTCGGTTATACTTTCTGTAATAATTTTCCCATCGGCATCCAAATATTGCTCTCGCTCATTGATAATGGAAACAGGAACCCCATTGACATATATCTTTCCTTGAGGACGTCGGTCGTCCATATCAACGATTTGGTCCTGAGGAAAAACCACTTCTTCATTATCTTCCAAAATTACATCCGAAATTTCCTCATCGGGATCAGGGAATTCCTCGTGTTCGTTGTTTGTTATAATCTTGACAGGATCCCCATCAAAATCAGGATCTGCAAAATGATGTGTCACATTACGGAAATCCAAAATGGTGAAGAAAGTTTTGCCATATTCCTCATTGATACGCGTGCCACGTCCGATGATTTGTTTGAACTCTGTCATAGACTCGATGCGGCTGTCCAGCACAATCAGTTTGCAGGTCTGGGCATCCACGCCGGTGGTCATCAATTTGGAGGTGGTGGCAATCACAGGATAGGTTTCTTCCGGATTGATAAAGTTGTCAAGTTCGTTTTTGCCCTCTTGGTTGTCGCCAGTGATACGCATGATGTATTTGCTGTTCTCCGAAACCAAGTCCGCATTGGCATTGCACAATGCCTGACGCATGCCTTCCGCATGTTCAATATCCGTACAAAAAACAATCGTTTTAGTATCCAAACGACCGTTTTTACGCAGAAAGTCGGTGATTTTTTGTGCAACAATCTGTCGTCGTTCTTCAACCACAATACTTTTATCAAAATCAACTTGGTTGTAGATGCGATCCTCTACCGGATTACCGAATTTGTCTTTAAATCCTTTGGGCGGGCGCCAACCTTCGGCATCAATATCCAAAGTCACCTTTACCACTTTGTAAGGAGCAAGGAAACCATCGGCTATACCTTGTTTGAGCGAATAGGTATAGATGGGTTCGCCAAAATAGTCAATGTTGGAAACATCCTCCGTTTTTTTAGGCGTAGCCGTCATGCCGATATGCGTAGCGGAATGAAAATAGTTAAGGATTTCGCGCCACTTACTATCTTCTTTGGCACTCCCGCGATGGCACTCATCCACAATCACCAAATCGAAAAAGTCGGGAGAGAAGTCTTTGAAAGCATCGGGCATTTCTGGATCAGAGTTGCTAAGACCTTGATAAAGTCCCAAGAAAACATCGAAAGCCTTGTCGGCATTATCAATGCCACGTTTGTTATTGGAAACTAATGTTTCTTTACCGTCAATTTCCACGACCTTCTTTTTGATGACAGTCATAGCTTCTTTAAAGTGGCGAAAATCTCCGCGCAAC
>JAZRYT010000126.1:0-38512 GCA_045600905.1 Bacteroidales bacterium
AGTCTGCGGTCGCTGTCTTCGGAGCCGTCCAAGACCATACCGAAGCCACCGTTGATGACTTCGCCCCAGCCTACGCCGCCGCCGTTGTGGATGGATACCCACGTTGCGCCTCGGAAACCGTCGCCGATGACGTTTTGGATGGCCATATCGGCGCAGAAGCTACTGCCGTCGTAGATGTTGGATGTCTCGCGGAACGGGGAGTCCGTGCCGGAAACGTCGTGGTGGTCACGACCGAGCACGACCGGTGCGCTCAGTTTGCCGCTCTTGACAGCATCGTTGAATGCGGCGGCAATCTTGGTACGGCCTTCAGCGTCAGCATAGAGAATGCGGGCTTGAGAACCGACTACCAGATGGTTGGCATTGGCACCTTTGATCCAGGTGATGTTGTCCTTCATCTGTTGGGAGATTTCATCAGGAGCACTTGCGCTGATTTCGTTCAGCACGTCAATAGCCAAGTGGTCGGTGACATCAAGGTCTTCGGCTTTGCCGGAGGTACAAACCCAACGGAACGGTCCGAAACCGTAGTCGAAACACATCGGTCCCATAATATCTTGAACGTAAGAAGGATATCTGAAAGTGCCGTCTTCCTTCATAATGTCGGCGCCGGCACGGGAAGATTGCAACAGGAAGGCGTTGCCGTAATCGAAGAAGTACATACCTTTGGCTGTCAGTTTGTTGATGGCGGCCACTTGACGGCGCAGGGATTCTTCCACAGCTTTTTTGAAATCTTCAGGCTTTTCGGCCATCATCACTTTGGCGTCTTCAAAAGAGATGCCGACAGGATAGTAACCGCCTGCCCACGGGTTGTGGAGGGAGGTCTGGTCGCTACCCAGATCTACTTGGATGTTGTGAGCGGCACAATATTCCCAAAGGTCAACGACGTTGCCCTGGTAAGCGAAGGAACGAGCGATTTTTTGAGCGCGGGCTTCGTTCACTTTGGTGAAAAGCTCGTCAAGGTTCTCGTGAACTTCATCGACCCAGCCTTGTTCGAAACGCTTTTGTGTGGCGGAAGGGTTGATTTCTGCGGTGATGGAAACAACACCGGCGATGTTGCCGGCTTTGGGTTGAGCGCCGGACATACCGCCCAAACCGGCGGTTACGAACAACTTGCCACCGATTTCGCCGCCGATTTTACGGCTGGCGTTCAATACGGTGATGGTGGTGCCGTGTACGATACCTTGAGGTCCGATGTACATATAGGAACCGGCAGTCATTTGGCCGTATTGGCTGACGCCCATAGCGTTCATTCTCTCCCAATCATCTGGTTTGGAGTAGTTGGGGATGACCATACCGTTGGTGACGACCACGCGAGGGGCGTCTTTGTGGGACGGGAAAAGTCCCAGGGGATGTCCGGAGTACATAACGAGTGTCTGCTCATCGGTCATCTCAGACAAATATTTCATGACCAATCGGTATTGTGCCCAGTTTTGGAAGACAGCGCCGTTGCCGCCGTAGGTGATGAGCTCGTGCGGATGTTGTGCGACTGCCGGATCCAAGTTGTTTTGAATCATCAGCATAATGGCTGCGGCCTGTCTGCATTTTGCCGGATAGGCTTCGATAGGACGAGCGTACATCTCATAATCCGGACGATAGCGGTACATATAGATACGACCGTAGTCGTGGAGCTCTTTTACAAACTCAGGCGCGAGTTGTGCGTGCAAGGAAGGGTCAAAGTAACGCAATGCATTGCGCAAGGCAAGTTGCTTTCCCTTCTTGGTTAAAATATCTTTGCGCTTGGGAGCGTGATTCACGGTTGGATCGTACGGTTTTGCTTTCGGTAATGTGCTGGGAATACCTTGTTTAAGGTCTTCTTGAAACTCTTGAAGTGTCATATTTCTGCGTTTTTTTTAATGAGCCGCAAAAATAAAAAAAAATGTGCTAATTCCTCATTAGTTGTTTAGCCGCTTTTACTTCATCTGCGGTGATGTTGATTTCTATGCTTTGGGTGTGGCTTTGGTTGTTGTACAACTCCTTCAATCCATAGTCGGCATTCGCACACAGTTCGACTAAATAGTGGAAAACATTGTTTGATGGATCCACCATATTGCTGATTGTTAGTTTCTTTATCTGTTTTTGCTTCTTTTTCAAAGCGTTGAAAGAAAATGTGGGATTGTCTAAAACCGTATAGTGAAAAACGAGTTGCTTGGCAGTGTAGGTTACGGAATCTAAAATGGTGTATTCGTCAATCTTAAGGGGGCATCCCATAGTTTGGTTGTTGCAAAAACCTATCAGGGCTTCTTTGGCAGAAGTGGTTGGGTCTATGTCGTTGTTTCTCAGTATAGCCAGTTCCTCGGGCTCAAAACGAATCGTGAGCGTACTGTCAATGTCCTTGAAAAAATATATGTATTCGCAGCCTGCATTGAACTGTATTAAGTACTCGTACAATTTAACTTCGGATGAGACTCCTTTGATTTGAGCGGCAAGAATTTCTTTGATGGAATCCATATTGGAAGAAATCACCTTGCTGGACAGCATACTGTAGTAGTAACTCATCGTTTTGTTGTTGTATCGCATACTGTCTATCGTCATAGTTCCTAAAGACATAGGATACTCCTCGTTGGATTCTAAAAGAATGTTTTGCGCAAAATCTTCTTCTGTGATGTTGGGGAGACCGTTCCCATTGCCGTTTTCTCCAATATGGTAGGCCTCTTTCCCTGCTTCTAAGATTTCCGAAGTGGGAATGTCAAATTCCATACGCTGTTTGGAATTTTCGATTAGAACATATAACTTTGTCCCTGTGAAGTGTTGGTATATTTGCTCTTCGGTGATGTTGGTTCCTTTGAATATAGTCCCGTCTTTAAAAGCCAAATGGAAGATATTGTACCACGATAAGGCAAAAGCTTTTTGGGGCGTGTAATTGTTGTCGGAGGAGTCTGGAAAATTACCGAATGGATATTCTTTGAAGACAACATCCATATAAAACACCTTGTCCTGATAGTCGAAAGATGTTATCTTTCCAGCTCCACTTTCGAGGTTGATGGGACAACCCTTGGACACTACCTTTGCGAATTTTTGGAATAGTTGATCCATCTTCTTCGCTGGGACTGGCTGTCCAAAGACATTCAGTACTCCAAAGGTTACTATAATAATGAATATGGATACTGCTTTTTTCATATTAGTAACAAATAAAAGATGGTGCGGAATATCTATCCCTATTTTCCTTCCTTCTTCAGAACGATAAGTACGGTGTAAATCAGGATTTTGATGTCCATTTGCAGGGACATATTCTCGATGTAGAGGATATCCCAGCGGAGGCGTTCAATCATTTCATCCACATTCTCGGCATAGCCGAATTTGACCTGGCCCCAGGAAGTAATGCCGGGCTTGATGCCGAGCAGGAGGTGATAGTAGGGCGCGCGTTTGGAAATCTTGTCTATGTAATATTGTCGTTCTGGGCGCGGACCGACCAATGACATATCACCAATGAGGACGTTGAAAAATTGCGGTGTCTCATCCAGCCTGTATTGGCGCATGAATTTGCCGAACGGAGTAATTCGCGCGTCCGATTTGGAAGATAACATCGGACCAGATTGCTCGGCATCTTGGCACATTGACCGGAACTTGATGATATTGAAAGGCTTGCCGCGGTATCCTATGCGCTCCTGTTTGTAAAAGATTGGACCTGGTGATGATTTCTTCACACCGATGGCGAGGATGATATAGACGGGAAGCAGGATGATTATCGCAATGAGGGAGATGACGATGTCGCAACCGCGCTTTACAAATTTCTGCCAGTTGGGAAGATATTCCGGAGTGACGGAGATAAGAGGTTCGTACAGAACGGAATTGGTCTTGACGGTGCCCAATAGGAAGTCCTGATGTTGTGGCGTTACGCTGAGCGTGAGATTGTGGTTGTCGCGCGCCATCATAATGATTTGCTCGAGATATTTGCGTTGCCCGTTGTGTAGCGCAATGATAAGTTCTTCTATGTGGTTCTTATTGACAATATTCGTCAAATCGTCGAATTTTCCGAGACAATTCAAATGCGCACTCAGCTGGTCATCATCGTTGTCGCTGACCTTGACGTATCCGATTAGGAAATTGCCGGGACAGGGCTTCTGCTGCATAACCGTGTTATAGACTTGCAGCGCCTGCTCGTCGCATCCGATGATGATGGTGTTGAATCCGATGAGGCCCTGATGAATCTTGTGGTTGACGCGGGTGGTGATGATTAAACGCGGAATGTAGGTCGTCAGGAATTGCGCCGTGAAGAGGAACAACAAGTATTTGATATAGTCGTTGGGCGTTTTAACAATATCATCCAAAATAAATAGGAAGAAGAAAATCAACGAGCCGAAAAGCGTGATTCCCAAGGTCGTAAGCAATTCGTCCAATCGGGATTTCCTGTATATTTTATTGTAGTACCCGATAAATGCGTGGAGGAACAGCCAGTATATGGGACAGAAGACTATACCCATCAGAAATTTAGGGTCGGAAGACATATTGTCGCAGATGGCATCCCAAGCGAGGCTTTCACCAGTGTGCTTGCGGTAAATATACAAACATATCCACGTGATGATGGCCGCTAGGATGTCGAAAAGAAGGTATAGAAAAGTAAGTCCCTTTTTATTCATTATGCGCTGGGCTGGTAAACGATTTTGATGTTGTCAATATAGAAATGGGTGGGGGCTGAAACGTTTTTGCCCGAACCTGTTAGAACAATGTTGGCAGAAGTAGAGGAGCCTCCGGTATAATGGTATCCCATTAAAACAGAGGATAAATCGAAGTAGATGGTTTTCCATTCGCCACCAGATTCGTAAATGCCGCCGATTTGGTGAACGGTGTTGGGGAATTGTCCGGTGGACATTTTCAAACCGATGTCTATGTTGCTCTCCGTCTTATAGGTGATTTCCAAATACACCGTATAATTATATATAGGTAGAAGGGCGGCCGTGGAAATGACGTCGAATTTTTCACCGGCATTGAGCACGATTTCTCCGACTTGTCGGTCATCAATAATGGTGGGGTAGAAGCTGTGTGTTTCGGCAGTGTCAATTGGAGAGAATGAGGAACTGTTGGCAAAAGTTTCGTGAAATGGGAAATGAGAGTATTTGCTGTATCTGAAGGAAAGGGGATTTTCAGACACGTTGTACGTCTCCCCACGTTTGAGCATTATTTTTTGTTGTAGCACATCAAAGAAAGGATAACCTTTGATGGTGACGCTCATACCGGTTTTTCTAAAACAAGGGATGATTACGAGTTTGGAGGAGTCTTTGCCGTTCACATCTAAAACCGGAACTTTGCAGGGAAGCTGCCAGCAACCCAGATTCTTGTTGTTCACATAGACATTTACGTGTGTGAACGAATGCTGCTGGAGCGAATTGAGTTGCTCTTCATCGTAATACAAATCGTGGTCTGCATTGAACGTGCTGACATCCACGCGGTTGTTGACGTCATCTTCCGTGATGTAGATGTAGGCTGGCGTCAAATCGGTCTTTTTACATCCGGCACCAAGGGCGAGAATGAGACAGAACAAAGAAATGATAAAATAAATTTTCCTCATAAAACAAAAATACTTTTGGCAAACGTGAAAGGGGGTGAAATATTGTGGAAGCAGATTATTTTTTACCGCTCTTTTCGAGCATGATGTTTAGGATTTCCTTGTCAGTGTGTACCATACCGGGGTTGGCGATACGGGCCATGTTGAGGATGCACTGCTCGGGTGTTTCCGCGCAAATGCCGTCGCTGACGTGAAGGGCGATGTTGTGGGAGGCGAGCAGCGCGTTGGTCAGAGCAGAAGTGGTGGTCATCACGGCTTTCAGCGCGCATCCGACTTTTCCGCCGTCGCAAATCATACCGGAAACAGCGGCCGTCATATTGCGGATGGCAAAACCGATTTGCTCGTCAGTGCCGCCATACAGCCAGGTCATTGCCGCGCAGGTGGCGGTGGCGGAAGCCATTGAACAGGAACAAACGGCTCCCAACTTGCCAATGAATGCGTTGATGTATCTGTTCATCAAATGTCCGAAAGCCAAGGCTTTGAGGGTTGCCAATTCGGATGCCTTGACTTCTTTTGCCACTTCGTAAATCGGGAGAATGACTACCACGCCTTTGGTGCCGGAACCGGAACTGCTCATCGTAGGAAGCGGACAGCCGCCCAGACGACCTTCTGCAGCGGCAGCAGCCTTGAGCATCACGCGGCTTTGCAGACTGTCAGAGAGGATGCCGGCTTTGATTTGCTGCTGGATGGTGGCGGCAATACCTACACCGCCAATGTGCTGGATGTCATATTGGGCCAAGGCTTCATTCATCACAACACCGTCCATCATAAACTGCAACTCGGAGCTGTCAGCCGTATCCACCAGTTGGCGGATTTCAGCCACCTTCATTTGTTTGAGACGCTCGATGACATCGTTGCCAGATGCTTGATCTTCAGTGGCTTTCTCAAAAATAACTTTGCCATCCACGGTGGTGAGTATGATGTTGGTATGCGCACTGCGTATGATGGATGTGCCCACGCCGTTGCTGGTGGTCACCATTACTTTCACATACAGCTCTTTTTCCGAATCATTGATGCGGACATTCACCACGTTGTTGTCCAGAAGTTTATAGGCATCTTCCAGTGTCTGAGGCGTTATGTCTTCCAATACCTCTAATTTTTTTTGAGGATTTTTCAACGTGGCACCCAATGCGACAGCCACATCCATACCCATACGAGGACTGTTTGGAATGGATACGGACATGCCGTTTTTGTATAGATTGGGATTCATTTCCGCGTAAATGGATTTTACGGTTCCACCTGCTGCTTTTGCGGCATCTGCAGCTGCAAAAGCAGCACAAATCGGTTCGGTACAACCTAATGCTGGTATGACTTCCTGCTTCAGAAGTCGAATCATTTCACTTTTTGTAATCATATATAAAACTTATATGTCTGAATGATAGTTAATTGCTTTTTTAGAATGCGAAGACGCAAACGTACATAAAAAAATCGGATTTTTTTGTACGTTTGCCGCCCTTTTGAAAATTATGAAAATAACGCTATTAGGAACAGGAATTTCTCAAGGTGTGCCCGTGGTCGGATGCCAGTGCGCAGCCTGCCAGTCGGCAGATCCGCGTGACCATCGTCTGCGTACGTCCGCTTTTGTCGAAGTGGATGGCGTGAATATCCTCATTGACGCAGGGCCAGACTTGCGTCAACAGCTTCTAAACAACCACATTACGCGCGTGGATGCCATCTTGCTGACGCACGAACACAAGGACCATTTGGGCGGTTTGGATGACATTCGTCCCATCTGTTTTATGATGAAGGAACCGATGAATGTGTTTGGCTTGCAGCGAGTTCTGAATGTCGTTCGAAAAGACTATGACTATGCCTTCAAACCCAATCCCTATCCCGGTGTGCCGTCTTTCGTACTGAATACCGTTCGAGATGATGAGTTCCTGGTAAAAGACATCCCCGTTATTCCTATTCATATCAGGCATCTGACCTTGCCTATCTTGGGCTATAGAATCGGAAATCTCGCCTATATCACGGATGCCAGCTTTATAGCCGAATCCGAATTGAAAAAGCTTCAGGGACTGGATGCGTTGGTGATTAATGCTTTGCGCGTTAGGGAACACTATTCGCATTTTAATTTGGAGCAGGCTTTGAATATTGTTCAATTGCTACAGCCCAAGCGCGCCTATCTTACGCACATTTCTGACAAAATGGGCCCGTATGCCGAAATCGCCCCGATGCTTCCCGATAATGTCACGATGGGTTACGATGGTTTCCAAATCGAATTTGAATAATACTCCAAACAGCCAATTTTCCATTCCTCTTTAGTCCTCACACCTGTAAACTCCTACCACTCTTCGCACTCGTTTGCTTTTTCCATTTGCGTTCCACCAATGGATGACAGCTATGTATGAACCTGAAGGCAGAAGGTTTCCGTTGTCGTCAGTGCCGTCCCATTGATAGGAAGCTTCTTCTCCACAAGGCTCGTTGTTTGCCAAGTGCTTTACTATATTTCCGGTATGGTTGAAAATCTGGATAGTTGTACGATTTTCAATATCGGAAAAATGTAGTGATAATTCGGTGAAATCTTCAAAACCATCGTTATTGGGGGAAAACACTTCAGGATAAAAAGCTATGTCGTCATTGTCTGTTGTTGTCGCGGTTTGTGAATTTTTATATCCCGGGGTGGCAAATCCGGCGGTGTAAGCTGCCGAATGCCAATTCGTCTCGTCTTGTGTGGGGCGGTTTGCATCCAGCCGTTCCAGACTTACGCCTTCGGTGGAGGTGAGTCCAGAATAGTGCATATCTACGGAATAGGCAAATTTGTCCAAAGTTTGCAAACCGATGGTGGATAGGAATACAACCCCGTTGTCGTTGGCAAAAGCCGGCAACGAATCGTTTTGTTGTAGTGAGGTATTGGGGCAATAATAATGAGAAGTCGTGTGTTCAATATCTTTACAAATGGCGCAGTATTCGTGGGGCATAAGTTGACGGCCGGACGAAATAGCGCAAATTGTCTTTAATGGAAGTTCGTCTCCGCCAGAACCGATTTTAAGGTCTTTCAAATCAATGATTTTGGATGAATTGTTGTAAATCTCGATAAAATCAGCATCCGCGCCATCGTAAGGATGTGACAAGACTTCGTTGACAACTATGTCTCCGGGAATTGGCTGGCTTGGTATGCCCCAAAAAATGCTTTCAGCAGTCATAAAATTTCGGGTGCAGTCGCAGAGTTCCTCAGAAACAGAAGCCAAATATTGAACGTTTGGATGAACGGTCTCTGAAAGATGGAGGTCTAAAGCCGAAAAGTCGGGTGGCACTTCCGTGATTTGTCGAATTTCAATGTAGGGCGAAATGCTTACAAGAGAAGAAGAAAGCGGCTCTGTCGGGCGGATGGCTTCTGAAAAGAATAGTCTGACTGTCGAGTCGTTCAACAGCGTGACTCTTTCTAAATTCGGGGCATTGTAGTCGCCTATAGATTGGCAAATGCTGTTTGGCTTGCCCGGCGTGCCGCCGATGTCCGCGCAGGAAGAGTTCCAATTGTCTTTCCCGTGACAGGGTAGGTCCTCGTCAATCATTTCCAATGACCAACCACCATCCCTTTTGATGGATTCCCTATGCCAATTGTTTTTGAAGGATACATAGTGGATGATTTGTCCGTCTTTGTCACACAGTACGATGGATTGTCCTCCATCCGTTATGCTTAATGACGATAGCGTGATGAAATTTGAACAGTAGGAGGAAAACAATTCTTTGTTTTTATCGGCTATAATGACGACATAGCCATTGCTGTCTATTTCGATGTCGGGCAATGGCTTCACGGTGTTCCCCAATTTCAAAGTCCAATTATGAAGAAGGAATTTTTGCGGATGCCGGTTGTGAAGTTCGATATACTCAACAGATGGCAACCCGATGTTGGGCATCGGGTCGGCCATGATTTCGCTAATGATGATGTCGTAACGTTGGGCTGCCTGACCCATTGACCGACCTATGTGAATTATTAACAATAGAAAGAGGATATATTTTATCTTATTCATAATAGATTCCTTTAATTTTGTTTTGCAAAAATACTATCTTTGCCATCCCAAGTCAAGTATAGTTAATAACTTTTAACAACTATTAAAAATAATGAAAATAGCATTGGTCGGAGCCACGGGATTAGTAGGTGGCGTTATGCGTAAAGTATTGGAAGAAAGAGGTTTTGGAGATTGTGAATTTATTCCTGCCGCATCTTCCAAGTCAGTAGGTAAAATCGTTACATTTGCTGGAAAAGAGTGTAAAATTGTGTCAGTGGAGGATGCGATAGCGTCAGCTCCGGACATAGCGATTTTCTCAGCGGGAAGTGGCCCATCATTGGAGTATGCTCCAAAATTTGCAGCTAAGGGAACAGTTGTGATAGACAATTCTTCAGCTTGGCGCAGTAAAACTGAGATTCCCTTGGTGGTCCCGGAAATCAACGGTGACGTCATTCAAGCTGACGATAAAATCATAGCCAATCCGAACTGCTCAACGATTCAGATGGTGATGGCTTTGGCTCCGTTGCATCAGAAGTACAAAATCAAAAGAATTGTGGTTTCCACTTACCAGTCTATTACGGGTACGGGAATGAAGGCTGTTAATCAGTTGGAGAAGGAGCGTGCGGGCGAGCCGTGTGAGAAAGCCTATCCTTACCAAATTGATATGAACCTGTTTCCCCACGGCGGTACTTTCGAGGAAAACGGATATACGACGGAGGAAACGAAACTGCTGAATGAAACGCGCAAGATTCTCCGCGATTCTGAAATCCAAGTTTCTGCGACGGTGGTGCGCGTCCCCGTCACGGGAGGCCATTCTGAAGCCGTCAATGTGGAGTTCTACAATGATTATGATATTAAAAAGGTTTATGAACTTTTGAATGAGATGCCTGGCGTGGTCGTACAAGATGATCCTGCCAACAACATATATCCGATGCCTCTGTTTGCCAAAGATAAGGATGAAGTCTTCGTAGGACGTATCCGTCGTGACTACACTCAGCCTAACACCTTGAATTTGTGGGTCGTTGGCGACAACTTGCGCAAAGGTGCCGCCACAAATGCCGTGCAGATCGCACAGTACATCATTGGAAAATTCAAAAAATAGCATTTACACATATATAATATTGAAGGGGGCGTTTCGTATATGGAAGTGCCCTCTTCTATTTTTGGGCTAAGTATAGAATACAGAATGAAGGAAAACAATAAAGTGGTTATTCGCTCGGCAACGGAAGCGGATGTCTGGTTGCTGGCGCGGAATGTTTTGGATGCGGTCGGAATGTCCGAACCGGATACTGAAATGATCAGTATGGTGGCTGAGATGTGCCGTAGGACGGATGTCCTGTATAGTTGGAAGCATACTCTCGTGGCGGAGATGGAAGGTGTGGGGGTTGGCACGCTGACCTGTTATGACGGTGCTGATTATTGTGCGATGCGTGCCGTGACGTTCCCGATTATCGCTCAAAATTCCGGCCACGATTATAGAGATATGGAGATGGAAACAGAACCAGGGGAGTTCTATTTGGACTCTCTGGCGGTTATACCCGAATATAGAAACCGGGGTGTGGCGACTGCTTTGCTGGAAGCCGGCATAGGTCGTGCGCGTCAGTTGGGCATTGCGCTTGCAACATTGGTCGTTTCACCTGAAAAACCTGCGGTGCAGCGACTTTATGAATCTATGGGATTTCGATTTTTCCAGGAGATGTTTCTGTTTGGGGAGAGGTATAGAAAGATGGGGCTGAAGGTGGAAATGTGAAGAAGGGTGGGCTGAAAATAAGAAAGGTTGCAAATCCGTTTGCAACCTTTTTAGTAGCGGGGGCAGGACTCGAACCTGCGACCTCCGGGTTATGAGCCCGACGAGCTACCACTGCTCTACCCCGCAGTGTTAAGCGGGTGCAAAAGTACATTTTTTTTGATATTTGTCAACAGCTGAAAAAAATTTTTTTTTGGTATTGTTTTTTTTCTATCTTTGCACGCTTTTCCGCACGAGGCTCTGTGGTTTGGTAATCAGATAGTTAACCTCAATGTTTAATATTAAAAAAACCTTTGTCCAGGGTTAATTAGGACGAAAATAATGTCAGAAGAATTAATTAATGCTCCTGAAGAAATGGCTGCTCAAGCCGAAAATCAAGTGGAAAATGTTGTTGAAGAAGTAAAAGCTGAAGCAAAACCTCGCAAAATGAGAGTTCTTGAAAACGCTTACGGTTCTCTTGAAAACTTCGATTGGAACAAAATCGATGAAGATGGCGACAAATATTCCGCTGATGAAAAATCCAAACTCGAAGAACTTTACACGAAATCCTTCAAATCCGTTGACGAAAACGCCGTTATTATGGGTAAGGTCGTTTCCATCAACACCCGTGAAATCGTTGTGAACATCGGCTTCAAATCCGATGGCGTTATCAACGCTTCCGAACTTCGTTACAACCCGAAACTCAAAATCGGTGACGAAATCGAAGTTTACGTGGAAAGTCAGGAAGATGCCAATGGCCAACTCCAACTTTCCCACAAACGCGCCCTCATCCTCAAATCTTGGCAACGCGTTAACGAAGCATACGACAACCAAGAAATCATCACCGGTTATGTTAAAGGTAAGACTAAAGGCGGTCTCATCGTTGACGTGTTCGGTATCGAAGCTTTCTTGCCGGGTTCCCAAATCGATGTCAAACCCATCCGCGATTATGATGTGTTTGTTGACAAAACAATGGAATTCAAAGTTGTCAAAATCAACCACGACTACAAAAACGTCGTTGTTTCCCATAAGGCTCTTATCGAAGCTGACTTGGAAGCTCAAAAAGCTCAAATCATCAGCAAACTCGAAAAAGGTCAAATCCTTGAAGGTACTGTTAAGAACATCACCTCTTACGGTGTGTTCATCGACCTCGGCGGTGTTGACGGTCTTATCCACATCACCGACCTCTCTTGGGGCCGTATCTCCAATCCGGAAGAAGTTGTACAACTCGACCAGAAAATCAATGTTGTTATCCTTGACTTCGACGAAGGCAAGAAACGTATCGCTCTCGGCTTGAAACAACTTACTCCTCATCCTTGGGATAACCTTGACGCTGACCTCAAAGTTGGTGACAAAGTTAAAGGTAAAGTTGTCGTTATCGCTGACTACGGCGCATTCATCGAAATCATTCCGGGCGTTGAAGGTCTTATCCACGTTTCCGAAATGTCCTGGTCTCAACACCTCCGCACCGCTCACGACTTCCTCAAAGTCGGTGACGAAATCGAAGCTGTTGTCCTTACCCTCGACCGCGAAGAACGCAAAATGTCCCTCGGTATCAAACAACTCATCCCAGATCCTTGGGCTGACATCCTCGGCAAATACCCCGTCGGTTCCAAACATACCGCTACCGTTCGCAACTTCACGAACTTCGGTATCTTTGTTGAACTCGAAGAAGGCGTTGACGGCTTGATCCACATCTCCGACCTCTCCTGGTCTAAGAAAATCAAACATCCCGCTGAATTCACAAAAGTCGGTGAACCTATCGAAGTCGTGGTTCTCGAAGTCGATACCGAAAACCGCCGCCTCAGCTTAGGTCACAAACAACTCGAAGAAAATCCTTGGGATGTTTTCGAAACCGTTTTCACCGTTGGCTCGGTTCACCAAGGTACTATCACCTCTATGAACGACAAAGGCGCTGTCGTCGCTCTTCCTTACGGCATCGAAGGTTTTGCATTCAACAGAAATCTCGCTAAAGAAGACAAATCCAATGCTAAAGTTGACGACGTTCTCGACTTTATGGTTGTTGATTTCTCCAAAGAAGCTAAGAAAATCCACCTCTCTCATACCAAGACTTGGCAAGCTTCCAAAGATGAAGATGACAAACAAAGAGAAGACGAAGCTCGTAAACAAGCAAAGGAAATTGCTAAAGTTAACGAAAGCAATGTAGAAAAAGCTACTCTTGGCGATCTCGACGTTCTTCAATCTTTGAAAGAAGATCTCGAAAAAGAAGGTAAATAATCATTATTCTTCTATATGAAAAAAGGCTGACCGAGTGGTCGGCCTTTTTTTTTATCTTCGCGCCGCTAAAAAAATTCGTATGAAAAAAACGCTCTTATTACCTATCGTGCTGATAATATGCTTTTTATCATCAATATTTACTTCGCATGCTCAGCGATTTATCGGTTATGTCGCTGCCGGCGCTAATTTCGCGCAGATAGAAGGAGACGATGTGCACGGCTTTACCAAGGTCGGCGTCAATGCCGGACCGGGCCTCAAGCTCTTTTTGGACCGCCAGCAAACTTGGTCTGTGACCGCCGAACTGCTCTATGTCCAAAAAGGCTCCTACAAACACTGCTCACCCGGCTATTTCGACACCCTCAACTACCACCCTGATATGTTTTTGGATGTCGATAGGTCTGTGAAATTCAATCCCAATATCAAATGTAATATCTCCCTCGATTACGTTCAAATCCCTGTGCTGTTTCGTTACGAGGATTTGAAAACGGGTTTTACTTTCGGTCTCGGGTTTTCTTGGAGTCGTCTGGTACGCGCCAAAGAAATTTATAACGGCTTCACACGAAACATCGGCATAGGAACAGGCCAGTATAAAACAAACGATTGGTCCGTTTTGGCTGATGTTGATATTAGATTGTATAAAAACCTCTCGCTGGGCATCCGCTGGGAGTTCTCCATGGCCCCAATCCGACAGATGCGCTTCCAAACGGGTCATTGGGATTCACAAGGCTTCAATGTGACGCGTGACGAAACCAACAAAATGAGGAACCACCTTCTCTCATTGAGACTGTGCTATTATATTAATGAAACATTCGTCAGAAACACCAAGACCAACAAACGCGGTGAACTGATGGGAACCAAATGGATAAGAGAAATACCTGATTATGACTAAAATGAAATTTTCACACTATTTATTGGCGCTTTTATTGCCGGTGATTCTTTTGTGCACAAGCTGCAATGAAAAGATAAACTTGATGGCGGATTACAAGGATATCACAATTTCCTACGCCGTGCTGAATGTTAATGATTCCGTGCATTATTTCAAAATCTACCGTGGCTATCAGACTGAAGATAACGCGTATGTGGAAGCTTCCAACTGGGAACAAATCTATTATCCGGTGGATTCCATAGAAGTCCGTCTGGAAGAATATACCACTAACGGTGCATTGCAGCGCAGCGCTGTGCTGGATACAACAACAAGCGTGGAAAGAAATGCGGGCTATTTTGCCAATCCCAAGCAGTTGCTGTATTATTCTACGTGGAAGTTGAATGAAGCGTATAAGTATCGTCTCGTGGTTAAAAATGTAAATAATGGCAAAGAAATATATGCGGAAACAGAGATAGTAGGGAATTGTATGATCTCAAAACCATACAATCAAAATCCGTTCAATTGTACAAGTGACCACGCCCCGCTATACCAAATTGTTTCCGAAGATGGCTCTCTGCGCGACAAAAATGTGGCAGTTGCAGATATGTACCTGATATTCCATTATGTGGAAATAAACAAACAAACCAAAGCTGTTACTCATAAAACGATTTCTAAAAAAATGAATGCTTCCTATTTGACTCCTCAGTCAGATGGCTCTATCTCTTTTGATGGATTTTCTGCAAAAGATTTGCTCTTAGCCATTAAGGAAAATGTGAAGCCCAATGACAATGTCATACGCTATGTGGATGACATAGACGGCAGGCCTTTCTTCTGTTTGGAAGTTCAGGCTTGGTTGGCTACAAAGGATTTCCAAATTTACCATAATGTGGCTGCTCCAACTACAAGTCTTGTCCAAGATAGATTGGAATATACAAACTTTGTTTCACCAGATAACAATGCCTATGGATTTCTGGCTTCTAGAAATTCTTGTCGGAGTATTTATAAGTTTGATAATTCGGAAAGTAAGTATAATGAAGATTCGTTAGTGAAAGGTAGCATTACGAAAGGCTTGAATTTCGATTATTACCGAAATAGGCCGAATTCATTAAGATAATGATAAAAAAAGAGGCACCTGAGTGCCTCTTTTTTATTTCCTAAATGCGGTGTGCATTTCCACTTTGTTTTGGAATTTCTTCCAGTCTTTGCGCTCTTGTGCTGTCCAAACGCTTTCGGCTAATGCGCAGATGCGCGGGAAAATCATATAGTTGGCCTGCTCGGGCGTGTTGATGAATTCCGTCCATAGATTGCACTGGCCGCCTAAGATATGTTTCTGCTGTTCGGTGGAGAGGCCTTGGGACATAGGGTCGAAGCTGTACGCTTTTTCCAATGTGATAAGTCCTTCCATACAGAGTTGCGTCTCCTCTTTGGGGTCGCGTTGGTAGAAGTTGAAATAGCAGTGGGAAGTGGGGCACATAATGATGTCGTTGCCGTGTTTGACGGCTGTTTTGGCCGCTTTCGGTCCCTGCCAACACATTATGGTTGACGTGTTGACCATATCTTCGGATACGATGTCGTCCCAGATGATGGGCTTTTTGCCGAGCTTTTTCAAGTGCTTCTCAAGTTGGTTCATCAGCCATTGTTGAAGCGCCATTTCGTCAGCGAGGCCCTTGTCGGCAATGCGCTGTTGGCATTTCGGACAGACCTGCCAGTTGTCGTTGAATGCCTCATCGCCGCCGATGTGGATGTAAGGGTAGGGAAACAGCTCCGCCACTTCCGTAAGCACGTCTTTGTAGAAAGTGATGACGTCGTCATTGCCGGCACACATAATGGCTTTGGGCGGCCAATAGGGACCGACGGCGACGGTGTAGGGATAGTCGTCGCAGGCATATTGCGGATAGGCGGCGAGAATGGCACTGCAGTGTCCGGGAATTTCAATCTCGGGGATGATGTCGATGTGGCGGGCGGCTGCATATTCGATGACTTCGCGGATTTGGTCTTTGGTGTAGAAACCACCGTAAGTCATTGGCTCTTCGGGAAGAACAGGGTGCAGCGTGTCCCACGTGTCACGTTCCGGGCGCCACGCACCTTTGGTGGTAAGTTCCGGATATTTGTCGATTTGGATGCGCCAACCGTGGTCATCTGTAAGATGCCAGTGGAACTTGTTGAGCTTGAAGGTGGCCATCAAATCCAGGTAACTTTTGACATAATCAATATTGAAGAAATGGCGGGATACGTCTAAGTGCGCACCACGATAGGCGAAGCGCGGATAATCCTTGATGTTGGCGCACGGCACGGTGATGTTCTTCGCCTGGGCGGCCTTGTCAGGATAGGTCATCTGCAAAATAGTTTGGAAAGCATAGAAAAGTCCCGTCGTAGTGTTGGCTTTGGCGATGATGTGCTTGGGACGAATAGTCAACGTGTAACCTTCTTTTCCCAAATCCTTGTCCTCCTTTTCGTTGATTTCAAATAATATGTAGTTCTTACGGCAACTGCTCTTGTCACCCAAACTAGGTCTGACGTGGAAGAATTTCTGGTAGGATTCGTTGATGAGCTTCATAAAGGTAGGATCCTCGCCGGAAATATTTTCAAAACATACGAAAGTCTTCGCATTGACGTTAAAACTGCCGTGTTTTGGTGTGCATTCTACCGGTTCCGGAATGATGGTGATGGGATTGCTCTTCTTACAGCTGCTCATTGTTAACGCAGCAAATAGAAAAATGGATAGAATTTTTAAATGTTTCATACGTGAATAATTTAGGCCGCGAAAATACAAAAAGATATGCAAAATGGATGGTTGACAAGTTTTTTATACCATACGAAATATCTTGTCCCTTTTCCGTACTTTTGCTCTCTATTTTTATAAGTATAAATATATAGTAACGAATTTTAACCACATAAAACTTACAGAAATGAAAAGATTGTTTTTGCTTATGGTTAGCGCCCTGTTGTGTTTGACTGCCTTTGCACAAGCAGACAAGGCAAAGTATTACATTGAAGGCGACTATTCTATCCGTCGTGACACCAACAACCAGTTCGTCTATACACTCTCCAATATCTCTTCCAAAGGAATCTTCTTTACAACGGTGGACTCCATTATTGGTAAAGTCGAGGAAGATGAGTCTATCTCCTTCACATTTGAAAAAGCATCCACCGATTGTCCGGATGGTTTCCAGAATGGTTTGAAATTCTGGAAATGGCAGTCTGACGGCAAATCCAACAGCTGGCAGCGCGATAGCGAGGTGAAAGACGCACAGCAGAATTTTGAAACGGACAAAGTGATGGTTGTAATGCTGGTGCTGGACTGCAGTACCTCTTTGGGCGATGAGAATTTCGCCAAGTTGCAGAATAGCGCCATTAAATTCATCGACATTCTGTACAATGCTTCTCCCGACGGCAGCGTCCGTTTGGGTATCATCGGCTTCAATACGATGGGCAACACCGACAAAATGGTGCGCAACATCGAACCTCTGACGGCAGATTCCAAAGAGTATATGATTGACTTTATCCATGGTTTGTCTCTGTACAATAATACTTCTCTTTATTACGCGATGCACAAAGGTGCCGATATGATTAGCAATTATGTTTCCGCTCTTTCAATGGCTGATTATGACAAATACGATTATGCGTGTATGGTCTCTTTTACAGATGGTTATGACAACCACTCCAAAGACGAACGCATCGGAATTCCCGATAAAGGATTGGACAATCCCTATTTCCAATATGTGCGTGACAACGTGGTGAACAAATCCATCGGCGGCAAGCCGTTGAAAAGCTACGTGATTGCCGTTCGTGGCAATGACGTTTCCGAAGACAACAAACTCTATAAGGCTGTCTTTAACGGGATTTCTTCAGAAGAGCCCGTCCTTTTGGATGATTTTTCAGAAGTGGAGGCACAATTTGAGAATATGGCTCAGGAACTCATCAAAAGATGGCAGAACCTGACCTGCTACGTGCCGAGTGCTCATAAGGGCCGCGTGCGTTGGACAATCGGAGATTATACGGAAAGCAAACCCGTGGTAAAAGAGGAGCCCGTGAATGAAACGGTCGTCAAAGCCAAAGAATATGTGCAAAAGGCCTTCATCGGTGTGAATGGAGCCTTGGATTTTGAAATCGCTTCCGCCACCAGTCGTATTTTCTATTTGGGATTAGGTGCCGGCTTCGATTTCGCCATTCCTAAAGAAAAAGCTGCCATTGGCGGTATGCTATCCTTGAAGTACTGCTTTGGCGGTCCTGCCAATTTTGATTTGGGACCATTGTTTATCTTCGGTGATTATGAAAATAACACTGCATTTATGCTCGGTGCGGCTATTGATTTGCGCTTTGCCACGGCTAATGTGGGTTATGCTCGTGTTAATGAAAAATTGGAACAGGATTTTAGTTGTCAATGGCTGAAAGACAAATTCGGCATTGGTGCAACCGTTCGTCTAGGTGCTACCACTTTGGTAAAACAACTCTACTTCTTTACGGATCTGACATTGGGAGGTTATAAGGCTGACTATCAAAGTACGATACCCAAACTTGTGTACGATGCTAATGGCAATGAAATTTGGCAGGATGGACGTCCCGTGTTCTATTATGAAACGTTTGCAAAGAAACATATGTATTTCAACTTCGCGTTGGGTGTAGGCTATAGATTTTAGTCTTCTACGATAAACGCATCTTCGACAATACCGTCGGCAAACCAGAGCCCCTCCGCAGTGAGCCTCAAGGTGCCGGCGGTTTTTTCGTATTGGCTTTCCGGTATGCGGTTGTCGAAATATTCCAACAATTCGTCAACGCGCTCTTTGCCGTACTTGTCCTCTATATCCTTGAGTGACAAACCTTCGCGAGTACGAAGCCCCAAGAGGATGTGCTCGTTGTACAGGTCGGTTTTCTCCAAATCTTCGCTTCCTGCCCAAGTGTCCCCGTTTTGTATGTCTTTGCAATATTGGGTGATGTTGGCGGAGTTCCACTGACGCGAATGCCCATTGAATGAGTGGGCCGACGGACCTAATCCCAGATAGGGCGTGTGGTTCCAATACGAGGAGTTGTGCTTCGATTCAAATTCGGGCTTTGCGAAGTTCGAGACCTCATATTGCGTGAATCCGGAGTGGGGTAGCGCCTGTTGCAGAATATCGTACTGTCGCGCGGCCTGCTCGTCATCAACGGGCGCGTGACGGTGATTCTCTATCTGCTTGTAGAGGATGCTGTTCTCTTCCGGTGTGAGCGCATAACAGGAGAGATGCCGGATGTTGAGGGAAAAGGCGGTGGCAAGGTCTTCCGACCACTGCTCGTCATTGCGTTCCGCAACACCGTATATCAAATCTATGGAGATGTTGTCAAATCCCGCTTCTTGGGCGTTGTGTACGGCACAAACAGCTTCCTTTGCCGTGTGCCTTCGTCCCATAAATTGCAGCACGTGGTCCTGGAAGGATTGCACGCCGATGCTGAGTCGATTGATACCCAAAGAACGTAGGGATTTGCAGTATTCAGGAGTAAGCTGCTCCGGATTGGCCTCCAAGGTGATTTCCTCAAGGTAGGCAAATGAGAACCGCTGTCGCAGGTGTGCCAGTATGTCCGTCAGTTCCTGACTGTTCAGCAGACTGGGTGTGCCTCCGCCAAAATAGACTGTACGTAAAATGTGCCCTTGGATGTAGTTCGCCCGCAAGTCTATTTCCTGATGCAAAGTGGACAGATAAGCCTCCTTCTGCTGCGTGTTTGCCACAGAATAAAAGCCGCAGTAAATACATTTGCTGCGACAAAAGGGTACGTGAATGTATATGCCGAAGGGACTTTCTGTTTCCATTACTCGGATAGTATCTGTTCTAATTCCTGAGGCGTGAAGTTTATCTCCCAAGAATATCGGTTGCTTTTAGAACTATAGCGGTAGGTGATTCCGCGGTTGGATTGTACACAGGCTTTCAATAGGGACTCTGGCATTTCCGCTTCCAAGTTGGTAAGGGCGTTGACGCGGATGATATCGCCATTCTCCTTTACTTCTTGATTGAACTGGTCATCGTCCATATCTACGAAATATTGATAAATCAGTTCTTTGTCCGTCAGGGTAATAGAGTCCCAGACGGTAGCTTCATCTACTTCAAATGGCAATTGCGATTGTACCTCACTGATAATGTCGAGAAGTATTTGGGTGGCCTTTGTGGGGTCGTTTAGAAATTGCTCTCGCTCTATCAATTCATCGGGTGAGATGGTGAACAGCAGTGTGTCGTTGCTGCTCGATTTCCGAATATGGTATATAATGCGAGTGCCGATTTCCTCTATTAGATGGATGTTGATGGTGGTGTACAGCTCGTCTATCAAGTTCGCCTTGAAAGCGCTTGTGTCAGGAAATTGATTAATATCCAAACTGCCGTAGGCGTGTATGTCTCCGTTTTCGAAGGTGAGTTTCTCCATCGTGAATTCGTCGAATGTGGCGGGGCAGTATTTGTCGTTGTAGTCTTTTATCTCTTTAGCCAACTGTGCGGCGATAATGTCCTTTTTCGCCTGTTCCTTGCTTGAGGCTGCGGATGTCTTGGCATGGATGATTTCCTCATTCTGCAATTCTTCGGAGCTGATGAAGAATTCCAATCCTTTTTTGGTGGCCGGGTCGGTAAACAAAGCGTTGTATCCTTTGAAATATTGGTAGAATTGCTCGAGGGTGATATAGGCATCGTCGAATATTTCCGGTGTTTCAAATGATTTTTGTAAAAAATAGTTCAAAGCCGTGGTCATCGTGGATTTTATTGTCTGGTACTCCTCCGGCGTTACGGAATAGTTGAAGTCTTCTTCGCTGATATAATAGACGGCTTGCAATACGCGGTCCTGATAGCTTATTTCTGCTAATGTCATATTGTTCTCCGTCATACCGGCATAAAGAGTTGGATCTTTAGTGATTTCCTTCAAATAGGCATCGATCTGTTCAGGCGTGGCGGGTTTCAAATCGTCTGACCATTCGGCTAATTCCTCTAAGGTGTTGTAGTCGAAAGTGAAATCTTCGGTTTGTGACGTGTTCGGCTCGTGGAAACTGTAGGTGAGGCAGATTTCGGCATCTACCCATAAATCAATGCCGGCTTCCAATATTACAACTTTCTTCAAGTTTTTATAAATCTCTTGACGGTTATTACGAATTTCGTCCAGTCCGTTTAAGCCAAATAAAGATTGTGTGTTGTAGTGCAGCGTCAGCGTGTCTTGAAAAAAAGTGGCGGAATCTATGCCTAATTCATCCGATGTTCGGCACACCTGATTGGTGGCGTTGGTCAAATACTCAACCTCTTTGCGCGCTTCCCAACGGGTGCCGTTTTTGTATTGCGGCTTCTTCTGGTCTGCTATTAGTTGTCTGACCTCACTTGCCGAGAATCGGATGGAAAAGGAACTATCGACTTTTTCCTGCTCGTTTTGAAGCTTGATGTCATAAACCAATCCCGAATTGACTTCGGGCAGTTTGCTATAGAGGTAGGTGAATTTCGGAGAAATGCTGAAGTATCGAATCCTGTCGGCGCAAAAATCCCTGATTTCGGTCTGGGTGTGACCCACCCATATCTTGTGCTGCATTTCGAGGTGATAATGGAGATAATCGCCTTTGTAGGTGATTTTTTCAACCGTCCACCAAAAATCCCTATACGGGCAGTTGAAACTCGAATTCGAGTTGACCACCTTGGTGTACATTTCTCGCGTGATGGGCTGAGCCAACAGGCTGTGTTGTAATGATAATAAGAGGATGAGGAGGAAGAATGTGCGTTTGCGCATATATTATTCTTTGGATTGTGCTGCCTGTAGTTTCTCGTACTCTTCGAGGAACTGCGGGATGTTGTGCATGTCGATACGTCTGTTCAAGATGATTTCGTGTTTGGAGTTGAGGATGTACATCGCCGGATTGCCGATTTCGTAAATGCCGAAATAGTCCAGATAGTCGATGTTCCCTTTGTTGCCGCCCACTTGCGTCCAAGGATAGTTGTTGTCTTTGACATATTTTTTCCACGCATCGATGGTGTCGTCGTTTCCGATGGCGTAAACGTCGAAATTACGTTTGCCGAGGGTTTCCAAAGAATCATATACGGCGCACAGAGCCTTGGATTCCTTCTTGCAGGTAGGACAGTTGGGGTCGTAGAACCAAAGAATCGTGTATGGCTTGGTTAGCTTGTAAGAGGATTTCCACAGTCTGGCGTCTTCGTAAAGGTTGGTGTCGGGAATAATCAGTTCGGGTGCGATGTTGCCAATCAACGTCGGCTCGATTCTCTTGATTCTCTTTTGGTATTTGGAGAGGATGTCTTCATCTAACCAATAGCACTTTCCAGCCAGTTGGTTGTTTTTGGCAATGTGGTAGAAAACGGCATCGTGTCCGATAATCTTGCTCGTCTCAAACTGATAGGAAAGCCAATCCACGCAGTAATGAAACATAAAGGTGTCTTTCTCGGTTTTAGCCAAGAACATATCAATGTATTTGTTGATAGTATCGGATTTCTGGTAGAAAAGCAATTTGGTGAAATAGTCTTTCATCTTAGGTTCGAAAGAGGGAATGTAGATGAAACGGTGGTCAGCCAAATCGAAATTGTCCCAATAGTGTGTGCGATAGTAGTAAACTTGGGCTTCTTTGTCTGTTTCGCCTTTGTCATCTTTGAAATCGGGAACGTCGATTTCCTGATAGGATTTCTGCATTTTGGAGAAAAGATAGTTGGGATGTGCGTTGATCAAATCGTCAATAAACGCTTTCATTTCATCATTCAGTCCTGTTAGTTTGTTCAGATAGAAATCAGCACTGTCTTTTTGCCCCTTTTCTTCAAATTCCTTGCGGAGTTTTCCCCAGTTGGATGCGTTCTTTTGAGCGGAGGCCGTTTTACGTTGGAATTTCAGCATCTCCTCATTCTCTGGCGAGTTGGAGGTGGAGAAATGGTCCACGTTGCCAGTCGTATCCAGATTGTAGGTGAAGAACTGGTTGTTGTCTATAATGAAATTGAGATACAGCTTCTTTTGTTCGGAAACCAGAGAGTACATTCCGTCGTCATATACTTTTTCACCCTTGAAGATGTATTTGCCGGGAGCGGTTGGCGCAACGGAATCCTTGATGTACAGCTGGTCCTTATAGTGAATGACCAAATAGACCAATTTGTCATTGGCGTTTTTGATGTTGAAAGTGATGTCGTGTCCTATTTTAGCAGATGCGGGGCTTTTGCCTTTTTGCGCAAAAACGGATGTTCCAATAAAGGCGGTCAAAAAGAACAGAATAAAGATTTTTTTCATTTGGATAAATGTATTTAGATTCAATTGTTTATATTCAATAATTAACGTTCCTCGTTTATGGTTTTCAATTTTTCGAGCAGCTCTTCTAACGTGATCTGTCGGGTGATTATTGTGTGGTCGTTTGAGTTGTCAATCAAAATTATGGCTGGAGCGGTCGCAATGTCGAAATAGACAAGGAGGTCTGTGCTCGTCGTTCCATTAGACAAACTCAGATTTGTCCAATCCCATAAACTTTGTTCGTCTGAAAAGGATTTCCATCTGTTGATGTCGTCCGTGATTTCCAAAGCAACGACTTCAAAATCGTATTCGTTGGCATGCTCTTGGTAGAATTTGTGTAAAATAGGGGTCAGCTCCTGACAATGATCGCAGTCGGAATCCCAAAACCAAAACACGGTGTATTTCGCTTCCACGTGGTTAGTGGAAAATGTTTTACCATCAGTGTCGGTAAATGTAAGCTCGGGAACTTTGGCGCCTGTAATAATATTGCGCAAATTTTTGATTTTTCTTTCGTATCGACGCTCGTTCTCTTCGGAAATCCAGCTGTGATCATAGTGGTCATAAAGATGCACCAATACAGGCTCGTGCTCAATTTGGTTGTCATCAAAAAGTTGGAATAATTCGTTGAGATAGAAATTCTTGACTATGGGATTGGAGCAACGATTCAACAAGCTGTCTGCAAATTGGATGAGAGAGTCTGTGGAATGAATGTCGCAATTGTGTATACTTTGAAGACACACATTGAGCGGAATGGGGGAGAAGAGCAGTCGTGGCTCGGCAAGATCCGTATAAGGTAAAATTTGTAAAGCCGTTTGGCAGGTCAAAGCTACAGAGCCATATTCCCAATAGAAGCCGAATATGGCGCGGAGGTATTTTGAAACGAAAGATTCGGGGGCAATATTGATGAAATCATCAAGGAATTGCTTCAGTTGGTCGTCTGGAGTGTCGTTTGGAAGGTTGTCTAGTCGGGAATAAAATTCGTCCAGAATTTCCGATTCCTCGCATTCGGAAAACGTTATATCAGAGCCGTTTTTGGTGATAACGCATTTGTTGCTTTTATTGAGTACGATGTCTGTGGAATGATCCACCGCCTTGCCCTTATATATTGTATATACGCCACAAGGAAGTACTGCTTTCTTGTTTTTGAATGTCGCCACTCCTTTTTTTACAACGACGCTGTCTATGATGTACCCGTGGCTGCCGTAGTTGCCCCAAAGGTAGAGTTTCTGCCCGTCAAGAGCGTTGGTGTTCTGATAGGTGATGTCGTAACCATTCACCACAGGGGTTCCTTCGGGAATGACAAACTGTGCCTGCAAACTGAGGCAGAAAAGAAGAAGAAAAAATGTGATGACGGTACGCATGGGATTATGGGTTAAGGGTGAATGATGAAGGGCTAAGGATGAGTGATGAGTGGTTAAGGGTTAAGGGTGAATGATTTATTGTTCTAAGTTCGTTATTTGATATTCCGACTAACTCAATCTGAAACCTGAAACCTAATTCAGTATCTCTCTGATATCAAGCATTATCTTTCGTGCAATATTGTCGGCGATGTTTTCGGTGAGGGCTTCGGAGTAGATTCTGAGGATGGGTTCAGTGTTGGAGCTGCGGACGTGTACCCAGCTGTCTTCAAAGTCTATTTTGACACCGTCGATACGGTTGACTTCGTAGTCGGCGTATTTTTCCGCAATCTTGTTGAGGAGTTCGGGAACGTTGATGTCGTCTTTGAGTTCGATTTTGTTTTTGGAGATTTGGTAGTCCGGGTATTGGGAGCGGATTTCCATACAGTTTTTTCCGGAGGTGGCCATATAGGAGAGGAAGAGGGCCACGCCCACGAGAGCATCGCGGCCGTAATGGAGTTCGGGATAGATGACACCTCCGTTGCCTTCGCCGCCGATAATGGCGTTGGTGGCTTTCATTTTCTCCACCACGTTAACTTCTCCCACGGCGGAAGCGTTGTATTCCACGCCGTGCTGGCGGCTGACATCACGCAGCGCGCGGGTGGAGGAGAGGTTGGACACGGTGTTGCCCTTGCTGTGTTGGAGCACGTAGTCGGCTACGGAAACCAACGTGTATTCTTCGCCGTACATTTCGCCGTCCGGCTTGATGAATGCCAGTCTGTCAACGTCAGGGTCCACCACGATGCCGAGGTCGTAATGGCCTTTGCGCATTTCTTCGGAAATGCCGTACAGATTTTCGGGAATCGGCTCCGGATTATGTGCGAAATGGCCGTTCGGCTCGTCATTGAGCACGGTGATGTTCTTCACGCCGAGTTGTTTCAACAAGGGAACGATGGAGATGGAACCTGTGGAGTTGACGGTGTCGAGGATGACGGAGAAATTGGCTTTGGCGATAGCACTTCTGTTGACCAAAGGCAGCTTGAGAACTGCGTCAATGTGGTCTTGAATGGAGTTGTCATACGTACTGTATTGACCAAGCGCGCTGACTTCCGCGTATTTGAAATTATGGCTCTTGGCTATTTCCTGCAAGAGTTGTCCGTCTGCACCGGATATGAATTCGCCTTTGGCGTTGAGGAGCTTGAGGGCGTTCCACTGCATTGGGTTGTGGGAAGCCGTGACGATGACGCCGCCGTCAGCCTGATGGTGCAGAACCGCCATCTCCGTGGTCGGAGTGGTGGAAAGACCGGTGTCGATAACGTCAACACCCATACCTTGCAGCGTGCCGCAGACCAATCTGCTGACCATATCTCCTGAGATACGTGCGTCACGTCCAACAACAATGGTGAGTTTCTTCTTGGGATTGCCGGCCTGCAAAAAGGCTGCAAATGAAGATGTTAGTTCGATGATGTCAAGAGGAGTCAGGTTCTCGCCTGTGTTTCCTCCTATAGTTCCTCTAATGCCGGAAATAGATTTGATAAGAGTCATTGTTTGCTTCTTTTAGTTTTTGAAAAAGAGCTGCAAAAATACACAATAATATCTATTCTTGCGACTGCTTTTTTTATGTAAAAAAAACTATTTTTGCGCCTGCTTTTGAAATAGGGAACAAGGAATAGGTAATAGGTAACAGGGAATAGGTTCTATCTACATTTCTTATTTTATCGTAAATGTCCGAATGCACAAACATTCTAGTTTATATCTTAACATTTTAATATTTTCACATCTTAATATCCCATTCTAATGTCCAAAACCCTCGTAAACATCATCTCCTCAGAAAGTCCGCTGCCCGCCTATCTGTTTATAAAAGAAAAATATGTGGAAGGGGACCAGATACTTTTTATCTTATCCCGCAATGCATCTTCCGACTTGCACCATCTTTCAAAAGTGTTGTGTGTTTCGAAAGAGCAGATATCTGAAATCATTTTTCGCGAGAATGAGGAATTTGCGTACGAACGTATTTGTAGGAAGTTGCGCTCTGTTTTAAAGGAGGACATCCACTATTTTGTGAATCTCGCAGGCGGCACGCGCTATATGGCATTGGCGGTCCAACAGGCGTTCTCCAAGTTCCATACGGACTTTTTCTATACGAATTTGCGGGATAACAATATTGTTAAGTCTATTTTTGACGATAGTGTTTTTGATGACGATGACTATTTCTATCCCATCAAACGGAAGATGAAAATCAGCGAATATCTGACGTTGCACGGCATCGTTCACGATGCGCTAGAGCGCCAAGGTCATTTGCCAATACGAGGAGAATCATACGTGAAACAGATTTTCTCATTTTTTGCCGATGGCCATTTGAACAGCTCGGATTACGAAATTCTGGAGGTTCTGCGCGTGGATTACCGCAACCGTATTCGCGAAAACCAGTTTTTGCGTATTGATGAAATGGAGCAGGGTAGGGTGAGCCGTTGCGATGCCATTTCAAATTTGTCGAAGTTCTTGGATTATCTGCACTTTGTGCCAGATCGGACAGGCCATTTGTCCAAAGCGGAGCTGGATTTCCTGACGGGTGGTTGGTTTGAAGAGTATTGCTATTATTTGGCAATCCATAAATTCGCTCCAGATGACATCCTCATCGGTGTGCACGTGGCACGACCCGGTGTGGAACACGATAACGAATTGGATGTCGTGTTCACCAAGGACAATATGCTGCACGTCATCGAATGTAAGAGCGGCATCAGCAGCAACAAGCTGTTTAACGAGATTGTCTATAAGGCTTGCGCTTTGAAAGAGGCTTTGCTCGGCTTGATGTGCCACTATTACCTGTTTTCTCTGAAACGCGATACGGCGCAGGAGAATTTCCGCAAAATTGCCGATATTATGGGCGTTGATTTCTGGGGTGAGGAAAAATTGAAACAATTAGAGTCTGAAAATCTATAAAAATGAATAAGAAACAAACTTCCTTTTTGAATGCTCTTTTAGAAGCACCTTCTGTATCAGGATATGAAGATGCCGCTTCCCAAGTCTTTATTAATCACGTACATTCTTTTACTGATATGGTAGAAAAGGATGTGCTGAACAACACGTATGCGGTTGTCGGCCATCCGGATGCCGATACAGTCGTGATGCTGGAGGCACATATCGATGAAATTGGTTTCCAAGTTTTGTATATCAGCAATGAAGGCTATCTGTATATTCGTAAAAATGGTGGCATAGATATTTGCTGTGTGCCGGGCAGCAAGGTGCAGATTTTAGCTAAAGACGGCTCTGTAATTCCCGGTGTCATTGGCAAGAAACCCATTCATCTGATTTCCCCCGATGACCGTAAGAAGGCACCCGAACTCGACACCCTTTGGGTGGATACGGGAATGACGGTCAAGGAGGTGCGCGAACGCATCAGTGTCGGCGCCCCCGTCTGCTTCGCGCCCGGCGTGACGATGCTGGGTGACCATAGAATTTCCTCTAAGGGCTTGGACGACAAGATTGGGGTGTATGTGGTGGCAGAAGCGCTTAGAAGACTGTCAACGAGAGATTTGGACGTCAAGGTCTGTGGTGTGGCATCTTCCCAAGAGGAGGTTGGCTGCCGTGGTGCCGTTGTGGGAAGCGCCAATATCAATCCGCAGTATTCCATCAGTTTGGATGTCACCTTTGCCACAGATGTACCCGACTGCCCCGCGCGCAAGTACGGTGAGGTGGCTTTGGGAAAGGGCGTGGTGATTACCAAGCATTTGGATAGCAACCGCCAACTCGCAGAACTGGCTGAGGAAGTTGCCGTTAAGAATAAAATCCCCCATCAGATTTCGGCCAACAATTCCGCAACGGGCGGCACGAATGCCTCTAAAATCCAACTTTCCAACAAGGGAGTACGCTCTCTGCTGTTGAGCATTCCCAATCGCTATATGCATACGCCGGCAGAAATCTGCGACCTCCGCGATGTCGAATCCGCGATTGATTTGGTCGTGGAACTGATTGCCGCTCTGTAGAATAAGGACGCTCCCTGAAACCTGAAATTTTGAGCGGACGCAATGAATTGCCTCCCTACGTCCTACCCCCTGAACCCTGAACCCTACCCCCTGAACCCTAACCCCTGAGTCGCTCAGTATTCCAGCGGAATTCCAGCGCCTGTGAGCTTGACGAACTCCAACCCGAGGTTGACGAGTGCGGCAGGCACGTTGTACATATCCATTCGGGTGTCCATAGCGCAGGTGTTGAATTGGTACGCGGTGCGGTGCTCTATGCCGAAGAAGGTCCTGTCTGCGATGTTGTTGCACGCATTGCAATGCGTCTTGTCGAAATCGGCTTGCTGCGCCAATGCGGAAAGCCGCTGCCATTCTTGGGATGAGAGGGCGCGCGTCCCTCTTCTGACGATACTGTCGGGCTCCCATTGCTTGCAAAAACCATTGTCATAAACCTGTGTGGCCACTTTCCAGTTGAGGGTGGCCTTCTTGCCGTCAAAATCCACCCGCACCAACACGATGTTGTTGTTGGGACGTATCCACAGGAACCGCCAGACTTCCTGATTGTCGGAAAGCGCTTTGTCGGCCAGTGGCTCTTCTTTGAACTTTTGGAGGCACGTGCCCCAGTGGATGGGGAAGCGTTGTTTTTCTTCTTCGATGTTTACATTTAGATTGTCCTCCCATCCTTTCGGCAGGATGGAACCAAAATCGTACTGAAAATACTTTTGGAATACGGTATCGAAAACGGGGTGTATAGAGGTGTCGTGCGGAATGCCGAGATAGTGCTCCAATTGTTGTATTTCATAGAATTTACCCATTTGGTCGTAAATGTGCTTGCTCGGCTGAAGGTAGCTGAGCTTCTTGTATTTCAACGCACTGTCGGGGAAATGACGATAGCGATACTGCCACAAGACGGTGGAGTCTCCGTCGTACATTTGCAATAGGAGGGAGTCGTATTGGTGCTGAATAGGGGTGTCGTTATAGAGCTTCCGGGTAAGTTGCATATAGCCGCTGGCCAACCGATAGTAGTAATAGGGAAGGTCGTTATGGTAATCTTCTGCAGTTTGGATTTGTAGCTCTGAATATAACGTGGGTATAATAATCGGATACTTTTGTGCTTCACGTGTTTCAGGCCCTATTTTTATGTGGAAACGTATATTTTTGAGGAAAGTGTCGTGCCAAAATAGGACATTCTCTGCCACACGTTCTATTTCAAGGAGGATGGTCGAGTCTGCGTCGTCCGGAAATATATCAATGTGAGGGCTGTGCATTGAATCCAAATAGGCGTACCCCGCAAACTGCATCGGATAATGTGGGATATAGGATATATTGTCGTAGTTGATGTTGTACTCGATGTATCTTGAGATATAGGAGTCGATGTCCATGTTCATAATTGAGAGGAATGATTCTTTGGAATTATCCTCTTCGCGGACGGATTTCAGAATGCCTTTCTCAATGTTGAAATAGCGTTCGATGGAGTATTCTTGTTCGTAGCCAAGATGCTCGTAATGGAGCAGCTCTCCATCGGGACTGAGCAGCTCGTCGGTTACCCACTCGGCAAAGATGCGGTCGATGTTTTTCCTGTTGTGGAAGATGAGGGATTTGTCCAATGACACCATCCTGTTACATCGCAGCCAGTTGTTCCATTTTTCCACTTGGATATCCACTAAAAACAGGCTGTCGTTCTCAATAGCCCAGTAGGCCACGTAACCGCGTCCGTTTGCGGTATTCGTATAGGGGAACAGTGAATCGGGACGTGTCAGATGCTTGAAATAGCCTTCCAACGGATAGGCATACAGCCTAAGTGTGTCACCCTTGTAAATCAAATAGTCCGGTATCTGTGCGGTCGCCCCCACGCGCAGCAGTGTGGAAAGCAGGAGGAAGGAGAAAAGGAAAATTCGTTTCATAATGTGTTGCTGCAGAATGATGAACGGAAAAGTGTGAAGGCTCAAATTAGGTCGCAAAAATAATATTTTTCCATAAAATGGAAATCATAAAATGGAAAAATTTCGAGGGAGTGTGCTTGCTATGGCTGAGGGAAAACCAATTTTGCGGAAGAAGGCAGCTCGTATGCGTTGCAGACGCGGAACAGATTGTCCAACTCTTTAAAATCTGGAGAGGTGAGGTTGGCGCTGAATTGGTGTAGTCGGCGCATAACCTGTATGAAAGTGTCAGGCTGCCCCTGTCGACTGAGTTTCCGCAAGGCCAGCAGATAGTCTTCTCTATAGACGGTTGGTACTATGATTTTGAAAAGTCCGGAATGTACTAACTCGGCATTCATCATAATACGCGCCATACGACCGTTCCCGTCATTGAACGGATGCACTTCGCTGATGAGGAACATCATATAGACGGCTTTTGCAAAAGCGTTGTCCAGTGCGGCGTAGTATTGGAATCCTGCTGACAGCGTTCCTACAACTTCTTGATAATCTACAAATTCTGTGGTTCCAGCACGGTTGTTCTTCTTTTTGAAGATGCCGGGCTGCATTTGGGGTCTGCCAAATAATAGAATGGAATGCCTATGGCGCAAGATATCAATAAGTTCACTGGCGGAGGAGGGCACGACAGACATTTCCTGCCTGTTGGATGCGATTTGAAATGTTCTTATAATGTCGTGAGAATCTTCGGTGCGTATAGGAATTGGAACGCCGCTTTCCACAATGCTTCGGGCTTCTTCAACGGAAAACTCTGTCCCTTCAATATAGTTTGAAAAATAACTCTCGAAAAAGGCTATTAATCGGAATGCACCTTCATTTTGCTCGTTTTGGATTAAGGGAGGGAAGAAATTGTTCTTTAAGGCGAAATATAGAATTTCAAATAATTTGAGCCTGCTTTCATCGTATGGTGTGCCGGCAGCCGCCGCTTTGGCTGAAGGCGAGGTTAGAACATCCGATGGATGTGAAGACAAAAGGGCGGAAATGATTTTATTCGCCTTCCCAAATTCTTTCTGCATATTCAAACGCTGAGCAACGGCTTTAAGTTGGTCCCGATAATCGTTTAAGCTGGCTTCACCACCAGATAGTAGAACGGATTCTAACTTTTTTTCGATTTGTTCAATGGCTAGACATTTTGACGATGCCCCGCTTCTCCTTGACGCCTGTAAGTTTTCCAATAAACAACGATATTCTCCTGAAATGTGCATTTTGCCGTATGGCATATCGCCTTCATCAGCCGCCGGTCCTTTAGTAATCACGATTTTGATGCCAGGAAGTTCCGTAACAGTTCTATTGGAAGGACCTGTCAGAAAAAAGAATCCGTCTTCCGTTAAGCGCATTTCGTTAGCGCTTCGGTGACTGATGATGGTCCCGGGGAAACGCCATACCAAAATAGATAAGATGTTGCGACGAATGATGTTTTCAGCTGAATCAATGAGGTTGCTAGTATATAAGCGTGGGGCAATACGGCGCAACTTCCCTTTTCTTACCAATTGGGAAATGCGGTGCGCAACGGTCGAATCTGCTGAACCGAACACGATTTCTTTTGATAGGTCAACGATATCCATTTTTTTCAAATTTTCGAGAATAAGCGTTGCAAAAATACAAATTTTCGCGAATAAGTGCTGAAAATACACAAATTTTCACGAATAAAAGGGCGTTTCTAAACTATCAGCGGCCTATTTCCCTGAAATAGAGTTTCTCTATTCGACGTTGCTCGTGCTGTTGGGAGTGGACCATATCAATGACATATTCCCCGATTTGTTTTCTTTTTCTTTCCCTAAGAATTGTGCTAGGCAAAAAATATCAGCACGACTGTAACAAGCAAGCCATTAGTATGCAAAATGTCGTGATTTTAAAGGCAAATACCTTTCTCATATCTTAAATCAATGGGATTGATTATAAATTTGAAACCTAAAATTGGTTGATCCAAAGTTCAAGAAATTTGTCATAGACTTGATAACAGCCAAGTTCATTGGTGATTAGTCCTTTGTCTATAAGTGCGGGTAGGGCGGACTTGACCGAGCTGGAGGACAACAGACCGTGTTTCTTTACGAATTTTCCTGAAGTGAGATTCGTCGCCTTTCCGTCTTTGGCAATAGCCTGCAGAACTAAAGTCTGTTTTTCAGGAAGTTGATACATTAAATCTTCATATATGAATGCGGAATTCCGTAAAATGTTGTCAATGGCTTCGTCGATTCGTTCTCTGCTGCAAATTGCACCTTGGGGAGTGAGCGAGAACAACTCGTTCATGACCCGTTGCAAATAGAAGGTGATACCGTCAAATCGCTGATAAAGTGTGGGTACGACATCTGGAGCAAGCTGTTTCCCGCAGGCCGAAAAGTGATGGACGCAAAATTGGCTGTATTTCTCTAAAGATAGTAGTTTGAGGGAATAAATGGTGACACTTTGATAAAATGGGCGCGCGGGCGAGGTGAACATCGCTCCCATCAAGTGGCGCTGCGAACCCGAAAAGATGAAATGGGCGTTGGAACAATATTGAATCTGTGTGCGTAATGCTGCTTCGATATTGTCGTCGCCATATTTGGTGATCTGCTGAAATTCGTCTATGGCTACCAAACAGGGCTTTTCCGCATTTTGCAGATAGATGAAAATCTCCTCCAACGTACTGGCCGGCGAAGAGATGTCGCCAACGCTGAATGTCCAAGATGGATTTCCTGCCAGATCGAAAGTGATGCCGGCGCGTAATGAGGATACGAATTCCAAAAAGGTGTCTATCGCCTTGCGGCCTTTGGGTTTAAGTGATTCCACAATAGTGCGCCCGAGCCTGTTCACCATATCGGAAACGGATTTGGTGGAATAAATGTCGATAATGAAAGTGTAGTAGTTGTCTGCGATTTCCTTTTGGGCAAAGCAGTGCCGAATAAGGTCCGTTTTGCCGTATCTACGAGGAGAAATCAGTGCCACATTGTTTCCGTTTCTCAAATAACGGATGATGTCCGCCGTCTCTTGTTCGCGGTCACAAAAGTATTCTGCAGATACATAACCAGTTGTAACAAAGGGGTTTTCTAATGCGATAGGAGTTTTCATCTATTTCGATTTTTATATTCAGCTCGCAAAAATAATATTTTTCCATAAAATGGAAATCATAAAATGGAAAAATTTCGAGGGAGTGTGCTTGCTATGGCTGAGGGAAAACCAATTTTCAAATTTTCAAAAGAAAAAACATTCATAAAACACGGACGTGAGATTCCGAAATTTTATGTACGTTTGCGGCCTCAAAAAAATACACGAAAATGGAATATACGATAATTATTGAAAAAGGTGAAGATGGTTGGTACACGGGACAATGTGAGCAAGTTCCAGAAGCTATTTCCCAGGGAAGAACCATTGCAGAATTGAAAACAAATATGGCCGAGGCCATCAAACTGATGATTGAAGTTAAGAAAGGTTTGTGCCCAGTTGGACATACCCAAGGTTACCAATAATTAGTGTTAAATTTTCTTCCTTCGCTAAAACGCTATCTCGTACCTCCCGTTTCCGTACGTCTTTCCGAAAATGTCTGCCGTGACGCCCACCGGGATGGTCACTTTCAGTATTTTATTATGCTTCTTTCGCTCCCAGCGCACCTTCAGCGTGCCGTAGGGCGTCTCTTCCGACACATCCGCCCAGGTGATATCCTCTGGGGTTTGCGGACGGATGGTCACCCGTCGGTATCCTGGCGCCGTGGGGATGATGCCTCCCAACGCCTGGTAGAACCAGCTGCCGATGCCGTTGTAGCAGTTGTGCATCCGCGAGCGCTCGCCGTTCCACGACTCCCAGACGGCCGTCGCCCCGTTGCGCTTCATATACAGGTAGCCGGGGTAGTCGGTCTTCTTCAGCATACGGTAGATGAACTCGCATTCGCCGGCACCTGTGGCCCATTCCGTCAGCACGGGTACGCCCACCAGCCCGCAGGCTATGTGCCCGTCGTGTAGCTGCGCGGTGCGCGCTAACAACTTTTCACGCACGGATGCGGCAAGGGTGTCGGGAACCGCCCCCACGAGCAGCGGGTAGGCCATATCTATTTGCGAGCCGGTTCCGTAAATGCCGTCCCCGTGGTAGAAGGTCTGGTGGATATTGCGATTCAGTGCCGCCAGCTGATCGGCATAGCGGATGCTGTCCTGCACCTTCCCTAGGTGCCCGGCAATATGTGCTAGATCTTGCAGACACTGGCTCATCGCGCAGTTGCTGACCAAATCAATGGATTCCCTGTTTTTGACATCTGCTCCTTTGGGCGCGAGCCAGTCGCCCAAGCCCCAGTCTTTGCCGCTCGCACTGCTGAAATAGAGCCCGTCCTCAATGGTTCCCTCGGCGAAGGCAAGCCACTGCTGCATATAGGGATAGCCCTTCGACAACGTCCGGTCGTCGCCGTAGCTCATAAACGTCCGCCAGGGTGCCTGGATGATGAAGGAACACCAGTAGGGGCCGCCGCCTGCCTCGTGCGTGCTGGGGGCGGTGTTCGGCAGCGAGCCGTCCGCCCTCACAACGTCGTTCCAGGCCTGCAGCCA
The DNA here is from genome assembly GCA_045600905.1 of Bacteroidales bacterium. Taxonomy (GTDB): domain Bacteria; phylum Bacteroidota; class Bacteroidia; order Bacteroidales; family WCHB1-69; genus F23-D06. The sequence continues at coordinate 35,234 of JAZRYT010000126.1, forward strand.
GTTGTAGAAGAGCGGCGCGACCTCGTACAGTGTCTGCACCACCACCGTGGAAGCGTTGCCATCACCGCCGTAGCCGTGCTTTTCAAAGCTTCCGCAATCCACCATATATCCGTTAAATGCCAGGTTCTCAGTGGTGTAGGCCATCATATCGTGAATGGTGCAGAGGTCCGTGTCCGAGCAGCTGAACGTGGCTCGCCGCGGATAGTCGGTCCGCATTCGGTTTACCTTGATGTCCTCGGGCTTGGGAGCTATGGGCAGATTGACAAACACAAGATATTGGTAGGCCTGCTGTAGGAATTTGTCGGTGAACGTGTCGCCGCCTTCCGCGCCCGAGCTGATGAGGGTGTTGTGCAGGAAGGTGAAGACCGTGCCGTCGTCGAATTTGGTGTCGGTGAAGCCCACGGTAGTCTCGTGCCCCGCCGGAAGTTGCGGCAGCGTGATTTCGGGCAGCCCGTTCACCACGCGCCCCATATCGGCAATCCATATATTTTCGCCGTAGGGCTTGACGCTTACGGCCGATAAAGTCTCCTGCACGCGGCACGGCTCGCACATCTGCTGGACGGCCTTTACAGAAACGGTCACGGTGTCAACCTGTACCCAGTTCAGCGTGTCGAGCGCCTGGCCCGTAAGCGTTTTGGGAACCCGTTGTGCATCGATGAACTCGCCCGTGTAGTCGTCGTGAATCCACGTGCCGATGTCGCGATAGCCGCTCGCGCAGCCCATCCAGCTCTCGTCGGTAGTGAGTGCCGTCAGGCCATCGAGGTCCAGCTCGGCGCAGACCACCGCGCCGTCATATACCGCGCCGAAGTGCTTCCGATACCAGCCCGCGCCGGTCCAGAGTACCAGGTCGTTTTCGCCCTCCTTCAGCAGTGGGGTCACATCGTAAGTGACGATGAGGGAGTGTTGGCTGAGTTGTGACACGGCAGGGGTCAGCACGGCATCGGACACCCTCTGCCCGTTCAGGTAAACTTCGTGATAGCCGAGGGAATTGACGTGCAGCAGGGCCTGTGAGAACTTGGCTGCGACGGTGAACTTCTTTCTCAGCAGTGCGGAATTGCCCGGCGCGGCGCCGATGTATCGGCCTTTGATCTGGTCTAGGATTCCGATGCCGAAGGGCTGCGGACTGCTCCAGGGAGAAACGCCGTGCTGGTTCCAGACACGGACGCGCCACCAGCATTGCTGTCTGGAAGACAGGGTGGTGCCGGCGTAGGGGACCATGACCTGCTCAGCGGAACGCACTTGGCCGCTTTGCCACAAATCTGCCTCTCCGGCCAGAAGTTTGGCTTCGGAAGACGCCACTTCTATCTGGTAGGCCTCCTGTGTCATGGGATTGTCGCAGAGGACTTTCCAACTGAAATACGGGGATTCGGAGTCAATGGCCAAGGGAGCAGTCAGTCCGTCGCATTGTAGGTCATACACTTGGAGTGTAGCGCAGGACGTGGCCAAAATAAGGAGTGCGCCTATAGCGAGCAGAGGGTATAAATGTTTTTTCATCAACAGGGTGCTAAATGATCAATGTAAAGAGCGAGCAAAGGTACACAATTTATAGCTCGGCGCGCGGAGGAAAGGAGGTTTGAAGTTAAAAGTTGCGGAGGCGCTCACTCCTCTTCTCTAAGAATCGACACACACTGCCAGGAGAGTATATATTAATAGGTGTAAAATATTAATGTTGTATATATAATGAAGCGTCAAGTTCAATTGATAGTTCATCGTTCTTATTTCTTCGCTCTAATCTCTTAACTCTTAGATCCCTATTACCGTCGGGCACTCGGGATGACGATAGGAGGAGGTGACGGGATCTCTTTGCGCGCGTGAAGCGACATTAAATTGCGGCTTAAGATGGTTGTCGCAAATTGTGATGTCGTCATTTCATGGCATGATATCATCATTTCATGCTGCGTTTTGTTTGTGGCGTAAGGAAGATAAGGCTATAGCTCTATAGAGTCCAGGTATAAGGCTCTATAGAGATAAGGGTATAAGCTTTATTAGGATAAGGTTCTAGCTCTATTAGGATAAAGGTATAAGCTCTATAGGATAAGGTCAGGAAACCTATACGTTATGGCAGAATACATCAAAAGAGAAATGTCGGGCATGAGCGGCACAGGAGAACGAAAGGCGTACACTGTATGAAGGAAGTTGGAGGTCGCGAAAATGGATTTGCTCAAGTTCAGCACGAAGAGAATGCCTATGTTGCCGCCGATGACATTGATTCCGAGTTGGAGAAAACGGCTCGCTTGTAAAAATAATGTATCTTTGCACACATTCCTAATGCCGGCAAAAAAAGCATTAACACACTGGTTTTCAGATAAAACAAGGGAATGAAGAAAACGAAATACGAATCATAAAGGAAGATCTATCAACATTATGGACAAAGAAAAATCGTTAATATCATTGACCGAAGCAGTAGAAGCCATAAAAACTGCAATTTTGCAAGGCCAGTACGAAGCATTGAAGGATGTGAACCGTGTGCAACTTGCTGTTTATTTTGCCATCGGAAAATATCTATCCGAAAACACGCGCAAAGGTGTATGGGGAACTGGCGCTTTAAAACAAATAAGTTTGCAACTTAAGAAAGATCTGCCAGGGCTTCGAGGATTTTCAGAAACTCAACTTAAAGAAATGCGCAGTTTTTATGAAGGTTGGGAAATTCTTGATGCAAGCACTCAACAATACAAAGAACTGCCAGTTGAAAATTCGTCGGTCGCAACTGACGAATTTAGCCAATGTAATTTGCCGGTTACAACCGACGAATTGCAGATGGTTAATAATCAGATAGATATTTATAATTCCATTAAAATTCCAGACATAGCAGAGTTCCCAATCGAGGATTTTTTCAGAGTCCCTTTTACGCATCATACACGCATTATGGCCAAATGCAAGAACCTTTCTGCTCGATATTATTACATACATCGCACTGCGGAAGAGCATCTTTCTGTTGATGCCCTTGAAAAAATCATCAAACAACAGGCGTTTGAAAATCGGGATAAAATACCCAACAACTTTTCTCAAACCATTTCCAACTCATCAATGGCGCGCAAGGCGGTAATGATGTTCAAAGATTCGTATGCGCTGGAGTTTATCAATACGGAAGAAATCGGTGAACGTGACCGTCAAGATGTTGACGAGAGGGTTGTTGAGCAAAGGATTGTCCAGAATATCAAAAACTTCATTATGACTTTCGGGAAGGATTTCTCCTTCATTGGCAATCAATACCATTTGGAAGTGTATGGCGTTGAGTTTTTCCCCGATTTGTTGTTTTTTAATCGCGAACTCAATTCC
>JAZRYT010000127.1:0-3314 GCA_045600905.1 Bacteroidales bacterium
AACCAAGTCCTAGAATTAATCTACCAGAATGCCAGCGAGTTACAGGAAATGAAAAAAGGGAGAAGTCCGAAAAACATCGAAAATCTCCCAGATGTACTGGGTAGGAGAATCGAACTCCTATTGCGAGATTGAGAATCTCGAGTACTAACCGTTATACGAACCCAGCAAGTGTTGTTATCGGGATTGCAAAGATAGATAAAAATATTTACTCTGCAAATTTACAAAAAACTGTGTATATTTGTACCCCGATGTCCGCCCCCATAGTTTAATGGATAGAATTTGGGATTCCGGTTCCTAAGATTGGCGTTCGATTCGCCATGGGGGTACATCTGGGAGATTTCCGTCATTTTTCGGACTTCTCCCTTTTTTCATTTCCTGTAACTCGCTGGCGTTCTGATAGATTAAATCTAGGACTTGGTTGTATTTGCCAGTTCGATAATTTTTACCGTCATATTCTATCTTCTCAGGAAATATCGAACTAATAAGTTTAACTTTTACCTCTGGGGAGCCTGTTTCGAAGAATTCTCCGAGGTTTCCAAGTATGGTCGTTGAGTATGATAGCTTGTCTTTGATTTTCATATCATCGCTTAATCTGAGTGCTTTAATTTGCTCTTGGAGCACCTCGCATCTGCGTGTGAATCTCTCAGTTGCCTCAACCTTTTCAGCCTTTGATATCTCACCATCAAAATACAGGTCATTCATTTTGTTCATACGTTTTTTGATATCGTCAAGCTCTACTTGCAGTTTATCTGCCTGCTTGTTGTTGTCTCCGACTCTTTCGCCTCTGGCATCAAACAGGATTTCGGTGTACAACTTCAATACTGCTTGGTTTGGTTCCAATGCGGCCATATAATCTTCGAAGCCCTTGTGGACAATCTCTGACCTTACGTTGAGGTGTTTGTGGTCGTGGTTACAGAAATAGTAGTTGTAGTGTTTTCCGCTTCCTCCTTTTGATGTCGCGCCAGTAAGGAGATGACCACATTCGGGGCAGCATAAGAACTTACGCAGGTATAGGTCAGGCTGGAATGTTGAGGTCACTTTGTTGCGTCTCTTTTTCCCATCCAGAATATCTTGAACTGTCTGGAATGTTTGCTTGTCAATAAGCGCCTCGTGTTGACCTTTAACATCGTGCTCTTTTGTGCCGTTATAAGTTGGGACGTGCACAATGCCGATGTAGAATTTATTGCGCAGCATTCTGAAAAATGTGCTTGCAATCATCTTGGGGAATAGTCTTTTCTTTACCGTGTAAGGAGCTTCAATGCCTTTTGCTACTTCTTCAAAGGCTTCACGCACCTTGGGAGCTGTATCTTCGTTAATCTCTACCCAACAGTCGTGCTTATCTCTCCTAACGTTCTTATAGCCAAGTGGAGCACGACAGGTCCATTGGCCCTTTTCTAGATGGCCGTGTATGCCATCTTTGGTTCTTTTGGCGATTTTGATGTCCTCCGAATGAGCGGTTCCACAATATAAGGCGAGCAATGTAGCCCAATCACCGCTATTAAAGTCTATCGGGGATTCAACGGTGTTGATTTCTATACCAAGTTCGTCAAAGAATTTGCGCTTGTAGGCGAATGCAAATTCAACGTTTCTGGAAAAGCGGTCCCAGCGTAAAAACAGGACCATGTCAACCTCGTGTTTATGTTTTTTGCAATATTCGTATAAACGCTTCATCTCTGGTCTTTTCAGGTCGTGGTCCTTGGCAGAGAAGTCTTCTTTATAGACCTCTCCGACAATGTGGTAATCGTGGTTTGAACAGTATGCTCTCAGGAATTCTTCTTGCACTTCCAGACTGCATCCTTCAGCTTGCTCGTCTGTGCTTACTCTTGTATATAAAATTACGTTCTTCATTATAATGCTTCTTTAAGTATGTTATTGTTTTCGATTTCGAGGCTTGCGATGACGTATAGGAAGTCTCTAAGGTTTTGAAGTTGTTCTTTCGTTAGTTTAAGTCCATCTTCGGTTAAAATTTTGTTACATCTTTCAATGGATATCATTGGTTGTTATAGATGCTCTGCCGCTTACCGCAACGGCTGCTTATTCGCTTTCGGTTCTGGGCTTACCAGACTTCTGGACACCAAGGGAGCTGTGACCTTTGCCCAACTGGGGCTTTGAGATAAAAATATGTCTATGTGGAATTATGCGAGGAGGCCCGTTCTCTCCCCAAAAACAAGATTAGCGGGATTATTTTGGGTCAGCGGATGCTGATGTTCAAAGGTGTGTAGAAAAAAACTTAAAAGCAAATTTCTTTTACTTTTCTTAACGTGTTGATGCTCGTCCCTGTCAGTTCGGATACGTTTCGGAGGCTGATACCTTTTCTCAGAAGACTGATTTCCTTGGCGTATTGAGCCTTGTAGGATGCATCGCTTTTGCGATATGTTGAGGGTCTTCCCATCTTTATACCGTTGGCCTTGCAGTTGGCAATGTACTGGTTCCTTCCGCTGGTCATACGCTCCTTGATGGTCAAGCGTTCCATCTGGGCGATTTCGAGTAGGATTGTGCAGATAAGACTGGCTACTGGATTGACTTTGCCATCTGGGTTAAGGGTCTCCAAATTGTAGTTCTTCACATAGAGGCTGACACCATTTTCGTTGAGGGTCTGGATGATTTTCAAAGCCTCCAATGTGTTACGCCCTAAACGGCTGATTTCGAGGCATACAACGCGCTTGATGGAGTTGGTCTTAACATACTCCACGAGAGCCTTTATTTCGTCTCTATCTTCGTTCTTTGCCGCTCCACTGACTTTGTTGGCAAATTCTGCCGCCACTTCCCAGCCCACCTTGCTGCAATACTCCCTCAACTCCACTAACTGACGCTGATACTCCTGCTTGTCTGTGCTGACCCTCGCGATGATTACGACCTTATCCATGACCGTGACTAATTTTGAAAGATGTTTTACCAAATGCTAGCAGACTTTGAGGATGCTCTGAATCTGCATACACCTCCAAGCACCTTTCTCAACATCCCAGTATGTTATGACGTTCCTGCTCTCACCAGATGTGCCGTTACCGTTGATATGATTCCGAACAAGTGAAGCCTTGGTCGTGACAAACCTATGTGCCACCTCTCCCGACTTCTTAGTAAACCATACCTCAACCACACCCTCTGACATACGCTTGCGAAGTTCGTTACCTTGGCTGAGAAGGTATCCCGTAAGGAACGGATTGTTTATCCTTGAATTGATGACCATTGCCTTTCTGATGTCTTTGCTGCTCATTGCTACGATTGCCATATTTTCCATATCTCTATCTGTTTTTGTTGATACAAATATAGTGCATATATTTAATATATGCAAATTTAACGAGGATTATTTTTAA
>JAZRYT010000128.1:0-2109 GCA_045600905.1 Bacteroidales bacterium
CGAAATCTTTTGGGGAGACGTCACCAGCAACTTCACAATGGAGCGCGTCACGGTCACTGACCTTGCGGGGAAAGTGGTCTTGCAGCGCACCGTCAATGGCACCCGCGCGGAACTGGACTTCAGCGCCCTGCCCGCCGGCACCTACATCATCACCGCCCACGGCGAGTTGGGAGAATGGGAAGGCAAGGTGGTGAAGAAGTAAAGAGGGTTTAGAGGTCAGGGTTTAGGGCTTAAGAGGATGAGAACGTGATTTATAGGACTCTGTAGGGACGCGATTCATCGCGTCTGCCGGGATTACAATTCATTGCGTCAGCCGAGATGTTGCAATTCATCGCGTACGCTTAAATCTATATAAAAAAACCACAATATTTATTATAAAAAATTATCAAATATTTTACTATATTTGCCGCCTGAAAAAATAGAAAACATGGAAAGTCAGGTTGTTGAATACAAGGAATCTTGGAGGGACGAATATCTGAAATGGATATGCGGTTTCGCCAATGCGCAGGGCGGCTCGCTCTACATCGGCATCAACGACAAAGGCGAAGTCGTCGGTGTGGATGAGGCCAAACGGTTGTTGGAGGATATTTCCAACAAAACCAAAAATGCGCTTGGCATTTTGGTCGATATCCAACTGTTGGAACATAATGGGAAAACGTTTCTCAAAATAGATGTCGAGCCCAGCAGTTATCCCATCAATTTCAAAGGGGAATATCATATACGTTCAGGGGCGACCAAACAGGTGCTTCAAGGTCCGGCACTCACCCATTTTCTACTTAAACGCACTGGCTTGAAATGGGATGCTATCCCTGTTGACAATTTCACTTATGCCGACCTTGATGTTGAGAGTTTCAACATCTTCCGTCGCGAAGCCCTTCGCAGCAAGCGTATGACTAAGGAAGACCTAGATTGTTCCAATGAAGAACTTTTGGACAAGCTCAACCTCACAGTTGACGGCAAACTGAAACGGGCAGCGGTGCTTTTGTTTCATCGTGACCCGGAAAAGATGATTACAGGATGCTATACCAAAATCGGAATGTTCAACAAGGAAGCCGACATCCTCTATATGGATGAAGTACACGGCTCTTTAATGATACAGGCCGACAGAGTGCTGGATTTGCTCTACCAAAAGTACCTCAAGGCCTACATTACATACGAGAAATTCACCCGCGTGGAGACCTATCCGTTCCCGAAATCCGCCGTGCGTGAAGCAATTTACAATGCGCTGGTTCATTCAGATTGGTCTGCTTCCTGCCCCATTCAAATCCGTGTGGAGGACGATGTGCTATACATTTCTAACAACTGTGTGCTGGCGGACGGATGGACTGCGGAAACTTTTCTCGCTTCGCACAAGTCGCTGCAGCTCAATCCAGATATTGCCAACACCTTCTTCCGGGCTGGCTATATTGAGGCGTGGGGTCGCGGCATTGAAAAAATGTGCAAGGCCTGTCGCGAATACGAAGCTCCTGAGCCAGTTTACCTCGTTCATCCCTATGACCTAATGCTCCGCTTTGATGCCGCCCCCGCCGTGCTGCCTTTCATTGAAGACGAAAGAAGAAAATACGAGTGGTCGAGGATTCCACGAAATGCCGAAGTGACGGATAAAGTAACAGAAAAAGTAGCGAGTAAAGTAGCGAGTAAAGTAGCGAGTAAAGTAGTAAGAAAAGTTACGGGAAAAGCAGCGGACATACTTAGAGAAATGGCAAAAAATCCTAATGTAACGATTGCAGAACTAACCATAATTATTTCTATGAGCAATGCGGGAGTCCGTAAAATAATTGGACAAATGAAATCCGACGGTCTCATCCGCCGTGTCGGTCCCGACAAGGGCGGCCACTGGGAGGTAATAGACTCTGATAAATAACCAACAAATTTTAATATTATGAAAAAACACTTTACCCTTATTTTCACGTTATTCCTAATTCTCCTCCAAATTTCCGCCTCCGCCCAGGGCGAGTGCAAGTGGGCGAACTACTGGACGGGCAACGACGACCTGTTGAATCCATCTCACGCATATAACTATGTGGTGCGCACCGCCTTTGATGATGACGGAAACGTTTATGTTTTCGGCAGCTTTGGCGGAAATGCCTTTCTGTATGACCAAAACCA
>JAZRYT010000129.1:0-18596 GCA_045600905.1 Bacteroidales bacterium
GCCTCTGCAACTTCATGGTCAATGCGGTCGCCGCCATTGCTGCCTACTGCTTCTTCCCCAAGAAACCATCCATATCGGTAGAAGCATTCTCTGATAATCAGCTGGTTCTCTTTTAGTTGCTTATATCGAACTCACGTTAAATAAAAAGAGCACGCAACTTCAATTGCGTGCTCTTTTGTTTGACGGACGCGATGAATCGCGTCCCTACAGGGTGGTGAGGTTTACATAGTCATCACTTTGAAACTTGAAACCTGATGCGTCCCTACGGGGTGTCTGTCAGGCTTCCCCTTATTTTGCTTTGCCGCACATAATGACTTTGGCGCTGTTGCCTTGCTTGAGCAGGTCGGCGATAGCATCACGTACATCGTTGGCAGTAATGCTGTTGAGGATGTCTTCGTAACCTACGCAGTCATCTACGCCATTGTAGAGATATTCACCCATTGTACGGCTGAAGTAACTGTTTTCGCGAAGGTTCTCTTTATGTTTCTTATTCATATATTCCTTAACCTTGGCCATGTTTTCAGCAGACGGACCTTCTTTGACGAATTGATTGATGATTTCATCAATGCGTTTGTTGAGATATTCGTACTTGTCAGGGTCGGTTTGGTAGAAAATCTGCATCACCACATTTGGTTTCGGCAGTTTGTTGAGGTTTGCGCTGACGCTGACACCGTATGTGCCGCCTTCTTTTTCGCGGATTTCCTCAGTCATTATAATGTCCAAAATTTGGTCGGCGATGCTGTAGATCAGTTTGTGTTTGAGGTCGTAAGAGACAGAGCCGTTGTTGCCCATAAATACGGTAGCCATCGGGGTTTCCATTTCGCGGATGAAGACGTTTTCACGAGCGCCGTTGCGCATAGAACCGCCGAAGTCGATGTATTTTTCCTTTTTGCCTTTGGCGGGAAGAGAGGCAATGTATTGTTCCACCATCGGGATGAAGGTGGCTTCGTCAATGTTGCCGGTGAAGATGAACACGAAGTCGGCAGCGTTAGCGAAACGGGTCTTGGCGAGTTTCATCACGTGTGCGTAGTCTATTTTGTCAACTTCTTCTACTGTGAGGTTGCGGAGTCTCGGGATGGCAGGGTAGAGGGTTCTGCGGATAGAGTCGCTCAAAGCTGTCATAGGATTGGTGGCAGCATTGACCAACATGGCTTTTTCTTTGGATTTCCAAGACAGGAATGCGTCGTTGTCGGTGCGCGGTGCGGTGAAGGTGAGATAGATGAGCTGCATCATCGTTTCCAAGTCCTTCGGGGTGGAATTGCCGTCGAGGGTTTCGCTGTAGGTGTTGACAGATGCGCTGACAGAGGCTTTTTTACCAGAGAGGGCTTTGGTGAGGTCTGTTTGGCTGAATTTGCCAAGGCCTCCGATGCCGATGAGGTCGTCCATAACTTTCAATGTCAAAGCTTCGGATTCGGGATAAAGGCTCGTACCACCCCAGCTGTGTGCGGACATCAGAATTTGGTCGGCCTTGAAGTCCGTAGTCTTCATATAGACAGTTGCGCCGTTGGAGAGCGTTAATTTCTTGTAACCGAACTTGTCGTTTTCAGTTTTGACAACTTTTCCGGCTTTCGGCATCTTGGCGATGAGCGGCTCGTCGGAAACTTTGTCTTCGTATGGAGCGATGTTCTCAGCTTCTACTTTGGCAAAGGCATCCACCAGTTCTTTTTCTGTAGGATAAACAACGCCGTCCTTGTCGGGAAGCATACAGGTGATAACCAAGTTGGTGTCGGTAATCAGTTCTTTGATGTATTGGTTGACAACGTCAACAGGAATGTTCGGGAAGAGCTGTTGGGCAATCATATATTCGTTTTCAGCGCCTGCGATAGGTTCATTGTCAATGAAATGGCGAACATATTCCTTGCAATAGCGTTGGCTCTTCACTTTGTCGCGTTCGTTGTAAGCGGATTCGAGTTGGGTGAGGATTTCGGAACGGGCGCGGTCGTATTCGCTTTCGGTGAAACCGTTGCGTACGGCGCGAAGCATTTCACGATATACCGTGGTGGTACCTTTCAGAACATCGTTCTCGTTGGTGATGGCAATACCGCTGTATGCACCTAAGGTCTTTGAGAAAAAGTAGGAATCGTCATAGATGTTTGCCTGAATGAATGGCGGTTCTGGCTGCTGTGCGATTTCCTGCAAACGTTGGTTCAACATAATGGAAACGGCTCCGTTTACATATTGATAAATGTAATAGGCCATATCTCCTTTCAGACTGTCAGGATAGATGTCGTGTTTCTTGAAGATATAGGTGATTGCATAGGGCTGTTCTTTGTCCTTGGCGATGGAGACAATCGGGGTTTTGTTGCCTTCGACTTGAATATAGTAGCGTTCAGCAGGATTCTCGGCTTTGGCGATGGTGCCGAAAATGGCTTTGATTTTGGCTTCCACCTGATCGACATCAATGTCGCCGACTACGACAATACCCTGCTGATCTGGACGATACCATTTTTCGTAGTAGTCGCGGATGGCCTGATACGGGAAGTTGTCAACGACTTCCATAGTACCGATAGGCATACGTTGGCCGTAACGGTTGTTGGGATAGATTTCGGGGAGGATTTTGTCATACATACGGCTGGAAGCGTTGTTGCGGCTGCGCCATTCTTCGTGGATGACGCCACGCTCGTGGTCGATGTCGTCAGCGGTGAGGAGCAGACCGTCAGCCCAGTCGTGGAGAATCCACAGACAGGAGTCGATAGAGGAAGGAACTTTCTCCACGGGCACGTTGTCAATGTTATAGACGGTTTCGTCAATAGAAGTGTATGCGTTCAGGTCGGCACCGAACTTGACGCCGATGGATTCGCAATATTTGATGACGCCGTTGCCGGGGAAATGTTCCGTGCCGTTGAAGCACATGTGCTCTAAGAAGTGTGCCAAACCGCGTTGGTTATCTTCTTCGAGGATGGAACCGACTTTCTGTGCGATGTAGAAGTTAGCCTGTCCTTTGGGCTCTTCATTGTGACGGATGTAATAAGTCAATCCGTTGTCCAAATGTCCGATACGGACCTTGGAATCGATGGGAATCGGGGGCATCTGCTGGGCAAATGCGGCAATGCACGTAAGAATCGTGATGCCAATGGTTACTAAGATTTTTTTCATTTTTTTAAGGTGTTTAATTATTATGTTGTTGAATTATTTTATTGACAAATATGAAGTTACATTGATATTCCTGAAACTTGAAACCTGATACTACTCTTCTTCTATTTCCTTGATGATGTCTTCCGCATTGTGTATAACGGAACGGTGCATACGTAATCCGATGAAGCCGCCGATAGCCAGGGAAATGAGCAACGATACGATAATGAGGATGGACAGTTTCCAGTCTTTTAGGATGATGCAGTATTCCGTGGCAAGCCAGGTGAACCAGAATATCACTATGATGATGCCGTATTTGAGCCAGTTGACATAGTCGTCTCTGAGTTTCTTCATCACTTTGGCCACAGTGACCAAGTCGCCGTTCATCGTTTTACTATTGACATTTTTGTGGTACTTCCAAGTGAAGAAATCGCAAACGAGCATCAATATTATGGTGATGGCGGTAAAGCACCAGCTGAATCCTTCGGCGGGGAAGAAAAGCAGAGCCCAGATGATGACGAAAACGGAGGCGCCGACACTTACCCAAGCGTTGGCGTTGATTGTTTTGGCCTTGCTTTTCATTGCGTCACGCAACAAGCGCTCGTTAATGATACTTTCTTTCTCTAATTTCTTGTTGAGAAGCGAGATTTGCACCCGCATATCGTCTAATTCCATAAAATCTTGTTTGTTTTCCATTGTTGTTGTGCTGCGTTTTATTTTTCTGACATGTTCATTAACTGTTGTTTGATTCGGACGAGTTTGACGGAAACGTTTTTCGGGGTGATGCCCATAATGGCGCCGATTTCGTCGTAGCTGAGGTTTTCGAGCCAGAGCAGGACGATGGCACGGTCCATCACGCCGAGTTTGTTGATGCGGGCGTACAGCGCGCGAATCTGCTTGCTGTCGTCGTCATTGTCCTCGTAGAGGTTGGCGGCCATCTCCAAGGGCACGCGCTCGCCCCGGCGCTTCTTCTTGCGGTCGTCTGAAATGCAGGTGTTGAGCGCCACGCGCCAAATCCAGGTGTCCACCTTCGACTCCCCTCTGAAGCCATCGAAGCCCTTCCAGAGGTTTATGAGGACATCTTGGAAAAGGTCGTTGACCTCGTCCGCATCCTTTGAGAACATATAGCACACCGTGTAAATCGTGTTCTTATGCTCTTTGACGATTTGTTCGAAATCTGTTTCCTTGCTTGTCATTCTGTCTCTTTTTTTGAATCAACAATCCGTTAGACGCACAATTGGTTGGAAAACTACAAAAAAAACTACCACATTCCGTCGAAGACGGTCCAGATGTAGTCGCCGAGATTCCAGGCGGCATCCACAGCGCGGTTGCCACATTGGTTCGTATAGTCGGTGAGCGTCTTAATGGCTCCGGCGCGATTGCCGGCGTTGAGTTGACGCAGCGCCTCGGTTTCTATCTGCTTGCTGCCTGAGAGGAATTCTTTTTCCAAAGGTTCCCAGGTCTTGTCGATGACTTTGTGCATATCGCCCCAGCGTTGGCAGGCAATGGTGCCCACGCGGTTGAAACCCCACCACGCGGCATCTTTGCTGAAGCCGGTTTCGCGGGCGTCGGTCTTGTAGCGCAACGGCAGGTCTGTGACGTTGGCGTAGATGGGTACGTAGATGGAGGAGGCCACATTGTCGAGGGCGAACCAGCAGAGCGCACCTACTTCGTCTGGCATATCGGCGCGACATTGGATGATGGTGCCATAGACGGTGAAGTGTACCGCGATGTTGCGTTCGCCGAGCTCGTTCCAGCCACCATTGATTTTGTGCAATTTAAGCTCATCGCTCTTCATAAAAGGATTGGCCATCGGGGAAATCACAGTCTTGCCGTCTTTGTCTGTGACAGTGAGATTTTTGCGCATATCGTAGGGAGTGCCTTCGTAGTAGTCTTTGAAGATGCTCATCATCTTTTCTACAGTCACCAAGGAGTCTGGTTTTACAGAGAAAGGATAGTTCTCGGAGTTGGGGTCGAGGTGGAGGGACGGGGCCAGCAGGTCGAAGACGCGCCATTCGCGGCGGCGGCAGGCAATCATCGTGCGGGTGCTGGGCGCGTATGCGTAGGCAAACTGGAAAGTGGATTTGCCGTCCCACCAGCCGTTTTCTTTGGCTAACGAATAGACATTGTCGGAGGCCATATAGTAGTCCTTATCCTTGAGGTTGATTTCGCGAATGGTGGAGGCGTTGGCATTGACGGCCACGTGGTCATCGGGTACGCGCTGCGCAGCCCATACGGCACCGAGTTTGCCTTTGCCGGGACCCATAATTTCGAGGTGCCAGACTTCGTTTTTATCGGCAATGGTGAGGCATTCGCCGGCATCAATCCAGCCGTATTGTTTGAGCAGTTCGCCGGCGGTGCGGATGGCCTCGCGGGCGGTAGTGCAACGTTGCAGCAGCAACATACAGAGGCGCTGACAATCGATAAGACCGCTGTCGGACTTCAGTTCCGCGCGGCCGCCAAAGGTGGATTCGCCGATGGCCAACTGCTTTTCATTGGCGCACGGATAGGCGGTGTTCAGGAATTGGTAGGTGTGTGCGGGCTGGTCGATTTCTCCCACAGGGATATCTTCGTAACGCGCCATCTTGCCTGGCTCGTTCTTGGCCCAAACGCGTTTGTAGAGCGTCTGCTTGTCGCCTTTCTGATGCTCTTTGGCGGGTTCCACCATAATGTTGGTACGGGAACGGTGGCTGTCATCGGTGTGGGAGGTCATCACGGAACCGTCCGCGGAGGCCTTCTTGCCCACCGTGATGGTGGTACATTCCATACCTTCCGTCATCGGATCAACTTGGTTTTGAGCGCCGGCAACCATAATGCCCAACAACATAATAAAGGTTATAAGTAAGTGCTTTTTCATATTGTAAAAGTTTTGGTTTTTGTTAATGTCTGGTAACTCACTATGTAACATCTCAATTTTCTGTTCACTGCTCACCTATATATTTGTAGTATAAAAACAGGTCGAAACCAACCAAGCAAAAGTTGAACACATACAGCCAGGTAACATAATCTACATTGTGGATGTAGAACTTGTTGATGACACCAAAAACGTATCCCAACATGATAATCATCATAAAAGCGGGGCTTTTCCCTTTGACTTGGTGCGTGTGAAGAGATTTGTAAATGGAAACGGGCCAACTACAGGCGAAACATAGTAAAAATAGAATCTCAAAAATACTGTTCATTGATTATTAATGTTTTATGTTGAAAAAATAATAAAAATCCAATATTGAAAAGTCTTTTTCTAGAAGGCTGCAAAAATAAATGATTTTTGTATCTTTGCGCCCCGTATTAAAATTGCTATTATGAAAATAGGTTTTGACAACGGAAAATACTTACGTATCCAATCTGAACACATTAAGGAGCGTATTGCTCAATTTGGCGACAAACTTTATCTGGAATTTGGCGGAAAGTTGTTTGACGATTTTCACGCGAGCCGTGTTCTGCCGGGTTTCCAACCTGACAGCAAACTCCGAATGCTGATGCAATTGAAAGACGATGCGGAAATCATCATCGTCATCAGTGCCGTTGATATTGAGAAAAACAAAGTGCGCGGTGACTTGGGCATCACGTATGATGAGGATGTTCTCCGTCTGCGCGAAGTGTTCATCAATCGCGGTCTGTATTTCGGTTCCGTCGTTATTACCCATTATCACGGGCAGCCCAGCGCCACAGCCTATCGCGAGCGCTTGGAACGAATGGGCATCAAGGTCTATTTCCATTACACCATCGAAGGCTATCCTACCAACGTGGATTTGATTGATTCCGAGGACGGTTTTGGTAAAAACGACTATGTTGAAACCTCCCGTCCGCTGGTGGTTGTCACGGCACCCGGCCCCGGCAGTGGCAAAATGGCCGTCTGCTTGAGCCAGCTTTACCAGGAAAACCAACGTGGCATCAAAGCCGGATACGCCAAATTTGAAACCTTCCCCATCTGGAGCATCCCGTTGAAGCATCCCGTCAACGTGGCCTACGAAGCTGCCACCGCCGACCTCAACGATGTGAATATGATTGACCCGTTCCATTTGGAGGCATACAATAAAACCGCTGTCAATTATAACCGCGATATTGAAATTTTCCCTGTCTTAAATGCTATTTTCGAAGGCATTTATGGTGAAAATCCCTATAAATCGCCTACCGATATGGGCGTTAATATGGTGGGATTCTGCATCTGCGATGACGAAGTCTGCTGCGAAGCTTCCAAAGATGAGATTATCAGACGCTATTTTACGGCTCTCTGCAACGTGGTGGACGGAAAATCCACTGAAAATGAAGTCAATAAGATTTCACTGCTGATGAAAAGGGCTAACATTTCACCGGAAGACCGAAAGGCAACGGTTGCCGCCCGCGCCCGCAAAGAACAGGAAGGCGGTGTGGCCTCCGCCGCTATCGAACTGGCCGATGGCACTATTATTACCGCTAAAACAAGTTCTCTTTTAGGACCCAGCGCTGCCCTGATACTCAACGCTATCAAACATCTCGCCGGCATTGACCATAGCCTCAAACTCATTCCCCAGGAAATGATTGAACCGATTCAGAAAACCAAGGTTTCCTTCCTCCACGGCCATAATCCGAGATTGCACACAGATGAGGTCTTGGTGGCCCTTTCTATGCTCAGCCTGCACGATGAAAATTGCCGCAAAGCCCTTGACTGCCTACCACAATTAGATGGTTGCCAAGTACATACAACCGTAATGCTGAGCGAGGTGGATAGAAAAATATTCAAAAAACTCGGTGTCGGCCTCTCTTGCGAACCGATTAAGAAAAAATAACCGATGAAACAGTGTACGCATTGCCTCCTGACGGATGCCTATCCCGGATTGTCGTTTGAAGCAGACGGCCAATGTTCTTTGTGCGCGCACCAAAAGGTTTTCGAGCCATACGGAGAAGACAAGTTACTCCAAATTTTGAGTTCCTATAAGCAGAAAGCCAAAGGAAAATACGACGCCCTCGTTCCGTTGAGCGGCGGCAAGGACAGTACCTATATATTGTATTTGGCCACCCAAAAATATCATCTTCGGGTGTTGGCTATGACATACGACAATGGTTTTGCGAGCCAAATTGCCGCCGACAATATGCAACGCGCACTGCGTAAGACCAATACGGAGATGATTACGGTAAAACCCGATCACCAGCTGCTCCAAAAAATCTACAAAACTATGCTGCTGTCGTCGGGTGACATTTGCGGTGCGTGCGGCATTGCCATTCGCGCCAGTATGTGCAAAGTGGCCGCCGACCATAAAATACCAATGATTCTGTTGGGCACATCACCTTTGGAAGAAGGCTCTTTCCTGCCAGATACCACACAAGATGTGCAGCGCTTCAGACATATTATGTTAGAAGCCGGCAACACGAGTCGTCAGGAACTGAAAGAGTTTTTGATTTATCCGAAAATGAACTTTTTCAAACTCTCTTTGGGCAAAATGCTCGGCATCTATGCGAAAGAAGTCTGCCCTCTGTTCTACATTCCCAATCCTTCGGATAAGGAAATGGGTGATATCATCAAACGGGAGATGGATTGGCAGGAGGATACTTCCTCAGAGTACTCCAAGCACTTTGACTGTGTGGTGGAACCTTTCACCAACTATGTGCGTCAACATATCTACGGTTACGAGCGCAGAATATGCCAATACAGCACAATGATTCGGCGGGGGGAAATTTCTCGGGAAAAAGCTTTGGAAATGTACACTGCCGACCATATTGCCGAAAAGCCCGCCAACTATGACGAGGTGTTGGATCTTTTGGGGCTTGATGAGAAGGATATGGAAAAAGTGCTGCAATGCAAGCCGTTGGCTTATGAAAAATACGTTTCCAAAGCCAACAAGCTATATAGCAAACTGAGAAAAAAGGAATAGCCTATTGTAGCATTTCCTTTGCGCGAATCACGGCTTTCACCAACGCATCAATTTCCTCTTTCGTATTGTAAAGGGCAAAGGAGGCACGCACCGTACCGGGAATACCGAAGTGCGTCATAATGGGTTGGGTGCAATGATGACCTGTGCGCACCGCAACACCTTGATGGTCGAGCAACACACCTAAATCATACGGGTGTATGTTGCCGATTAGGAAAGAAATCACAGCAGCCTTGTGCGCAGCCTGTCCATAAATGCGCAATCCGTCAATTTTCAAAAGTTCTTCCGTACCATATTGCAGAAGTTCGTTTTCATAATCTGCAATATTTTGGGCACCAACGCTTTGCATATACTCAATGGCCTTTCGCAAACCGATAACATCGCCCACTGCCGGCGTGCCCGCTTCAAATTTGAAAGGAAGCTCATTGTAAGTGGTTTTCTCAAAGGTGACATTGCTAATCATCTCGCCGCCACCTTGATAGGGCTTCATTTGGTTCAGCCACTCTTCTTTGCCATACATTACGCCGATGCCCATCGGCCCGTACATTTTGTGACCGGAGAAACAGTAAAATTCGCAGTCAAGGTCCTGGACATCCACCGGGCAATGTGCCACCGCCTGTGCGCCGTCAATCATCACGGGCAAGTGGTGTGCGTGCGCAATGCGAATAACCTCCTTCACGGGGTTGATAGTGCCCAACGTGTTGGAAACGTGTGTCATCGCCACAATCTTCGTGCGTGACGTTATCAAAGACTCGAGCTGCTCAACACAGAGTTCGCCGTTTTCGGAAAAGGGGAGCACCTTGAGGCGCGCGCCGCGGTCTTCGCATAAAAACTGCCACGGCACAATGTTGGAGTGGTGTTCCATTTCAGAGATGATAATCTCATCACCTTCCTTGATAAACGTACGACCGAACGAGCTGGCCACCAAGTTGATGGACTCCGTGGCACCGCGCGTGAAAATCACCTCGTAGTCGTGCGCCGCGTGAATAAACTGCTGTACGCACTTCCGCGCGATTTCAAACTCCTCCGTGGCCTTCTGACTCAAACAGTGTACGCCACGATGAATATTGCTGTTCAACGTCTCGTAATAATTCGATAAAGCATCAATGACTATTTGCGGCTTTTGCGTGGTGGCCGCGTTGTCAAAATAAACCAACGGTTTCTTATAAACTAATTGCTCTAATATGGGGAAATCTGAACGATTCATAAAATTAATGTGATAATGTGATAATACGGTAATGTGATAATGGTTAATGAGGAATGACTTACTCCTGAAACTTGAAACCTCCTATTCTTCTTCCTCCTCAACGGTTTCTTCTGGCTGTTTCATATAGCGTAGTTGTGTGGCGTACATCAGGATAATCATTATCGTTAGCATAATGGCCGACCAATTCATTGTCATCTTGCCGCCGATAATGAAATTCTGCACGCAGAACTCCGCCATTTGTCCTATGGTGTAAATATGGAAACCAATGGGATTCAACTTCCAAAGCATTATCAGGGCGCCAATAAAAATGGCCGCCTCCGTGATAATGAGCAAGCCGTACTGCCAACCTTTGATGGAAAGATACATCTCAAAAACCTGCATATACTGCTCATTGTTAAACATCGGCATACTCTCCATCACAGATACCGACTGCTGCAGGATTTGCGGGAAAAGCATATAGACAGAGAAAGTCAGAACGTTAATTCCGGCATTCACCATCGTGCAAATGGCCAAAAACCAAAGCAAGAAACTCCGTTTGGGCATATTGCTGTCTTCATTATTTAAAATATCCATCGTATGTTATTGTATAATAAAGTTTTGTATTATGAATATCTATTTTATAAAGTTCATTGGAACGATAGCCGACAATCCATACTATGTCTTTTTCATTGCATAAGAACCAAATTTTTTGTTTTGTATAAATATCGATTTTATGGTCTGTGAAAAAATCACTGACTTTTTGTTTCCCCTTTGCGCCCAATGGATGAAAAAAGTCCCCTTCCCGCCAATGGCGCAAGGTCAAAGGGAAAGTCAGCTTTTCAGCAGGCAAAAACAACACATTATTGTTTTTGGGAAAAGTTAGCGAGTCTGGCAATGTGTGCTTCTCCACCTGGAAAAACCGTTTCAAATCCTCCTCATTTTCCAATGTATGGCTTTCGTTTTCTCCTTTTACAAGAGATTTTATGAGGTAGGAATCTCTATCGACCAAAAGCGCATATTGTTCAGAAAAGAACTGTTTTCCGGATTGTCCGATATCTATCAAATCTTCCACAACGGAGGCATTGAAACCAAAATCATTCAAAATCTCATATAAAATGACATCTTTATGAGGATTTTCAGCTAAAAATGCCGTATTAATAACATAAAAGTCCTCTTTTTTGGAAATCACTTCTTTTTTGATATTTTCCAAGCAGTTTTGGTAAAAAAGAAGTTGTTTTTGGAAGATTTTGCGATTATGGGACAAAGTGCAGATGAGATTCGGGTTCAGTTCTTCCAATATGGGAATGACGGATTTCCGAATACGGTTGCGTTTGATGGTTTCGTCGTCATTGGTATAGTCAAAGACGTAGGAGATGTTATGTTTTTGGGCAAAGGTTCTGATTTCCGATGCGGAGAAATTGAGCAACGGGCGGATGATTTTCCCATTTTTTTCGGGAATGGAGGCCACGCCTTTCAGTCCCGTG
Organism: Bacteroidales bacterium; assembly: GCA_045600905.1. GTDB lineage: Bacteria > Bacteroidota > Bacteroidia > Bacteroidales > WCHB1-69 > F23-D06. The sequence continues at coordinate 11,592 of JAZRYT010000129.1, forward strand.
CCGCGGCAAAGATTGAGCAGCATTGTTTCGGCAGCATCGTTGGCGTGGTGCGCCGTGACGATGAAATCATAATCTCGGCCTATTTCCTCGAACCAATCGTAGCGCAACTCGCGTGCCATCATCTCCACAGAGCGTCCTGAATTTTTCTGCAGGGTAGGGGTGTCAAACTCTTTCAGGAAAAAGGGAACGTTCAAAGATTGGGCCAATGACTGTACCGCGCGCATATCCCGATTGGAATCTTCGCCCCGAAGGTGGAAATTGCAATGGGCAACGGCAAAGTTCAACCCAGCGGAATGGAAAAGATGCGCTAAGACGGAGGAGTCCGCCCCGCCGCTGACGGCAAGCAGATAGCGGTATTTGCCTATCTCGCCGACCAATCGTTTCAATTCGCTGGTAAACTGCTGTATCATAGGTTCGTGGGATTGCTGATTTTAAAGTAGCGACGAATTTCCATCTGCATATATTCAAAACCGCCAAAATTGACAGATTTTGGTGTTTGGCCTTTCTTCATCATCACCATTCCGGATTCCAGATTGCCGATAATCGGATTGATATCGGTGTTAATAACGGGATTCAGCAGAAAATCTCGAATTTCGACATTGTCATAATGGTTATAGACCTCCTCGTAATAGATGTTGTTTTCCTCGCAAAAAGCCTGAAGCTGAGGAACATTGTCGTCCCAACTATCGGGTTTGGTATTACGATTATAGAAGAAAACCACGGCGCTATATTCGGGGATGGAATCCACCACTTCGGAATACTCGAAATGTCCCGAATCGTTAACGTAGTACTTGTCGAGGAAGGCTGTTTGGCGATGGAAATTATCCGGGTTTTCCTTATAGGTCTGTTTGGTGGCTTTCGTGAGTGAGCGTGTCCATTCGTATTCCTTGCTAATCAAAAACGCGCCGTCGGGTTGCCTGTAGGTCGTCCACTTTTCCGTTTCCAGCACGTCGTCGTTCTGGTTGGTAACATCCAACGCGATGGGCATCATATCCACAATTCGCTGGGTTCCGTAACCGGATGTGACAGCCAAAAACATCCATTCGCGGGATTGGGACTGGATGAGCCAAAGTTCGCGGCCGTCTGGCAGTCGCTCCACGCAGCGCACGCCCCATTCTTCGGGCAAGACCACCTTTGCGGTGATATGATGGCCTTCGTATGTGCCCGCCTTTTCCATAAACGATTCCATAAATTCCTCTGACATCGGATACAACTCCGTCTTATCCAATACATTGATGGAAATGGTGTCCTTTATCACAGTGACAGGATAGTCATAATTTTTATTTTCCTCATCGTTTTGGTTGCTGCGCATTTTGCAGCCGCAAAGCAACAAACACAAAGACAAGATGGTTAAAAGGTACGGTTTCCAGTTCATAACATTATAATATTTAAAGGCGCAAATATCCGCAAAAAAACAAACGTTTTTCTGTTAAAAACAAAAAGTTGTTAGACCTTCATAGTTAGTAGTTCCTAACTCGGCAGCCTTTGATAGAAGCGATGATACTGCTGCAAAAAGCGGTTTGATTTTTCTTTTTAATTATTATTTTTGCGCCCCCTAAAAAGCGGGTACATTAGAATATGGTTTTCAGCAGCGTTGTTTTTCTATTATACTTCCTTCCGGCATTTTTGATTACATACTATGTGGTCGGCAGAAAATATAAAAACTTCGTCATCCTTCTTTTCAGCATTCTGTTCTATAGCTGGGGCGCGCCTAAATTCATCTTCGCCATTGTGGGTTCAACCTTGTTGGGCTTCTTTTTGGTTAAAAAGATGCACCAAATGGAAAAGCCTTCCCGCAAGAAATTCCTATTGGTTCTCACGATTATCCTGCACTTGGGTTTACTTTTCTATTTCAAATATGCCAACTTCTTCATTGACAACATCAACGCCTTACTGACACTCTTCGGGAGCAGTCCCGTGCAGTGGACAAAGATTGTCTTGCCCATCGGTATCTCCTTTTTCACCTTTGAAGCCATCACCTACGTGGTGGATGTGTATCGGGGCGTTCACCGACCTTTGGAAAGATTTTGGGATTACTTGCTGTATATTCTCTTCTTCCCGAAACTCATTGCCGGCCCCATCATCCGCTATCACGATTTGGCTGACCAGATTCGGGACCGTTCGCAAAACGAGACTATTGACAATCGACTGACGGGATTCTACCGTTTCTGCATCGGTCTTGCCAAAAAAGTACTGATTGCCAACCAAGTGGGAGGTTGGGCGGATTTCATCTTCGCTCTGAACTACGCCAGTTTAGATTCCTATTTGGCCTGGATGGGCATTTTAGCTTATACTTTCCAAATATATTTCGACTTCTCGGGTTACTCCGATATGGCCATCGGCATTGCCAAGATGGTAGGATTCACCTTCCCGGAAAACTTCAACAATCCCTATATTTCCGGAAGCATCACCGAATTTTGGAGACGTTGGCACATATCTTTGGGTTCCTGGATGAAGAACTACCTTTACATTCCGCTCGGCGGCAACCGGGTGTCCAGCAAACGAAGACTCTATTTCAACCTGTGGATTGTATTTCTCGCTTCCGGCTTGTGGCACGGAGCCTCTTGGACTTTTGTGTTTTGGGGTGCCTATCACGGTTTGTTCTTAGTCTTGGAACGGGGCTTCCTCTTAAAAATCTATCAGAAAATCGGCAGATTGGCCAGCACCGTCATCACCTTCATCCTTGTCACCATCGGTTGGGTGTTCTTCCGTGTGGAAAAAATATCGGATGCCTTCCTCTACATCAAACGGATGTTTGCTTTCGATTTTCATTGCACCAGTAGCTTAGACAAGGAGTTCTATACCTTCTTCTGCCTGGCGACTCTCTTCGCCTTTTTTGCCTACTTCAAGAAAGGGCAACAATGGCAGGATGCCTTCTATTTTAAAAATTATAACTTGAAAAAGCACATTGCCGTCGCGATTGCCTCCTCCCTCTTACTCATACTCTGCATTAGTTTTATCACTGCTTCCGGCTTCAACCCGTTTATCTATTTCCGATTCTAAAAATGAAAAATCCCATCATCAAAACCAAGTACGTTCTCTAGATAGTCCTGTTGGCACTATTGGTGGTTCCTTGCTTACAGGCGGCGTTCCACTTTATCCGGATTGAGCCCTTGAAGGGAGATGTGACCGAACCGGAAAAAGCACGTTTCAGTATGAGTAGTTGGTTTTCCGGTGACTACCAACATCAAGAGGAGAAGTATTTGAACGAAAGCTTCGGTTTCAGAAACACCTGTATCAGAATCCACAACCAATTGGCCTATAGCTTGTTTCAAAAGGCAAAAGCCAATAGTGTGATTATCGGCAAAGAGCATTTTCTTTTTGAAGGGAACTACATCGATGCCTATTACGGCAATGACTTTGTAGGAGCAGACAGTTTGCGGCATCGCCTGCAAAGAGTGAAGTTTCTACAAGATACTTTGTCAAAGTTGAACAAGACTGTCATCTTAGTGATTGCCGCCGATAAGGGTTCCTTCTATCCAGAATACTTTCCCGACCGATACAAGCAGGAAAAGAAAACCACCAATTACGAAGTCTTCGTCAAGATGGCGAAGGAGATGGGCCTCACCTATATTGACTTTAACCAATACTTTTTAAAACAGAAGGGGAAATCTCCTTACCCTCTGTTTCCGCAATATGGAACCCATTGGAGCGAATACAGCGCCTATCTCGTTGCCGACTCGATTATTCGGTTTGTGGGGGAAGCCCGCCACATCGATATGCCTCATCCGTTTTGGGGAAAGATAGAGCTCAAACAACCGCAGGGCAGTGATTACGATATTGCCGACGGAATGAACATCCTCCGCCGACTCAAATCCTTTGATATGGCGTACCCTATAGTCCAATTCAAGTCAAACTCAGAAAAAAGCAAACCATCCATTTTGGTTATTGCAGACAGTTTTTATTGGAGTGTATATAACAGCGGCATATCCGATGCCTTTTCAACCAGCCATTTCTGGTATTATAACCAACAAGTCTTTCCTGAGAGTTTCCAGTCGCCTGTAATGGTCGGGCAATTGGATTTGGAAGAGCAGATTGCCAAACACGACATCATCCTCATTATGGGAGCAAACGGTTCGCTGCCTTATTGGGGCTGGGATTTCATCGAAAACGCCTGCCGAATTTATAAACGTTAACGGTAATAATACGCGTTGTGCGTATTGTATCCCCGCATTGCGCTGCGCTTATGCGGGGCTAAAGATGATGCCCTTCCAGGGCATAGAGGAGAATTGTAACAAAACCAGGGCATAGAGGAGAATTGTCGTAAAAAATAATATTTCGATTTCAACAAAAAATATTATTTTTGCCGCCCGAAATTCGTGGACAGATTTGTAATGATTGCAACCACTTGAAAAAATGCTAAAACAACATTCTTTTCTCCCCCGATTTTCTGTAACCTTTTAATTATTAACAACAAAAACGTTAGTTATGAGCTATCTATTCACTTCTGAATCAGTATCTGAAGGACACCCGGACAAACTGAGTGATCAAATTTCAGACGCTTTACTGGATGCTTTTCTTTCCCAAGATCCAGAATCTAAAGTGGCTTGCGAAACTTTAGTGACTACCGGATTGGTAGTTTGTGCAGGAGAAGTCAAAACCAATGGCTATGTCCCTGTCGATGACATCGTAAGAAACGTAATCGACCAAGTCGGCTACAACCGCAGTGAGTATCAGTTTGATGCGAAATCCTGCGGTATTATCTCTACCATTCACAGCCAATCGGGAGACATCAACCAGGGCGTGGAACGCAAAGACGCCCAAAAGCAGGGCGCCGGCGATCAGGGTATGATGTTCGGCTATGCCTGCAACGAGATGGACAACTATATGCCTCTTTCCATCGAACTGGCACATCGCCTGGTGCAGGAATTGGCCGCCATCCGTAAAGAAGGCAAGCAGATGACCTATCTGCGCCCAGACTCCAAATCACAAGTCACCATCCAATATTCGGATGATAACCTTCCTGAAAAAATCGACACCATCGTGGTCTCCACACAACACGATGAATTCGACAAGAGCGAAAAAGTGATGCAGGAAGTTATCAAAAAAGACATCCAGGAGATTCTGCTTCCGCGTGTTATCGCAAGTTGTCCGGAAAATGTCCAAAAACTGTTCGAGAAATTCGACAACAAGAAAAAACTCTTCGTCAACCCTACTGGCAAGTTTGTCATTGGCGGACCGCACGGTGACACGGGTCTGACCGGCCGCAAAATCATTGTTGACACATACGGTGGTCACGGTGCGCACGGCGGCGGTGCCTTCTCCGGCAAAGATCCTTCCAAAGTAGATCGTTCTGCCGCTTACGCCACACGCCATATCGCCAAAAATATGGTTGCCGCCGGCATCTGCGACAAAGTGCTCGTACAGGTCGCTTACGCCATCGGCGTGGCTCAACCCGTCGGACTCTACGTCAACACTTACGGCACTGCCAAAGTGAAAATGAGTGACGGTGCCATCGCCAAGAAAATCAGCAAGATTTTCGATATGACCCCGTACGGCATCATTGACCGCTTCCAACTCAAGTCACCAATCTACCTTCCAACAGCCACTTACGGTCACTTCGGCCGCGACAGCTACAAAAAGAAAATCAACGGCAAAACCGTTACCTTCTTCCCGTGGGAAAGATTGGACTACGTGGATAAAATTGTTAAAGAATTTGACGTATAAAACCTATAATACCATTATCATATTGTAGAGACGGTGCAGTGCACCGTCTCTACATAATTATCATAATATCATTTCAATAAACCAACGAAATGAATACCGCTTTTGTTTTCCCAGGACAGGGTGCCCAATTTTCAGGAATGGGCAAAGATTTGTATGAACAATATCCATTGGCCAAACAGTTGTTCGGTCAGGCCGATGAATTGTTAGGATTCCCTATTTCAGAGATTATGTTTGAAGGTTCTGATGAGGATTTGAAGCAAACAAAAGTCACGCAGCCGGCAGTGTTTTTACATTCATACATCGCTTTCCGCTGTCAGGCGGAAAGTGCGCCGAATATGGTGGCCGGACATTCCTTGGGCGAGTTTACGGCGTTGGCGGCAAACGGTGCCTTGGCTTTTGAAGATGCGCTGATGTTAGTTTCCAAGCGTGCCCACGCGATGCAGCGTGCGTGCGAGGAAACGCCTTCCGGAATGGCGGTTGTCCTAAAATTTGACAACGAAATCATCGAACGGGTGTGCGCTTCCATCACGGATGAGGTGGTGGTGCCGGCCAATTACAACAGCCAGCAGCAATTGGTGATTTCTGGCAGTTTGAGAGGACTGGAAATCGCTATGGAAAGACTGAAGGAAGCCGGTGCGCGCAAAGTGATGATGCTCAACGTGGGCGGAGCTTTCCACTCTCCGCTGATGCAGTCCGCGCAAAACGAACTGGCCACGGCCATCGAACAGTGCGACTTCAACGTTCCTTCCTGCCCGATTTACCAGAATGTTACCGCTTCGCCATCTTCCAATCCGGCGGTCATCAAGGAGAATCTGCTCAAACAACTGACCAGTCCGGTACGATGGATGCAGACCGTTCTCAATATGTCTGAGGATGGTGCCGAACAATTTGTGGAATTCGGTCCAGGTGACACACTGAAAAACCTCATCAAAAGAATTGTGCCGGTAACAGAATAATTTCAAACAGGCATTTAGTGTTTTTCCAACCATCTGAAGAAAAACACATTGTATATACAGTAAATAGTTCCATCAAGGGTTGTGACGGGTAGTATCAATTCTTTTTCTATCAATGATTTAAGTGTTTTCTGCGAAGAAGCGGCCGAACCGATTTTATAGGTTGTCAGAAAGGCAGAAGATGACGGTTGTCTTAATTCTTTTTCTTTAGCTACCGCCCGCAAATATTTCCATTGTCCTTTTGTTACCTAAAATCCGCAGAAAGGGAATTTGCTGATTTAAAAAGTTATAGTTACATTCATCGCCCGTGAGTGAGGTCGTCTCCTCAGGCGTGAGAGGCTCTGCGGTGGCTTTTTTGAGATGTCGAGATACAACTTCCCCCACC
>JAZRYT010000130.1:0-11741 GCA_045600905.1 Bacteroidales bacterium
ACCCGTTTTTAGGTTTCACAGCACAAAAATAGGTGAAATTATTGAGAAATGCAAGTCGTTGCTAAGTTATTTATTAACAACGGCTTGTCATTTTTCAACAGCTAAAATTCAAGAATAATCTGCGGAAATAAGGTGTTAAAAGTCCGCGCAATTCCAAAAAACCTGGTTCTCGTTCTGTAAGTATTTGGTTTTCTGTCAATAATACTTCATTTAGGTTGATTTTGCTTTTGCCTGAGGAAAAAAGCCGATTACATAAAAATTGAGTATAGAAAGTATGTTGTCGCGTCCAATTCAAAATATGTTCGACTGCTTCGTCAGAAATTTGAATTTTACCTTTGTTAAATTGAGCTATAATAAAATCAGCATAAATTTCTCTATCTATTTTATCCAAAAACAAAGTTGCAGTGCTTTCATAAAACGGGCTTTTGGCATAGGCGAACATTTCCAACATCAAATGTCTTTTACTACCGCAAAAAATGAAATTTACATTCTTCAACGGTTGGATGTATGTTCGTAATAGAGCTTCCATATTGACATTTTCATATTCGCGGATTTGCTGGAACTCGTCAATGGCCAAAACAATGCGATGTTTTTGGCAGTCCAAAAAATCAAAAATCTCTTTCAGAGTCATTAATTTTTCCTGTTCAGACTGCCAAGTTAATGTAATCTGTGGGATTCCTGTTATAGGATCATAACTAATAATCGGCCTGACGGATTTCAACTTTCCGAAGAAGTTTTTAACCATAGACTTCTTTTCCAGAACGCGAACAACGGCTTCTGTCAACAAACGAATAAAATCCTCAATACTTTGAGAGGAGTAAATATCGACATACAAAGTGTCAAATTCCGAATTTGACATTTTTAATTCATCAAACGTACGGTATATAAGACCAGTTTTACCATATCTTCTAGGAGAAATCAAGGTGATATTTACACCGTTTGAGATAAAATTCATCATTGATTTTATTTCAAAAAACCTATCACAAAAAAGTTCTTTTGATATGTAAGGTGTTAGTATAAATGGATTTAACATAAGAAACTAAAATTTTTAACGCGGCAAAAATACTAAACTTTTAGTTGTTTACCAAAAGTTTAATGAAATATATTTTCTGCCAAAATGCAAAAAATGAAAGTCAAATTGCAACTTTCCCGAATTTTTTTGCATAAAATCTTTAATTTCCTTATTTTCAATCAGAAAAAATATCAACGATATTTTGTTGATATTATATGCTGGAAAAAACAAGCAAATAATCAGCTATTTTCTATTTTAGCAACCTCATTTTTTGAGGTCAGAACGCTTTGGCAACAAATTCTTTATCAGGAAATTATGCTGACATTACGTTTTTACACTATGCTAAAACACCGTGCCTTCGTCTGAATTGATTGAAAAACCTATGTATTAAAATAAAACCGTGTCTATGGAAAAAGAATTATCCCTTTTTGGATTTTCAGAGGAGGAAGAAGTTCTCAATGAACCGATTGTGAGAAAGAAAAACGAACAACACTCGAATCTGTTACAATCTAGAGAACAGGCGATGCAGAGTTTTTCTCAAAAAATGGATGTCGAAACGATGGGGCGACTATTCATAGACACACCAAAAACTGAAAAACAAATGACAGAAAATATCGCAAAGGAAAGAACTATCTATAAGAAGGAAGAAATTTTTGAAGATGTCGTAAGCTATTTTGGCGGCGACCAGCTGGCCGCCGGCGTATGGATAGACAAGTACGCATTAAAAGACAAAGAAGGAAGAATCTTAGAGCGCACTCCCGAAGAGATGCACCACCGTCTTGCCAGCGAGTTTGCCAGAATTGAGAAACGCTACATCCGCCCGATGAGCGAAGAACTCATCTTCTCCCTTTTTGACCATTTCAAATACATCATTCCCCAAGGTAGTCCTATGGCCGGAATCGGCAACCACGACCAAATCGTGTCCCTGTCCAACTGCTTCGTTATCGGCAATGACGACAATTCCGATTCCTACGGCGGTATTATGAAGATGGATGAAGAACAGGTACAGTTGATGAAACGTCGCGGCGGTGTAGGCCACGACCTTTCCGACATCCGCCCGTCAGGCAGCCACGTTCAAAACTGCGCGCTGACCTCCACCGGCGTAGTGCCCTTTATGGAACGCTATTCCAACTCCACACGCGAAGTGGCCCAAGACGGCCGTCGCGGTGCCCTAATGCTCTCTATCTCCATCAAACATCCCGATTCTGAAAAATTTATCGACGCCAAAATGACGGAAGGCAAAGTTACTGGTGCCAACGTTTCCGTCAAAATCGATGACGACTTTATGAAAAGCGTGCAAAACAACACGCAATATACCCAACAATACCCCATCGTCTCCAACAATCCGCAATTCAAACAGGAAATTGACGCGGACAAATTGTGGAAGAAAATCATCCACAATGCCTGGAAATCCGCAGAACCCGGCGTTCTCTTCTGGGATACCATCCGCAGAGAATCCGTACCCGATTGCTATGAAGACGAAGGTTTCAGAACCGTTTCGACAAACCCCTGCGGTGAGATTCCGCTCTGCCCATACGACAGCTGCCGCCTCATCGCCATTAACCTATATAGTTACGTTGAAAACCCATTCACCGATAAAGCATACTTCAATATGCCTCTGTTCAAAGAGCACGTTCAGTATGCACAACGTTTGATGGACGACATTATCGATCTGGAACTCGAGAAAATAGACCAGATTTTGGCCAAAATAGACAGCGATCCGGAAAGTGAAAACGTCAAACGTGTGGAAAAGGAACTGTGGCAGAAAATCCGCAAACAGTCAACCAAAGGCCGCCGTACCGGCTTGGGCATCACAGCCGAAGGCGATATGTTGGCTGCCTTGAACATCCGCTACGGCTCAGACGAGGGCAATGCCTTCTCCACGGAAGTTCACAAGCAACTGGCACTTGCCGCCTACAGATCTTCTGTGACAATGGCCAAGGAACGCGGCGCATTCCCCATCTACAGCTGTATCAAGGAGGGCCGCAACCCCTTTATCCAACGTATCCGAGAAGCTGACCCGAAACTGTACGAGGATATGATCCGTTATGGCCGCCGCAACATCGCCCTGCTGACCATTGCCCCGACCGGTAGTGTCAGCATCTGCACCCAAACCACCTCCGGTCTCGAACCTGCCTTCAACGTCGTCTATAAACGCAGACGAAAAGTGAATCCCAACGATATGAGCATTAAAAAGAATGTGGTGAAAGACGTTGTGGGTGACACCTTTGAAGAGTATATGGTTTTCCATCAGAAGTTCGTCACCTGGGCCGAAACCCAAGGTTACAACTACGAACAAATGACCACGATGAACGAAAAGGAAATCCAAGCTCTCGTGGAAAAATCTCCTTATTACAAGGCTACGGCTGCCGATACCGACTATATTAAAAAAGTGGAGCTACAAGGTTCCGTACAAAAATGGGTCGATCACTCCATTTCCGTAACCGTCAACCTTCCTGAAGATGTTTCCGAACAAACCGTTGCCGACCTCTACATGAAAGCCTGGCAGGTAGGATGCAAAGGAATGACTGTCTATCGCGAAGGCTCCAGAAACGGCGTGCTGGAATCCCTTAATAAGGATAAAAACAAAAACAAGGAAGCCGCTGCTCCCCAACCCAAAAATTTCAAACGTCCAAAAGAATTGCAGGCTGACGTCATCCATTTCAAAAACAACAGTGAAGACTGGGTGGCCTACATCGGCATATACAACGGACAGCCTTACGAAATCTTCACGGGTAAAACCGGCGATGAGAACTTTCTGTTGCCCAAGTGGGTGGATCACGGCATCATTATCAAAAACAGACACGAAGACGGCACCAAATCCTACGATTTCAAATATTGCGACAAAGCAGGTTACGAAGTTATCTTGTGCGGTCTGGACCGTTGCTTCGACCAGGAATTCTGGAACTATGCCAAATTAACGTCCGGATTGCTGCGCAACGGCATTCCCGTCAACAATATCGTCAATATCATATCCAGCTTGAACTTCCGTCAGGAAAGCATCAATTCCTGGCGTAACGGCGTATGCCGCGCATTGAAGAAATTCATTCAGGATGGTACCAAGCAAAAAGACCAGGAATGTCCCCACTGCCACGAAACCGGCACGATGGAATTTAAAGAAGGATGCTTGGTTTGTACAAAATGCGGCTATTCAAAATGTGGTAACTAACTGTCAGGGAAATGAGCGGAGAGAGCAATATTGTTAATGTCTTTATTCCTTGCCAGATGGATATGTTCCAACCGGACACAGCTTATAGCGTGTTCACGGTTTTGGAGCGTTTGGATCTTCATTGTCAGTATTTTGACGAGCAAACCTGTTGCGGGCAACGTTTCTTTATGCAAGGTGAAATGGAATCCGCCAAAAGCTTGGGCGTAAAAATAATTGATGACTTTGGAGCAAAGCTGCCTTTTATCATACCTGACTGCAGCTGCGCTGGCTTTATGCGCAAATATTACCGTCAACTGCTGGAAAATTCTTTTCCGCCCAATGAATTGCGCTCTTTCACACAACACGTCTATGAGTTGTGCGACTATATTGTAAATGTAAAACACATTGAGAAACTGGACAACACATTCAGTCATCGGGTATTTTATTTCAAATCCTGCTCATCCAGAAATCTGTATCCACAAAACGATGCTCCGGAAATCCTATTAAGGAACACCCGTGGTTTGGATTTGCTGATGGATGATGAGCTGCAGGGATGCTGCGGTGCCAACGGGCGCTTTGCTCAAGCGAATCCTGCAGCAGCAGAATCTATGACCGGAGAGATTATGAGTAAAATATACGGTATGGGAGCCGAATTTGTAACCTCAACGGATATTCATTGCCTACAGATGTTGGATGCCTACAAGGAAGCCCACGACGTGGGTGTGCAGGTCATCCATATTGCAGATATATTAAAGGGTGAATAAAAAAAGCCTTCCAGATTGGAAGGCTTTTTTTATTCATTATCCATTATCCATTATTCAAACTGACGTTGAACCAATTTATCGTCAATGAAGATACGGCCGCATGCTTCGCATACGATGATTTTCTTGTGTAAGGCAATATCCAATTGTCTTTGCGGCGGAATCTTGCTGAAACAACCGCCACAAGCATCACGTTCGATTTTGACAATGGCCAATCCGTTGTGTGCGTTTTTGCGAATACGTTCAAAAGCCGTCAGCAGACGTTGGTCAACTTTGGATTTCAATCCTTCAGCTTTCTCGAGCAATTCGGCTTCTTCTTTTTCAGTATCAGCCATAATGCCCTTTAATTCCTCTTTCTTCTGACCAAGAATTTCTTCTAATTCTTTCAATTTGGCTTCTGTATCTTGAATTTGAGCTTCCTTTTCGGTAATTTCAGCCTCATATTTAGCTTTATGTTTGTCTGAAACCTGAATTTCAAGATTCTGATATTCGATTTCCTTGCTCAAACTCTCGTATTCACGATTGTTGCGAACATTGTTCTGTTGTTCTTCATATTTCTTAATAGCAGCCAAAGACTCTTCTTTCTTCGTGTTTTCAGCAGCTATTTTAGATCTTAAATTGTTGATTTCATCTTGGAACTTAGCAATACGGGTACGTTTGCCTTCGCATTCATCTTCCTTATCACGAATTTCTTCAGGAAGTTCACCACGAACCATGCGAATGTCGTCAATCTTCGTGCAGATTTGCTGAAGATTGTACAAGGAAAGCAACTTTTGTTCAATGGAAATTTCCTCAGCGTGGCTCTGGGTGTCTTCGTTCTTTTTCACATTGATGACACCATCGGCCGTTTTTTCTACTGTAATGTCTTCTTCCACGATCGTCTCTACAACGGGAGAGGTTGTTTCTTTCGCTGTTTCAACTTCTGCTTCGTCGTTTGCAGAATCCACGGCTGCTTCTTTAACAGCCACCTTTTTAGGCGTAACTTTTTTCGTTTTACGTTCAACTACAGTCTCTTCGACGGAAGCAACGACTTCCTCATCGGTAACTTTTTTCTTCGGCATAATATTTTTAATTATTTAATTATCAAGATTATAAATAATAAATTTCTAAAATATCCATTTTAGAAAGAACGGCTGCAAAAGTAGTAAATTTTTCTTTAATTGCCTTATATATAATTTCCTTAATATAAAATTCGCCTTCATAGTGTCCGATATCGGCGATAAGCATTTTTTTATCAGCCCTGAAGAAGTCGTGATATTTGATGTCTCCCGTGATATACGCATCCGCACCAGCTGCCATCGCATCTTCAATAAAAGAGGAACCGCCGCCGCCGCAAACCGCCACTTTGGCAATCATTTTATCTTGATCACCATAATAACGAAGAGTGTGGAGTCCCATTTTGTCCTTTACAAATTGCAAAAAGTCGGGAACGGGCATAGGAGTCGGCAGCTCGCCGATTCTGCCCAAACCGTTCTTGTCTGCCAAATCAGACTGCTCAGAAGGCACCAAAACGCGCACTTTCTGTAATTGGAGTTTTTCGGCAAAAACATCATTACCGCCACCTTCGGCACTATCGATATTGGTGTGCATAGAATAGAGAACCATATTGTGCCCCAGTGCTTTACATAGAATACGACCCACTCTGTCCTTCGGCTCGATTTTGCAAATGCCGCGTTTCAGTATCAACGGATGATGGGATATCACTAAGTTTGCCTTCATAGCAATGGCTTCGTCAATAACACTGTCTGACATTTCAAAACAGACCAACGCACCGCTGATTTCCTGTTCCACATCACCACATTGCACGCCGCAATTGTCAAAATCCTCTTGCAATCTCAAAGGGAATTTTTGCTCTAAATAGTTAGTTACTTCGCTGATTTTCATAATTAATACTCTATATTATTGTCGTAAAAGAAAATGGACGCAAACGTACATAAAAAATAATTTACGTTCCATAGTTTGTAAGTTTTTAATTTTCTCGATTCAACATAACGATAAGTACGTAATTTTGCGACCGTTTTGTTTTCGTGGCTAAATAGTTCTCTTACAATCTTATTGTTCAAAATTAAAATCATTCATATATGGCCAACTCATTGAAAAAACTGGTCGGGCAGACCGCCATTTACGGACTCAGCAGCATCATCGGTCGTTTTCTTAATTATCTGCTGGTTCCACTTTACACGTATAAAATTGCCGCAGCATCCGGTGGTTACGGAGTCGTGACGAACATCTACGCATTCACGGCCCTACTACTGGTTTTGTTGACGTTTGGTATGGAGACCACCTTCTTCTACTTCGCCAACCGCGACGAGGTGGATTCCAAAAAGGCCTTTTCCACAGCAGCCAGTGCTGTTGGGATTGTCTCCTTGGTATTCTGGCTTCTCTGTATGATTTTCAGCGTCCCGATTGCCAACACACTGAATTATGAGGCCCACCCAGAATATATCCGCATAATGGCGTCAGTGGTCGCCTTAGACGCATTCCAGGCTATCCTGTTCGCGCAACTGCGAAACCAAAACCGCGCCCTCAAATTCGTCATCCTCAAACTTGCCTTTATCATCTGCAACGTCGGTCTCAACCTGTTCATTTTCTTGGTGGCTCCGCATTTGAGCGAAAGCTGTCCTTCCCTGATGGGTTGGTACGATCCTTCCTATCAGGTGGGCTACGTGTTCCTCGTCAACCTCATCTGCACAGCAGGCGTCACCTTGGGCTTCCTTCCCGAACTGCGCGATATGCGCTTCGGCATAGATACCAAACTGCTCAAGGAAATGTTGAAATACACGTGGCCGCTGTTGTTGTTAGGTCTCATTGGCATTTTGAATCAGGTGGCGGACAAAATCTGTTACAAATTCATCGTACCCGGTCAGGAGGGTGAAGTGCAATTGGGCATTTACGGTGCCTGCGTCAAAATCGCGATGATTATCGCCATTTTCACCCAGGCCTTCCGCTATGCATACGAGCCGTTCGTCTTTGGCGGGCAAAAGGACAAGAACAGCCGCGAAATGCAGGCTGAAGTAATGAAATACTACGTGATGTTTACCTTATTGGCCTTCTTACTCGTGGTTCTCTATCTGGATGTCTTCAAATTCATTATCCAAAGAAACTATTGGGAAGGTTTGCGTTCTATCCCCATTGTGATGATGGCTGAAATTTTTATGGGCGTGTATTTCAATCTCTCATTTTGGTATAAACTGAACAAGCAGACCTGGTGGGGCGCCATATTCTCCACCATCGGCGTGGCCGCATTGTTGGCCATCAACTTCATTTTTGTTCCGAAATACGGCTATATGGCGTGCGCGTGGGGCGGTTTTGCCGGCTACGGTATCTGTATGCTGCTCTCCTACATCGTAGGCCAGAAAAAAAATCCTATTCCCTACAACCTGAAAGCCATCCTCGGCTATTTCGCCTTGGCCGTCATAATCTATTATTTGAGCAAATTGCTGCGTCCGCACAACCAGATTTTGGTTTACGTCGTCAATACGGCTTTGCTTTTAGTGTATGTTGCCGCCTTGGTTTATAACGAAAGAGTGTTGGTGAAAAAAGTCTTTTCCGGTGTCAGAGGAAAACTGCTGAAACGATAATCATTACCCCTTACTCGTTGTTATCCAAAGAATTAATAGGATATCTATTATATGCAAAATTGAAGATTTTCTTTTTATTCGACTAGGACATTTCTATTTTTATAATAAAACATTAAATATGAAGCGCATAACTATTATTTTCCTTTTATCAGTCCTTATGAGTTCTGTTTTTGCCCAAAACAGTTTTACTATCACGGGTTCCATTATAGACAGCACCCGCAAGGACAAGCTGTTTTATGTCCGTGTGGGCGTTGTTACCCCGGACTCGACGATGCGCAATGTGGGCATAACTTTCACTGATGCGGAAGGCAACTTCACGGTTACCGACATTCCCGCGGGCCAATACAACCTGATGGCTTTTCTGGTCGGTTATTCGGCACTGACCGTTCCTGTAACCTGCAAAGGAGCCAACACGACGATTGACGTCGGCCAACTCAAGTTGCGCAAAGAGAGCAACACGTTGCAGGAAGTAACCATTGCCGGCGAAAAGCCTGTTTATTTGGTAGATGGAGAAAAAACGATGTACAACGTGGCCGAAGACCCGACGATTCAAAGCGGAACGGCTGCTGATGCTTTGGAAAACGCTCCCGGCGTGGAAGTCGATATAGAGGGCAATATCACATTGCGTGGTGTTTCTTCTGTGGAAATCTGGCTTAACGACCGTCCCTCACATCTTACCGAAGAGAACCTCAAGGAGTTCATCCAGCAACTGCCCGCCAACTCTTTGCAGCGCATTGAGGTTATCACCAACCCTTCTGCAAAATACAGTTCCAAAAGCGATGCCGGCATCATCAATATTGTAACAACTTCCGAAATCAAAAAGAACAGCTTCTTGAGCTTCGGCGTGCGCGGTTCCTCCGTGCCTAACGTCACACCCTGGATTTCATACGTTTGGTCCGATAAGAAACTTTCCCTCAGCTTCTACTTGAACAGCACCTACTCCTTACGTAAAAACCTGTCTGAAGATTCCTATACCCAATTCAATACGGAACACGATACCGCGACTACCTATCACGGCAGCGGTAATTCCAGAAGCCACAGCTTCTCCGGCGGCTTGAACTTCAACGGCTCCTATATCTTCGACACATTGAACACTATGAGTTTCTGGGCTGGCACATACCCCAGCTTTAGCAGGTCCGCCAGCACTAAAGATGAATACCGCCAGGAATACCTTTACACCCCGGACATCTTCGAATACAGCACGTCCAATTCCTCAGCCGGACTGAATGCCGGCGCCTACGGAGGACTCGACTTCGAGCACAAATTCAATAACCAAGGACATCAAATCCAGGCCGACTGGACTTTCAATTACCATCATTCTCACAGTTCCGCCGACTTTTTGCGTGACTTTGCCACGCAGAATTATTTGGATAGACACCGTTTGGATACTTCGTTCTCCAATAGTTTCTCCACCTCTGCCGATTTAGACTATGTCATCCCTTATCATAAAAACGGCGAAATCAGTATGGGTGTTAGCGGCAGTTTCGATTTGGGTAAAAATCTCACCCGCTATGATACTTTGGTTTTTGATACGGATTTGTTCAATTTGGACTCCCTGCGTTTTAAAAACACAGATGAAAAAGAGTATGACTTTGACACATACGTGACTATTCAGCACAAATTCGGCGACTTTACTATTAAAGGCGGTTTGCGTTCAGAATATGTTCACTACGATTATCAGATTCTCAACTCTCCGAAAGACAATGTGAAAAGAGGCTATTGGAGTCTTTATCCCTCTTTGCATTTGAGCTACCGTACCAAATCTATGCATAACCTCAAGCTGAGCTATACGCGCCGCGTCAGCAACCCGTCCGCCTCCCGCCTTTCTACTTTTGTTACTTATAATGAAGACTCCTATTCTATGGGTAATCCGGACTTGCTGCCCAGCTACACCAACTCCTTTGAATTCGGTTGGACCAAGTTCTTCAACAAGTTCGGCAACGTTGGTTTGACGGCCTATTTCAGAAATTCCAAAGACCAAACCAGCAACTTGACGGATGTGGCCTTCAATGACTATTTCGGACGTATCGTTTCCTTCTCTATGCCGGTAAATGCCGGTAAATCCATCAATACGGGAGCCGAAGCCAACATCACGTACAAGCTGAAAACCTTTATGAATATTCGTTTCTACGCCAATGTCTATTACAGTCGTTCCGAATTCCAATTCCGTAACGAAACCGACCCGCGTATTGTAACGAACCTCGGGTATAGTTTGCGTCTGCGTTTCTGGGCCAAATTATGGAAGTTCTTGGAGGTTAACGCCTCTGCCAACTACCGTTCCAAGAACGTTACGCTGTTTACAGCCACCCAGCCTCGCTACTCCATCGATTGCGGTTTGCGTGCCGACTTCTTGAACAGAAAGATTTCCGCCTTCATCAACGTCAACGATATCTTCAACTGGAATAAGAGCCACACCACCAATAACAACCCGTACTACATTTCCTCCTCCTCTTCCAAATACGTTAGCCGCTTTATCAGTGCCGGTATCACGTTCCGTTTTGGTAAGATGGAATTGGAAAACAAATCTACGAACGGAAGCGTCAGCGAAGAGTCCGTCGTCGAATAACGAATATGTTGTGCATAATACTTGTTTGATACTACGACAGGGAAAAGGTAATAGGGAATAAGTAATAGGGAATAGGTATGATGTTTTTTACAAGTCATTTTGGCTTAGCAAGATATTTTTGAAGTAGATTTTAAAACAGATTTTCCATTGGATTTTGAGGAGTCTGAAAGACGACGACCGGAAAGGAGCCGGTTCGTCCGGCTATTTTTTGTGGATTCTCATTGTGATTTTAAAACCTGCATACGCAACAAAGTGCCTTACTAAGTGCTTTACAGTAGGCGCAGCCGTGTCGGACATTGCCTAAACGGCAATACATATAGTCATTGTTCATTAATCATTATTCATTGTTCATTATACTGGCTTCCAGCCAGTTTTTGAAAAGCTTCTGACTAACCTCTGTTGGGATGAAATGATTTCACTTTGAATATTTCTTTCACTTGTTAATAATTCTTAATAATCACAGGGGGGGGGGATTTTGTATTGAAAATAATTCTACCTTTGCCCCGTCTTTTTTGACAAAACAACCTTTAAATATCTCTCATTATGGAGCCCAAATGTAAAGATATGGTAACTTTTCGCCCGAAAGGGAATATCTTTGTGTTGGGCAAGAATCATTTCCTTGGATAGGTCCTCTGCCGTTTCAGCGTGCGCCGGCGGTGGAGGAAACAGATGC
>JAZRYT010000131.1:0-6347 GCA_045600905.1 Bacteroidales bacterium
CGTCAACGAGTTCGACAAGGAGGCCGCCACGCCTTTGGAGGAGTGGCTCGACTACCTCAAGAACGGCCGCATCAAGGACGACACCACCACCCCGGGCCTCGTGGAAGCTCGCGAAAAACTGCTGTATATGATGATGAGCAGAACTGAACAGCTCCGATATTTCCGCCACATAGACCTTATGAGGTCCGCGCGCGACTCGGCAAGGACATACCGTATGGAAGGACTATGGGAAGGCAGGGCTGAAGGACTGAAAGAAGGAATGGAAAAAGGACTAAAAGAAGGTTTGGAAAAAGGTATAGCTGAAACCAAACTGTCCATTGCCAAATCAATGTTGGAACAGGGTATCGATATGGAAATTGTCACCAAGTCCACCGGTCTCTCAGCGGAAGAAATTGGCAAATAATGATTCAGAAAAACAGTTTGCACTTTTTCAACTTTCCTCAACTTAACTTCATATATTTAAATAATCGAATTTGTTGAGAAACTATAGCTTGATTAATTAGAGCATATATACTAATATTTCACCACCACCTTATCCCCAATATTCATAGAGGCCAACATAGCGACATCTCCTTGGAATATCGTGATTTCAATATGTTCTAAAGCGTTATTGGTGAAATAGATACCTTCTTCTTTCACATACTTTTCTTGGAATTTCTG
The DNA here is from genome assembly GCA_045600905.1 of Bacteroidales bacterium. Taxonomy (GTDB): domain Bacteria; phylum Bacteroidota; class Bacteroidia; order Bacteroidales; family WCHB1-69; genus F23-D06. Next base: position 661 of record JAZRYT010000131.1, read on the forward strand.
GATTTTCCACTCTGTTTTGGATTGCACGAATGCGGTAAAGGGCTTATCTTGCACCGCATCCTTGAACATTTGGGTGGGGATGTTCGTGACGGCATTGCAGGCGGCATCAATATAGATGATTTCTCCCTCAACGGTTCGTTCGGGAATGATGTTCATCGGTTCGGCACTGAAAGCGCGCTTGAAATCTTTGTACTCGGTGGTAATATCGCGTTCTTTGTCTTTGAGGATAGCCTGCGCCAATTTCAGCATATTGGATAAGGTGGAAGCGCTTTCGCCAGTCTTCATCTGACGACCTACCAGTTCCGCTCTCTTTCCGAACATCAGAAAGAAAATGCCGTTATCTTCACTGATAAAGTAGTGATTATCATAATAAAGCACTACTGGCAACGCATCTGACGTGTTGGAGATATTCGTCAAAATCAAATGCACGGAGCCTTCTGGGAAATGTCGGTAGCTCTGCTTCATCAAAAAAGCCGTTTGGCTGAGGTTGAAGAAATCGACGTTGTGGGTGATGTCCAACACGTTAGTGTCAGGAATAGTGGCAAGCAAATCGCCTTTAAACATTGCCAAGTACGGGTCACGTAAGTGCCAGTCGCTGATAAGTGTAATCGTAGGTTTCATCATTTGTATTTAATGGTTATTGATTGATTACTCTGTTGATGGTTATGGGGAAATATTGGTGTTCCAACTGGTGGATATGCGTTTCGATTTCGTCCAAAGTTTCCGTACCTTCGGCGTGGAAGGCGAACTGGTCGATGATTTTACCGGTATCCACTCCCTCATCTACAAAATGGATGGTGATGCCGAAAACCTTGACTCCGTGGTTATAGGCATCGGCAATGCCGTGCGCACCGGGGAAGGAAGGCAGCAATGCGGGATGCAGGTTGATGATTTTCATAGGATAGTTGGTCAGCAGCACTTCGCCAATGTAGCGCATATAGCCTGCCAACACGATGTAATCGACGTCACGGCGGCGCAATTCCTCCATTATGGCTGTCTCGTATGCGGCCTTGTCTGCGTAATCCTTGGCTACGAACGTGAACGTGTCAATATGGTTCTCCCGCGCTCTTTCCACAGCTTTGCACTTGGGCTTGTCTGACACAAGCAGGGCGATTTCTGCCTGTAGGTTATTGCTTTTTACAGCCTCGATGATGGCTTGGAAATTGGAACCGAATCCGGATGCGAAAACAGCGATTTTTTTCATTGTTATTATTTTTTCTATCAAATTTCAAAAAAACAGGCCGCAAAAATAACATTTCTTCGCGTTACATTATTCTATTTTTTCAAAAAGCATTTTGACAAAAAAGGAGTACTTTTGCACCCGTTTTCAAATTTCCATTTTTATGAAAAAAAACCTAATCCTTTTAACCCTGGCAATTATGTTATTTAGTGGTTGCGCCAAAAAGAACAACACGGACTCTAATGCCGTCATTTCCAAAGATAACCGTGAAAAACCTGATTTTTCAAAAGGTGTTATGGATGAGAAAATCCTGTGGTACCTGGGTCGTCTTTCCGACGTGCAGGTATCACCCGATGGCAAAACCATTTTGTACAGCGTTACCTATTACGATTATAAAAAGAACTGCGGCAATGCCGAATTATACACGATGCCCATCGAGGGAGGCGAACCCAAACGCCTGACCTCCACTCCAAACGACGAGATGCAGCCCATCTGGCGTCCCGATGGCAAGAAAATCGCCTACCTGTACAGCGATGACAAGGGCACGCAGGTCTGGGAATGCAATCCCGACGGCTCCCACGCCAAACAACTCACCAAGGTGGACGGCGACATCAACTGCTTCAGCTACTCTCCTGATATGAAGCACATCACCTACGCGATGAATGTACAGATCGACCCCACCATTGCACAACGCTATCCCGACCTTCCGGAAGCCAACGCTATGATTTACGATGACTTGATGTATCGCCACTGGAACTACTGGGCTGACGGCACCTACAGCCACGTCTTCATCGCCGACTACCCCAAATGCGAAAATTCCATCGATTTGCTGAAAGACCAGAAATTCCACAGCCCCAATCCTCCATTCGGCGGCATTGAGGAAATTGCCTGGAGCCCTGACGGCAAACAATTAGCCTATACTTGCAAGAAACTTTCCGGTAAGAAATTCGCCGAAAGCACCAATACAGACATCTATTTGTACAACCTTGAAACCCAAAAGACGCAAAACCTCTCTGAAGGCAATATGGGTTACGATATGGACCCCGTCTTCTCCCCAGATGGCAAGAAATTGGTTTGGTGGAGTATGGAAACCGATGGTTTCGAATCTGACAAACATCGCTTGGTGATTTACGATTTTGCCACCAACAAGATGGAAGATTACAGCACTGATTTCGACCAGGATGCCACCAACTTCTCTTGGAGCGCCGACGGCAAGAAAATCTATTTCAACAGTTGTAAAGAGGCTACCTATCAAATTTACAGCTTAGACATCGCCAATAGAAAATTCGAACAAATCACCGATGGCGACTACGATTATAACACGCTGCAGGTTTGCGGCAACCAGATTATTGCCACCAGGACGACACACGCCTACCCTTCTGAAATCTACTCCATCAATTTGCAGAACAAGGCTGTCAAACAGTTGAGTTTCATCAACAAAGATGTGTTAGACAACGTGACTTTGGGTAAAACCGTCAAAAAGTGGGTGACCACCACCGACGGCAAACAGATGTTGGTATGGGTGATTCTTCCGCCGAACTTCGATTCTACGAAAACATATCCGGCATTGCTGTACTGCGAAGGTGGCCCACAATCCCCTGTCAGCCAGTTCTACTCCTATCGTTGGAACTTCCAAATGATGGCCGCTCACGGCTATATCGTGGTGGCTCCTAACCGCCGCGGTCTGCCCGGCTTTGGTCAGGAATGGAACGACGAAATCAGCAAGGATTACGGTGGACAATGTATGAAGGATTACCTCTCCGCCATCGATGCAGTGGCCAAGGAACCGTATGTGGATGAGAACCATCTCGGCTGCGTAGGCGCCAGCTTCGGCGGCTATTCAGTCTATTGGCTCGCCGGCCACCACGACAAGCGCTTCAAAGCCTTCATCGCCCATTGCGGTATGTTTAACTTTGAAAGCTGGTACGGCACTACCGAAGAACTCTTCTTCGCCAACCACGACATCGAAGGCAACTACTGGCAGAATCCCACCCCTAAAAGCTACGACTTCTCTCCGCATCATTTTGTCGGCAATTGGGACACTCCTATCCTCGTCATCCACGGCGGCAACGACTTCCGTATTCCTTACACAGAAGGTATGCAGGCTTACGACATCGCCCAAATGAAGGGCATCCCCAGCCGCTTCCTCTTCTTCCCAGACGAATGCCACTTCGTGACCAAGCCGCAGAATGCTATGCTTTGGCAACGTGAGTTCTTCCGTTGGCTCGACCAATGGCTCAAAGAAAACTAAACGCTGAGAATCCAGACACGCATGGATGTTAAAGCCACTTTTCAGCAACTGAGAACCCGTTTTTGTGAAAAAACAGGGTGGAAAATCATCGACTCCTACATTTTGAAAAAATTCCTGGGGTCGGTGATCTTTTCCATTGCCTTGCTGATGACCATCGTCGTCGTATTCGACGTGTCCGAAAACATCCAACGCTTTATGGACAAAGCCGTTCCCGTCAAGGAAGTCATTACCGGCTATTACTTCAACTTCATACCTTACTTCATCAATTTGTTCATTCCGCTTTTCACGTTCATCAGTGTCATCTGGTTTACGTCAAAGCTATCTTCCCATAATGAAATCATCTCCATCTTAGGAAACGGGGTCAGCTTCAAACGATTCCTCATTCCCTACCTTGTAGGTTCATTAATAATAATGTTCATCTCCCTGCTTTTGGCCAACTTCGTCGTGCCGGACACCAGCGAACGACTGAATGAGTTCAAATACAAGCATTTCGGGCGACAAGCCATACAAACAACCAATCTGCACATCAAAAATTCAGCCGACAGCTATATCTTTGTAGAACGCTGGGACAGATCCTCCCAAACGGGATTTTACTTCACCTACGAAGTGCTCAAAGACAATTCCGTGGTGGAGAAATTGTCCGCCAACACGATACAGTATAATGATTCTCTGCAACAATGGGTGCTGAGTCGTTGTATGCGTCGTTCCATTGTGGATGGCCGGGAAGTTATTACTACGGAAGATGAAATTGATACCACATTCAACATCTTGCCGTTGAACCTCAACCAAGATGCATTTGTAAGCGAAACGATGTCCTTTAAGGAATTAAACCAATTCATCAAAGAGGAAAAAATCAGAGGCTCGAGCCTGGTTGCCCATTACCAAATTGAAGCGCACAGACGTGTATCCAATCCTTTGGGTATCATTATTATGACCTTTTTGGGATTAAGTGTTTCAACACGAAAAAATGCGCGTGGCGTGGGTGTCCATCTTTTTATGGGTATGGGCTTGGCTTTCACCTTCATATTTTTGCAACAGGTCTCCACGGTGTTTTCCGTTTCCGGCGGATTGCCGCCTGTCCTTGGCACGTGGCTGCCCAATATGCTATTTCTCGGAATTACTATTTATATGCTGAAATTTGCTCAAAAATAAGTTATGGCCCGCTTACGTAGTTTTGTCCTTCCCATCGCCATTGTGTTGGGACTGTTGCTTCATCGATGGTGCGCCTATCTGGCATTTATTATTCCATACGCCATATTCCTCATCCTATTGCTGAACTTCGCCGCCGTGGATGTACGCAAATTGCGTATCTCAAAACTGAGCATTTGGATTATGATATTTCAAATTACAGTCAGTTTGAGTTATTATCTCTTAATTCGACACATCATACACAATGAATTGCTGGCGCAAGGTGTCCTTATCGGAGTGCTGTGTCCCGTGGCTTCATCGGTGGTTGTCATTTCCTGTATGTTGGGTGCCAATCGCGAAACGGTGACCGAATACACCATCCTCGGCAATCTAATGGTGGCAGTGGTAGCACCGTTTTTCTTCTCCTTTATCGGTTTGCACCAAGATATGCCGTTCTGGACATCCTTTCTGCTGATTTTAAGTAAAATAGGCCCCACTATTGCCCTACCCTTTTTTGTAGCCCTGCTTCTTCAGCTCTTTTTACCGAAAGCCAATGACTTTTTAAGCAGATATAAAAACTACACCTTCTACATTTGGGCATTTCTCCTTCTACTCACCTTGGGCAGAACCATTGATTATGTTTTCCTCAATGGTAAAGGCAACGGACACAACATCTTTCTCTTGGGTGTAGCCTCCATTATCACCTGCGCTTTCCACTTTGCCTTTGGCAAATGGCTTGGCCATAGACACGGAGACACCATTGCCGGCGGACAACTGCTCGGACAGAAAAACACCGCGATGGGCATCTGGATGGCCACCACCTACCTCGATCCGTTGTCTTCAGTGTTCCTTGCATTCTATTCTGTGTGGCAGAATATCTTCAACAGCTGGCAGATATGGAGGCACGATAGGAGAGTTATGAGGGAAGACACTCCGCAGATTTCGCGCCGAGGGGATGGGATTTAAACAGTGCCTCGGTAATCATTAATTTAAGTTTCGCAAGCTCATCCATCGAGCTGGAAATGAGCAAAATAAAATAAAAAAGTGACATAACCCCTTGTGTATTTCACTGAAATTCAGTATTTTTGTTGTGAACAATAACAAAAGTACAAGAGTTATGTCACAGCG
>JAZRYT010000132.1:0-6351 GCA_045600905.1 Bacteroidales bacterium
GCGAAGCCCTGCCCTATTTTCCATATTATCTGCATAATCTCCTCTTCGGGAGCGGTCATTTTCTGATTCAGTCTCATAGCCATAAAATTACGGCGGCAAACATAATACTTTTTTCGTTATAAAACGAAAAATTCGTTATAATAAAATTTAATGTCTGTTCTTCCTTTCCGCACAATCTGCAGAAGAGCGGTGTTATTGCTACACTTGCTGGTTTACGAAGAGCTTCTTTCCATAAAGCAATTTTTCCGATTCGTTCTCCGCCAAAGGACACTATATTTCCCCAGCCAATCTTTTATTATGAAATTGTTTGTTGTCGGAAGGATGAAAAAACAATGAAGCAAGTTCTAATATAGGAAAATCCTGTTTAGCCCATTTTGCCTGTCCTAATCTCATTCTGGAGGAAGGAGAACACGTAGCCGGGACTTTGATAGTAAAGCATTGTCTCAGGGCGGATGAGCGCGCGGTAGGTATCCGAATTATACACTACTTCGAAAGCTCGTACAAACTCATAGTCCTCACGCTCTATCAACAGTTGAATCAGGTCGGCGGTCATCATCTCAACCATCCATTTGAATTCTGCTTCCGTAATGTTCATAAGTTTATTTTTTTCAAATATCTAATGGCTTTCTCGGTACAAAAAGCATACTGGAAAGTAACACCTTTCATATACTCTAATCTTTTCAACAATTCAGCAAGATCAATATTGCCTTCTCTAAAATTTCGGACTTGCATTCCCACGCGGTCATTGGCAATAGGACCAAATACAACATCATAACCGTGCATATATGGAGGCACTTGTTTTTCGTCTCTATGCCGATAAATAAAATCAGCCCACTCCTCATCATATTTGTCAAACGACCTATACGACAACATCCCGTCAAAAAGAAGGTGTTCTTCGAATTCAAAAGCGTTCAAGACTGGATACCCGCCGAAAATAGACACCTTGGCATCTGCCACGACAAGAGCCTGTTCTTTGTCCAATGTCAAATAAAAAGCCTGGCCAAAATCCTTATATTTATAGCATTTTGACAAGTCAATTTCAACAATCTCAGTATTAGAGCCGTGATACAAAATCATAATGAACCTCCCATTCTCTTGCAATAAATGCTCAAATCATCCACATTTGACGCAAAAGACTGAGTGTGCAAAAAGCCATAGTGCTTTTCACATAATTCCAAAGCATTATACTGCTGCAGGTAGCGCATGGCTTGGGCATCAGTCATATTGTACCTTTTGGCAAACTCGGCAATCAAAGCCACCACATATTGAATCCTGTCTTTGAGCATATTTACGATGTTCATTTCCTGTTGAGGGCGCAAAAATACGAAAAAAGTTATCCGCACAATCTGCAGAAGAGTGGTTTTATTGCCAATCTAGGTTGAAAATGATTTATACTTCGAAATCCTTCAACACCGCCTTCATCGCATCCAGCTTCTCCTGGAGCAGCGCTTCGGTGCGTGCTTCCATCAGCAAGCGCAGATACGGTTCGGTATTGGACGGGCGGATGTTGAACCACCAGTCTTGAAACTCTATGCGATAACCGTCAAAATCCATCATTTTGGTGGGCTTTTCCAATGCGCAGAAGTGCGCTTTCACGGCTTCCATAGCGGCCTGCTTTTCCTGAATGGTGAAGTTTATTTCGCCGGAGTTGGCGTACTGTTTCACCTGCTTGATGAGCTGAGACACGGAAATTCCCTTCTTTTTCATCTCGCTGAACACGTGCAGAATGACCTGCGAGGCAATCATCGCGGAATCGGAGTAGAAGAAGTCGCGGAAGTAGTAGTGACCGGCAAACTCGCCGCCGAAGGCGCCGTCGATTTCGCGCAACTTGAGGGCGGCATAGGCACGACCCACGCGCCAGATTTCCATCTCGCGGCCCATCTTCTCAATATATTCTGCCACGGACTTGGAAGTTCGGATGTCTTGGATGACTTTGCCTTGGTAGCCTTTTTCTTCAATGAAGTAGTGGCCCATAACGGCAATCATCAGGTCGGGAGCGATAAAGTCGCCGTTTTCATCCACAAACATCACGCGGTCGGCATCGCCATCGAAGATGACGCCGATGTCGGATTTCGTCTCGCGCACTTTCTGCTGCAAGGCAACGATATTTTCCGGCTCCAAAGGGTTGGCCTCGTGATTCGGGAACGTGCCGTCCAACGTATCAAACAAATAGGAGGGCTGCTCGCCGTAAATCTCCTTCACCAAGATGGAGGCCATACCATTGCAGCAGTCCATCACCATATTGAGGTTGGAGATGTCGTGGTGGAATTTGGATTGGAATGTAAGATATTCGGCTGTCACATCGTATGGCACGATTTTGCCCTTGGTGTCAGCGGGCGTGACAGGCTCTTCCGCTAAAATCCTGCGTTCGATTTCACCAAGGCCGGTGTCGTAACCGACGGGCAGCGCATTGGCGCGTGACACTTTCAGTCCGTTGTGCTCCTTGGGATTGTGCGACGCGGTAATCATCACGGAGGCATCAAAGTGGTGCTGCGCGGTGAAATAATAGACCATCGGCGTAGTCGTCAGGCCCATATCGTAAACATCGGCGCCGGCATCCGTAATACCATTAGCCAGTGCTTCAAACATCTGCGGGGAAGACACGCGCATATCTCGCCCGACCAGCACTTTGTCTGTCTTCAATAAAGAGGGTAGAAAATAGCCGAATTTGTAAACGGTGTCCAAATCGAAATCCTTGTCGAAGGTTCCGCGGAAATCGTATGCTTTGAATGCGCCCATGATGTAACGTTTTTATCCTAAAATTACGGGAGAAGATTCGTCCTGGCTGGCGTCGATCTGGTTCTGTACCATATTTTCCCAACGCAGAAACGAAGATGATTTGATGTCGAATAACAAGTTGTAAAATGTCCTCGCCCAATAGTTGCGGGTGCCGAATCCGCCGGGCTGTTTGAGGAATTTTTCGCAAAGCACAACATTCCGGTTCTCCGTTTCCAAAATGACAATCCAAATGGCCGCCATTTTGGTGGAGTCGTCAAAGGATTCCACCAAGAATGTCAAGGCGTATTTAGAACTCGTGGGAAATTCGAGACTCGAAAAATACGCTACTACCTGCTCGTCGGAAAGCACGTCCTTGATGTCGATGCGCTGGGTGAGCAGATGGTTGACCTTCAGTCCCTTGTTGATTTTGGTTGTAAGCGACAAGTCATACTGCATCACTGGCTTGCGGAAACTCATACGGATGTCGTATTTCTTTTGGTCGTTCAAAATCAGAAGGTTCCAATCGTGGAGGTAGTGCTGCATGATCTCCTGCGAGAAATCAAATCCCTTTTTGGTGAAATGTGCTTTGGAGAAGTTGATGCCCAGCCACAATATCTCCTTATTGCTTAAAAAGTCAATAAAAAGGTCTTCGTTCATATACATAGGGCATCGTTTTTTTTGGAAATGCAAAAGTACAAAAATTTTGTATTTTTGCCGCCGTTTTGAAAGGGGTGCCTTTTGGGCTGAGATCAGACCCGTTGAACCTGATGCGGATAATGCCGCCGTAGGGAGAAAACCGTTTCTTTTTTCAATTTCCCTCTTTCAGTATTTTATTAACGTAATAAAACTGTTAGAGTATGCTTTTGAGTTTCAAGTTTCATGTAGGGACGCAATTCATTGCGACCGGCAACCATTCCAGGTTCCAAATTTTTTTGCTTTGCATTTCATTTGTCCTTTGCTGTTTTATGACGCACGGACAAATGGACACGGTACAGCATGGCGAACTGCAAGGTGTTATGATACACTTTGTGCCGCCTACCGTTCAAACTGCCGGCAACGCGACCACGATGTCGCTGCAGCAGATTCAGAAACAGCAGGGCAACGGCAGCGTCAACAATCTGCTGGAGCTGATGCCGTCTATGGTCACGACTTCCGACGCGGGTACGGGCCTCGGCTACACGTATATGCGTATCCGCGGCATTGACCAGACGCGTATCAATACCACGTTAAACGGAGTGACCATCAATGATGCCGAATCCCAGGGCTCCTGGCTGGTGAATCTGCCCGATATGGGCTCCTATATTGAGGAGGTGATGGTGCAGAGTGGCGCGAACACCACGCCGGGCTCTATTTCGTATGGCGCCCGCGTGGATTTCAAAACCCGTGAGATTCCGGAAAATCCATTCGCCGAAGTCAACAGCGCATACGGCTCGTTCAACACTTGGCACAACACTGTAAGCGCCGGCACCGGACTGCTCGGCAAAAGATTCTCCGCACTGGCATCTTTCTCCGACATCCGCAGCGACGGCTTCATCGACCGCTCGTCCGCACGTCTCAACTCCGTGTTCTTCACGGCACAATATCGTTTTTTAAGTGAAAAACTTCCCACTAAAGATTACGGAACGCTGAAGTTCCATCTTCTTTACGGAACAGAACATACGGGCTTGGCTTGGAACGGTGTGCCTTTTGACTCTCTGACCACGAACCGCGCATACAACAGCTGCGGCGAATACTTCACCGACAACGGCGAGCGCCGCTATTACGCCGATGAAAAAGACAATTACACGCAAACGCATTATCAGTTGGAGTATGAAAAGAAGTGGTATAATCGAGATTTTTCCAAACGCCACCAACTCCATGTGGCGGCTCACCTGACGCGGGGAATCGGATACTACCAAGAGTATAAAGACGACAAGAATCCGCTCAGTTATGGACTTTTTCCAGCGGACAGCACCATCTCTACGGCAGATTTTATCACTCAAAAATATTTGGATAATTACTATTATGGCTTGCATACCCAATACAAGGGAAGCATTCGTTTCAAAAATGATTTCATGCATGGCTTGGCCTGGTTCGCCGGTGTGGATGTGGACAACTATGACGGCCATCATTATGGCAATGTCATCTGGTCTCAGCCCGGCTGTGTGCGCGATTTTCCGGTGGATTACCAATGGTATGTCGGACAAGGCGACAAGCTGCAGACCAAGTTGTTCGCCAGTTTGAGATACACTTACAAAGGATTTTCCGTTCGTGGCGAATGTCAGTATCGAATGATGGATTATAAAATTGGAGGTACGGATGACAATAGGTTGGATGTGGCGCAAAGTTATTTGTGGAATTTTGTGAATCCCCAAATAGCGCTGCATTATCTTTTGGATAAAAACGAAAAATTGAAACATAGTTTCGACCTTTCGTACTCCACCGCCAACCGAGAACCCACACGCTCCGACATCATTGACGCGCCTGCTGCTAAAAAGCCCGTTCCCGAAATGGTGCACGATCTGGAATTCAGTTATATGATGTACAACAAGAAGTTCCATTTCAATGCTACGGTTTACAGTATGTTTTATCGTGACCAATTAGTACTTACGGGGGAAATCAATGATGTGGGAGCCGCCATTATGGCCAATGTGGATAAGAGTTACCGCCTCGGTCTTGAACTCGCAGTGGCTTATCAGCCCGTGCGCTTCTTTACGTGGCATATTAACGGATGCCTGAGCCAAAATCGCATCATCGACTTTGTGAACTATGTGGATGATTGGGACAACGGTGGGCAAGTGGAAGAGCATCTGGGCAACACGCCGATTGCCTTCTCGCCGGCTGTTGTGTTGGCCAACGACTTTACATTTACGCCACTCAAGAACTTCGACATTTCGCTTACTACCAAATTCGTGAGCAAGCAGTATCTGGACAACTCCGGCAATGACGGGCGCTGCCTGAAACCCTATTCGTACACCAACTTGAGAATCAGCTACACGTTCGAATTCAAGAAGTTAGCCAAGGAGTTAGGGCTCTATTTCCAAGTCAACAACCTCTTCAACGCAAAATATGAGAGCAACGCTTGGATTTACAGTTACTATTACAATGGCGCACGTTATTCCGACGCGGGTTTTTATCCGCAGGCCGGCATCAACTTTTTGGGAGGCGTGCGGTTGAAGTTCTAAAAAATCACCGCAGGACTTTCCTAAGCCACATCCTCAGCACCGGATCCCCAATGGAGACACCATCGAGGTGGATTTCTATCAATTCTTTTTCCAGTAGAGCTTGTTTCAAACGCACAATGTTGGATGCGGTGCCAAGTTGGTACTCCTCTCTAATAGTAGTTGTTCCAAAACCGGTTTTGACTCCGTGAAGTATGGCACGAAGAAAATTCAACTGATACGAAGTTAGCATTTCTGTCTGTTGCACAAAAAGCGGTTCGTTCTGTTGCACTAATTCTTCTATAGCCGCAGACAGATCGTCCTCTGTGGCTGTCGTTTGGGTGTTGCATAGAGTGTACCAAGCTAATTGCTGAACGTATGAAGAATGGTTATCTACTATAGCGCAGAGCTTACCAACCAACTCTGGCGAAATGTTTTTCCCAACCGCTTGGAACTGTTGTTGCACATACGGTATCCATTTGTCCGTCGGGTT
>JAZRYT010000133.1:0-9893 GCA_045600905.1 Bacteroidales bacterium
TATGTTAATAATTGAATAATCAATGAAATAATGTGTTTTCCTGAATAGGGAACGAAAGGCCGCAAAAGTACAAAAAAAAGAAGTTACCATATACTTGTTGACCAGCTTATTAAAAAATATCACGGCGCAGCCGTACCTTGAGCAACCCCGGAGGGGTTGTATCTTAGTAACCTCGGGTCAGACCGCAACGCAGTGGAGGTCGCAACCTGAGGGATTGCAGCCGTACCTTGAGCAACCCCGGAGGGGTTGTATCTTAGTAACCTCGGGTCAGACCGCAACGCAGTGGAGGTCGCAACCTGAGGGATTGCAGCGTATCTTCAGCAACCCCGGAGGGGTTGTATCTCAGTAACCTCGGGTCAGACCGTAAAGGCAGTGGAGGTCGCAACCTGAGGAGGAATCGGAAACAAACAGGACCCACGACCTGTGCGATAGGAGACCGCGGCAGCGATTGGAGCCCATTTACTTGCGTGCGGGTAGGCGGACAGGGATGCTTATATGGAAGCAAATCTATGCAAATCTGAAACAAATTATGCGCCTGACGGCGCATGGTGGGTGGGCAGCAAGTTAGGGCGTAAAGCGCGACGGCACCGCGTTGGGAAGTGCGTGTGCGGTGCCGGGCCGCCCAAATCATAATAAAATCAAAATAAATCGGGTCAACAAGTATAAAGTAACAACTTGAAACCCGAAACTTTTCCGCATCTCCAAAAAAAGTTGGGAGAATCAGCCAAAAAAATGTATTTTTGCCGCTTGTTTTAAATTAGACGTGCCATATATATTATATGAAAAAAATATACTTACTTGTATTCGCTTTTTTGTTTGTTAGTCAGATGTTTGCGCAGCAGACAGTGACTATTGACCAATGCCAGCAGTGGGCTGTCTCGCAAACGTCCGCCAATGTGCAAAAAGAGTTGAATGAGCAGATTTTAAAGACTAGTCTCAATAATGCCGCATCGCATTTGTTCCCGAAATTGTCCATCAACGGCCGTTTCAGCTATGAATCCGCCGATGCGCCTGCCATCTATCCCTTTAATGAAAATCCGGATTGGGCGAAAATGCAGTATCATATAGGCTTGGACCTTGAACAGGTAGTGTTTGAGGGCGGAAAGATGTTCTATGGGAAACAATATGCCACCCTGCAGAATGATGCTGAAATCTATAAGATTGAGCTTTCAATGAATGAAATCAAAGCCCAGGTGATTTCCCTTTACCTCAATCTCCTGATTCTGGACAAGCAAATGGGCATTATCGAAAATGTGCAAAGTACATTTGACGACCAGTTGCAGCAACTTCGCGTTCTGTATAAAGAAGGTGTCATTCCTCAAAACGATGTTTCCCAATTGGAAGTGGAAGCTCTGAAGATGAAACAAAGCTACGGCGAAATCGTTTCCAAACGCGAATCCGTCATATCCACACTCTCCATTTTGACCGGACAGGATTTGTCCAAGGCCGAGTTCGAGATGCCGCAACTGGATGATTTTTCCTCATCTGATGAATCCAACCGTTTGGAATTCGCTATTTTCGACAATCAGATCAAACAGATGGAGTTCCAACGCAAACTGCATCTTTCCAGCAGCCTTCCGAAAATTTCCCTGTTCGCCACCGGCGGATATGGCCGTCCCGACTACCAGTTCTTCTTCAACCGCCCCGATTGGTACTATATGGCGGGCGTCAATTTGAGAATCCCCGTGATTGACTGGGCGAAGACTTCAGGCGTGAGCAAGGTCATCAATATCCAGAAACAAATCCTCGAAAGCCAGGAAGCTGATTTCAAAAAGTCCAATCAGATAGCCATTCAAGACAAGATGAATGAAATCAGACGCATTGAGCAATTGTTGGTTCTGGATAGGGAGATTACAGAAAAATATGCCACTCTGACAAAGACCTATTCCAGCCAGTTGGCAAACGGAACTATTACGATTACAGACTATATCCGGCAGCACAACGACGAATTGCAGTCGTTGATGAGCCAGGAAATCCATAATATCCAACTGCTCAAGGCAAAGTACGAAATGAAGGCGTTGAAAGGACAGCTGTAGAAAGGATAGTTTCAGGTTTCAAGTTTGAAAAATTAACAAAATAACTATAACAATAAAATGAACAAGCTTTTAAACGTTTCCGGTTCGCCACACGTGCACAGCGATGATTCTGTGCAGAAGATTATGTGGTCAGTGGTTATCGCGTTGATACCGGCATTTCTGGTGTCCATTTTCTATTTTGGACTGCCCGTTATCGTGTTGACGTGTGTATCCGTAGGTTGCTGTATGTTGTTTGAGTACTTGATACAGCGTTTCATTATGAAGGTGAAGCCGACCATCACGGATGGTTCTGCGGCTGTCACCGGTATGTTGTTGGCATTCAACGTGCCGGCCAATCTTCCTGTTTGGATGATTGTCGTGGGTGCTTTGATAGCCATAGGTGTTGCCAAAATGCCGTTCGGCGGTTTGGGACACAATCCGTTCAACCCGGCATTGGTTGCCCGTGTCTTTATGCTCATCGCCTTCCCGGTGGCAATGACGACCTGGCCGGTGGCTACTCCCGTGTGGGGCTTCGCTGACGCCGTGACGGGACCTACCGCTTTGGGCATCCTTAAAGAAGGCTCTGCCGTTGATATGAGCCAAATGCCTTCATACGCCAATATGCTCGTCGGACAGATGGGCGGCAGCTTCGGTGAGGTTTCCGCTATCGCACTGCTGATAGGTGCTGCCTTCCTGATGTGGAGACGAATCATCAGCTGGCACATCCCTGTCGCATTTATGGGAACTGCCTTTATCTTCTCCGGCATTTTCTGGTTGGTTGACCCGACACAGTACGCCAATCCGTTCTTCCACTTGCTCGCCGGCGGTTTGATCCTCGGCTCCTGCTTTATGGCTACGGATATGGTTACTTCCCCGACATCCAAGAACGGAATGCTCGTGTTCGGCTGCGGCTGCGGTCTGCTCACCATCATCATCCGTCTGTTCGGTGCTTATCCCGAAGGCGTTTCATTCTCCATCCTGTTTATGAACGCCCTGGTGCCGTTGATTAATAAAGGCTTTAAACCTAAAACATACGCTAAATAATTAAATACTTACCGCTATGTCACAGAAAAAAGAAGCGTCATTATTACGTCTGGTTCTGGTGCTGACCACCATCGCGCTGGTCGCCGGCTTAGCCCTGACAGGCATCTACGCCCTCACCAAAGAACCTATCGATAACGCACAAAAAGAGAAAAAGGAAAATGCCTTGAATGCCGTATTGCCTGGATTCAAAGGCCAATTGAAAGATACTACAGTCACATTGGAAGGTGACGACGAAGGCGTTCTCGTCCATCTGGCTATCCAGGAAGACGGAACCTTGTTCGGCGCCGGTATCGAAACCTACACCAAGAAGGCTTTCTCAGGCCGCTTCGACCTGATGGTCGGCTTGGATGCCAATGGCTCCATCCTCAACACGGAAGTCATTAGCGCATCTGAAACGCCGGGCCTTGGTGACAATATTAATAAGAAAGAGGGCAAGACCAATTTCGCTGACCAGTTCAACGGCCAGGATCCTGCCACCTACAAGTTGTCGGTAACGAAAGACGGCGGCGATGTGGATGCCATCACGGCAGCTACCATCTCTTCCCGCGCATATTGCGATGCCGTACAAAGAGCATACAATGTTTTTATGAAAGTAAAGGAGGGCTATAATGAGTAAACTGAACATTTTCACAAAAGGTTTTTTCAAGGAAAATCCGAGCTTGATTCTCGTACTCGGTACCTGTCCCACATTGGCAGTCACTACTTCAGTGAACAACGCCCTCGGTATGGGCGCCGCCACCACATTCGTGTTGCTGATGTCCAATATGATTATCTCCCTTTTGAAAAACGTCATTCCCGACAAAGTGCGTATCCCGTGCTATATTGTCATCATTGCTACGTTCGTCAGTATCATCGACCTGCTGATTCAAGGCTTCCTGCCGGCTTTGTCCTCAAGCTTGGGAGTCTTTATCCCGTTGATTGTCGTGAACTGTATCGTGTTGGGACGTGCAGAAGCATTTGCCAATAAGAACTCCGTGCTCGATTCCGCATTGGACGGCCTGGGTATGGGTATTGGCTTTACCATTTCCCTGACCCTGATTGCCACCGTTCGCGAAATCCTCGGCGCCGGTTCCTTTATGGGACATCAGTTCATCCCGTCACAGTACAATATCCTGATATTCATTCTCGCCCCGGGCGCATTCCTCGTATTCGGTTTCATTATGGCTCTCGTTCGCCATCTTGTCAACAAACACGAAGAAAAACGGAAGGCTCAATGTTGTACCAAGTAGTTCTTTGTTTAAAGTTTAAAGTTTAAGGATTAAAGAATACGACATAAATCTTAGCGATTTACTTGTTCTCAAATTATCACATTATCGTATTATCACATTATCGCATTAAATTATGGAATATATATTAATGATTATCGGAGCTGTTTTGGTCAACAACATTTTGTTGGTGCAGTTCCTCGGTATTTGTCCGTTCCTCGGTGTCTCCAGTAAGGTGAACACCGCGTTGGGAATGGGTGTGGCCGTCATCTTCGTGATGGCATTGGCCACTTTGGTGACTTCCACCTTGCAGAAATACGTCCTTCTCCCGTTGGACATCACGTATCTGCAAACCATCGTCTTTATTTTGGTGATTGCCGCCCTCGTGCAGATGGTTGAAATTATGCTCAAGAAGGTCAGCCCCTCCCTGTATCAGGCTTTGGGTGTTTATCTTCCCCTGATTACCACCAACTGCGCTGTTTTGGGTGTCGCCATCAATGTGACCAAGAATCCCGTTATCCAAGGTCACGCTATCACTATTTTGGATAGCACTCTTTACGCCATCGCCATCGCCATCGGTTTTACCTTGGCTATCGTGATTTTCGCCGGCATCCGTGAACAACTCGAATTGGTTGAAATCCCTAAGGGAATGAAGGGTGTGCCAATCGCGCTGATTACGGCAGGCATCTTGGCAATGGCCTTTATGGGCTTCGCCAACCTCGTGTAATAGAATTCGAAATAAGGAATTTTATAGAAAGGCATCGGAAACGGTGCCTTTTTTTATTTGCCTTGAAGCTCTGCAACCACAGCGTATTGCGTCTCTTCAGTAACAGGATTGAGCGCTAACGTTCCGTGACACCATTTGCCGTCCGAGAACCGCATTTTGGGCCTGGATTGGATATAATCCCGCAACTCACCGCGCTTGCCGCGGTATTCAATCGCCATCGTGCCGGTGGATGCCGGATGTACGTGACGCTCGTACAGCAGATGTGCCGCCATCCCCATCGTCATCCGCACGTTTATTTCCACCATCGGATTGAGCTTGTACTGTCCGTTTTCCTGGTAAAAGAACATATCTACGCCCAAATAACCTTCGTATGCTGGCGCGATTTGTTGCGAAAGAAATGCTGCTACCGCCTCGCGAATGAGGTGCAACGTTTGAAGGTCTGTCCACTGCTGCAAAATCTGCTCGATGGCACTGTCCGCGCAAAGCACGTTCCCGGCATAGCCGTAGTGCTTCGTCTCGAAAAGAGAATATCCGGCAAAGTAAACCGCGCCATTATGGCAGCGGAACTCCATCGCAAAATCCTGTACAATATTATATAAGGGTTCCGCTAGAATGGAACCTTGGCGGCGCAGCACGCCTTTGCACTGCCTTTCCAATGTCGGAGAAAACACACCGTGCGCGTACAGGTTGCCACGGCCGTTTCCCGAATAGGGCGACTTGAAGATGGCGTCTGGAAAACGATCTACGAAGGCTTTGATTTGCTGTAGGTCGGTGAGCTGATCGGCTGAGCGAGGAATCTCCAGGTCTGGGCAATGTGCGCGCAGAAAGTCCATCGCGGCGATGGAGGTTTTGCGATGCGCCAAAGTGTGAATTTCGTTTAATTGTGCGGGCGAGGGCAAATGCTCGTCGGAAAGCCCGGCATTGCGCAATTGGTAGGTCACGAGCTTGTCCCAGCCCCACGGAACGACGCGCTGGGGGTGAAGATCTGACAAGTCGGGACGTGGCGTGGAGTAGGGGAGGAACAGATGGCTGTCATCGTCGTCCGACAAATAGCGCAGGAACGGTGCGCAGTCGTTGGCAAACTGCACCGCGGACTGCAATGCCATAAAGTGCTCGTCGTTGTTGGCAAGGGCGTAGTCGTGTTCCGGATTGAAAATGTACAGCGTCATAAGGCTCGTCGTGTTTGTTTAATACAAAAATCCCAATAACCACAAGGGCAATTTGTTTCCAACAGGAAATTCAATAGAATCAGCTAAAACGTAACCTGAAGTGATAGATAGGGCGGCTGTTTATAATAGGCTGATTTACTTTCCGATGCAGAACTTTCCAAATATGTTTCCTAACAGCTCATCGGTGGAGATGGTGCCGGTGAGGCAGCCTAAATCGTAGATGGCGGCGCGCACGTCCTCGGCTAACAGGTCTGTGGGAATCTCGTCGCGCAGGCCATGTTGGATGCGCTCAATGCTGGTGCTGATTTCGGAAAGGAGCGCGTAGTGGCGCTCGTTGGTGAGCAGTGACAAATCCTGGATGTCGAAATGCGACACGAATGTTTGCAGCTGCTCTTCGATGCTCTCCATATTGACGTTCCGTTTGGCGGAGATGAAGAGAATGCCCATATCGTGCCACGCCTTGTAGTTGGCGGGCAGCTCTTCCATCTCATCGATTTTGTTGGCGATGAGCACCAATTGTTTGTCCGTCATATCCACATTGGCTTGAAAATCGGCGATTTCCTGTTTGACTTTGTCAATGTCGGCTTGGGTGATGTCAATCATATAGAGCACGACGGAGGCCTGTTGGATGGCCTGGTAAGTGCGCTGGATGCCGAAGTTCTCGATTTCGTCTTGGGATTGGCGGATGCCCGCGGTGTCGATGAAGCGGAACAGCGTGCCGTTGATGATGAAGGTGTCCTCGATGGTGTCGCGCGTGGTGCCGGGAATGTTGGAAACAATGGCGCGGTCGTGCTGCAGGATGGCGTTCAGCAGGGTGGATTTACCCACGTTGGGCTTGCCGACGATGGCCACGGGAATGCCGTTTTTGAGGACGTTCCCTATTTTAAAGGAGCGGATGAGGCGCTCTACTTCCGTTTGCAGGGAAGTGAGCAGTCGGCTGAAGTCTTCACGGTTGGCAAACTCGACATCCTCTTCGCTGAAATCCAACTCCAATTCGATGAGAGAGGCCAAGTTGACGAACTGTTCGCGCAGCTCGTTGATTTTTTTGGAAAAGTTGCCGTTGAGCTGGTTGACGGCCAAACGGTGGGTCGTTTCCGACTGGGAGTCAATGAGGTCGGCGATGGCTTCGGCCTGCGGCAGGTCCATCTTGCCGTTGAGGAAGGCGCGTTGCGTGAACTCGCCGGGATGGGCCATTCGGCAGCCGTTTTCCACCAATAGCTCGATGAGCTTTTTCTGGATGTAGATGGAGCCGTGGCAGGAAATCTCCACCATATCCTCGCCCGTGTAGGAACGTGGCGCGGCGAACTTGGTGACCACCACCTGGTCGATGAGCTGGTCGCCATCGTAAAGCTCCGCGAACTTGGCGATTTGCGGTTTCAGCTCCATAAAGGCGAGGCGCGGACCGAACAGTTTGGCAACGATGGGGAAGGCATTTTCTCCAGAGGCTCTGACAAGGGCGATGGCTCCCAATCCGGGAGGTGTGGAAATGGCGCAAATGGTCTCTTTCATAGTGTTTGGGTAAATGTTTAAAAAAAAACGCTGCCCTATAGACAGCGTTTTTTCAGCTTGTATGAGGATTATTCTTCGCCGAGTCTGTCAACAACGGTAATGTCATTGAGGTGACCGTCAGCATCCAATACGATGTGGGATTGGTAGATGACCTTGTTAGTACCGTCGGTTGTACGGGAAAGAATATATTCGAAAGAATCATCGTTTGCGAAGTAGTTTTTGAAATCGCCACTGTGCAATTTGATGTCAGCGAGGGAAGCCGCAAATTTTACGTATGCGGAATTGTCATTAAAACCGAGGTCGTGGCCTTTGAATGATTTCTCACCAATCCATACCCAGTTGTAGGAGTTGATCAAAACGTCAACGGCATTTCTGTTGGCATCGCTGGCAAAAGAATACTCGAAAGATGTTTTATAGGTATCGGTTTGTTTGCTGCAACTTGAGAATATGACAGCAAGGCATACGATGGAGAATAAAAGAATCTTTTTCATAATAGTTCTGTTTTAAATGAATAAATAATTGAATTGTAATATATGTATGTCAATCAACAGATAACAAATACCTATTACCTATTACCTGTTACCTATTACCTATTTAATCACGCCGAGTTCCTTGCCAATCTTCGTGAAGGCAGCAATACACTTGTCGAGGTGTTCGGGTTCGTGAGCTGCGGAGATTTGAACGCGGATACGGGCTTGGTCTTTCGGAACGACAGGATAGTAGAAACCGGTGACATAGATGCCTTCTTCTTGCAATTTGGCAGCCATGACCTGTGACAATTTAGCGTCGTACAACATCACAGCGCAGATAGCGGATTCCGTAGGTTTGATGTCGAAGCCGGCAGCTTTCATCTTAGCAACGAAATAGTCGGTATTGCTGTGGAGTTTGTCTTGGAGTTCGTTGGTTTCGGACATGATGTCAACCATCTTGCAGCCAGCAGCAGCCACCATAGGAGGAATGGAGTTGGAGAAGAGGTATGGACGGGAGCGTTGACGCAACATGTCGATGATTTCCTTCTTACCGGTGGTGAAGCCGCCGATAGCGCCGCCGAATGCCTTGCCGAGGGTGCCGGTGAGGATTTCGATTTTGCCGCGGAGATTGTAGCGTTCGGTTACGCCACGACCGGTGTTGCCGACAACACCTGCGGAGTGTGATTCGTCAACCATAACCATAGCGTTGTATTTCTGTGCCAGTTCGTAGATCTTGTCGAGCGGGCAGACGTTGCCGTCCATAGAGAATACGCCGTCGGTGACGATGATGCGGAAGCGTTGAGCTTGAGCGGCCTTGAGTTGTTCTTCGAGGTCGGCCATATCAGCGTTTTTATAGCGATAGCGAACGGCCTTGCAGAGGCGGACGCCGTCGATGATGGAAGCGTGGTTGAGGGCATCGGAGATGATGGCGTCCTGGTCGGTCAACAGGGGTTCGAAAACACCGCCGTTGGCATCGAAGCAAGCAGCGTAGAGGATGGTGTCCTCAGTGCCGAAGAATTCAGCGATTTTCTTTTCGAGCGCTTTGTGCAAATCGGAGCAACCGCAGATGAAGCGTACGGAAGCCATACCGTAACCGTGGGTGTCGAGGGCTTCCTTAGCGGCAGCGATGAGTTGCGGGTTGTTAGCGAGACCGAGGTAGTTGTTAGCGCAGAAGTTGAGCACTTTGCTACCGTCTTGCAGAGTGATTTCACCGCTTTGCGGAGAAGCGATGATACGTTCGTTTTTGTACAAACCGGCTTCTTTGATGTCGGCTAATTCTTTCTGAAGGTGTTCTTGAAAATTGGTGTACATTGTGTTAATGTTTTATTTGTTAGTTGATTATTTGATTTCAGAGTGCGAAATGCAAACGAGCCGCAAAGATACAAAAAAAGTTTGAAGATGTGTATATGTAAAAAATGAAGAGGCGGAGGGGAGAAAGAAGTTATTTTTGAAGTGGATTTTAAAAAAGATTTTCCATTGGATTTTAAGGAGTCTGAAAGACGACGACAGAACGGGGCCCGGTTCGTCCGGCTATTTTTGGTGGGATTTTCATTTGGATTTTGAAACTTGCATATACAACAGTGTAATTCTTTTCGATAGGCAGCAGCCAGCTCCCGATATTGTCTGGAGGGCAATGTTTGGGTAACCGGGGACAACGTTTCTGTGGCAGATGGTGATGATGTGGAAAAACGGCCGGAAAATGTCCTAATAAATGTCCTAAAAGAACAAGACTACCCAGAAACTACCCGGAAAAC
>JAZRYT010000134.1:0-70507 GCA_045600905.1 Bacteroidales bacterium
GTTACTGTTGAGGCCGCTCCTACGAACCTCACCATTTCTGGTGACCTCGTAATCGCTCAAGGTCAACACACCACATTGACAGCTCACGCTGACAATGCTGTTGCATATTCTTGGAATGGTGGTGCATTCACATCTAACAATCAAATTTCCGCTACTGCTGGCATCTATTCTGTAGTTGCTAAATCTTCTAACGGTTGTGTTTCCGAACCTGTTTCCGTAGTAGTTACTGAAGAAGGTTCCAACAATTTCATCACTGCTCTTCCTTCAACAGAAATCTGCGAAGGCCAAACTGTTGAGTTGACAGCTCACACTTCTGGTTGGGCAGAAGGTACTGTTACCTACGCTTGGAATGATGAACACCATGCACACGGTGCAACCGTAACAGTTGCTCCTACAGCATCTCGTTTCTACACGGTTACTTCTACAACGACGCAAGGTCAGTCCAGAGTTGACAGCATTTACATTATCGTAAATCATGCTCCTGCTGCTCCTGCAATTGGTGTCAATTCACTTGTTTGTGAACAAGTATTTGATCATTTTGATAGTGTTCCTTATGTAGTTGAAGAGATTGATCATATTGATGAAATTTATGATACAACTTATTCCGCTCCTAGAACACTTTACGTTGGTTCTTATTTTGCTACTCCTTATATTACTTCCAATCCTGAAAATGCTGAGTGCCTTTGCGTTTTGTGGGGTCAAGCTTATATGAATTTCCTTTCTTTTGCAATCAGTAATGGATTTGTAATGGATTCTGAAAGCTGTACTTCTGTTGCTTGTCCTGGTTTGGGTCAATATACTGATGGTCATATATTCACAAAGCAAGTTGTTGATACAACTATTACTTTTGATCGTTTTGATACTACTTATGTTCAAGTTACTAAATATAGAGACTCTGCTGTTTTCAGAACAGTATGCCATAATGTAATTGCAAGCATTGATACTACTATATGTGCTGGTAATACAATTTATGCTGTTGCTGCATCTGAAAATGCTGTTTCATACGAATGGTATTTGGATGGCGCTCTCGTTCCTGGTGAAAACAGAGACTCTTTGTTGCTCTCATTTGACACTCCAGGTGATCATTATGTCGTTGCTAAAGCAATCAGCCAATCAGGCTGTATTTCTGAGGCTTCTACACAATTTCATATTACAATTGAAGGTGCTCCTACTCAGTTGGCTATCACTGGTAACAATGTTATTTGCGACGGCGGTACTGCTACTCTTTCTGCATCTGCACAAGGCGCTACTTCTTATCAATGGTATGGTCCTGTTACAAGTACTGATGCTCAACTTGAAAATGCAGTTGCTGGTGTTTACTACGTGATTGCTTCTTCTGAAAATGGTTGTCAAGCTATTTCTGCTCCTTTCACAGTTGAATCATACGGTTTGTCACCGCAAATCGCTGCATCTGCTACCAACGTATGTCCTGGTGAACACGTTACATTGTCTGTCTCCCGTATTGGTGCATGGCCAGGTAATGTTGTTTACACTTGGTCTGAAAATGTTCCTGAAGAAATTCGTCACAATTCCATCATCGATGTTGTTCCTACTGCTGAAAATAATACTTTCAGTGTTGCTGTTCAATATGGTGACTGTGTTGCTAATGACAATGTTTCTATCGTTGTTAACGATGCTCCTGTAATTACTGCTATTGAAGGTTCTACAATTATTTGCCAAGGAGGTCAAGCTACTATTTCCGCTACTGCTGAAAATGCTTCTTCTTTCAGATGGTTCGAAAATGGTGTAGAAATTTCTGGTGAAAACCTTGCTACTATTACTCGCAATTTCAACGAGGTTGGCGAATTCAACTTCATTGCTCTTGCTTATAGTGAATCTGGTTGCGTTTCCAATGTTCCTGCTTCTTTAGCTACTGTTACTGTTAACCCTGCTCCTACGTTGGTTACTATTACTGGTGACAATGTCATTTGTGAAGGTAATACTACTCAACTTACTGCTAATGGTACTGATATTACAGGTTACCGTTGGAGCAATGGTGCTACTACAAAATCTGTAAACGTTCCTGCTGGTGTTTATACTGTTACCGTTTCTAATGGTTCTTGTCAAACTGTTTCTGAACCGTTCACAGTTCAACAATTTGGTGCAGATATCCAAATCACTGCTTCAAATACAAATGTTTGCGCTGGCGATCACGTCACTTTGAATGCAAATGCTGATGGTTGGACAGGTAATGTATCTTATCAATGGTATCAGAATAACACTTTGTTGGGTTATACAAGTTATACTCAACTTGACGACGCTTCTTCTATCGATGTTCAATTAACAACTGAATTGCTCGGTCGCAATGTCTTTACTGTTGTTGCTTCTACATCTGAAGGATGCTCTAAATCTGCTCACATTGAAATCAATGTTAACGAACTTCCTGGTGCTCCTGGTTTAGTTGTTGCTAATCCTATTATCTGCGCTGGTAACCAGACTGCAATTACAGCTGTTCCTGCTGCTCCTATCGCTGGTGTTGTCGCAGAAACTGCTTCTTACGTATGGTATGAAGACGGAGTTGAAATTCCTGGTCAGAACCTTAATGTTTTGGTTGTAAATCCTGAAACTCCTGGTACACACGTTTACTCTGCACGTGCTATCAGCCTCGATGGTTGTGTTTCATTGCTTTCTGCTCCTACAGCTACTGTTACTGTTCTTGCTAATCCTTCTGTTGAAATCGCCGGTGATCCGTTCATTTGCCACGGCAGTACTGTCAATTTGACTGCTAATGCTAATGATAATGGTGCACCTATGGCTGGTTTGATTTATGATTGGCGAATCAATAACGCTTCTACAGGTATTCATACTGCTAACTATAGCCAAGTTAAACCTGCTCAAGATCAACCTTACGTTTATACTGTTGTTGTTGAAAATGCTCAAGGTTGTGTTGCTGAAAGTCATCCTTACTTCGTATATGTTGGTGAAAATCCTACTGTTGAAGTTACTGTTGACTATAATACCGTATGTGCCGGTGGTCAAGTTACTGCTACTGCTCATCTTGGTGATTATAATATGCAAAACCTCACTTATCAATGGTTCAAGGGCGGTGAGCGTGTCGCTTGGGCTACAGAACCTACTTTCACTACCACTATTACCGAAGATAATACTGAGTTGAAAGTTGTTGTTACTCAAACTCAAACACAATGTACAGCAGAAGGTTCTGCTTTCGTTCACTTGATGACTGCTCCTGCTGTTTCTTCCGTTATCGCTATCAATGGTTCTACTGTTGCTGATGACGTTTGCGAAGGCGCAGAAATTACCGTTACTGCTCGCATTGATGGTGATGTAAATAACAATTACAACTACATTTGGACTGAAAATGGTCACGTAATGCCTCTCGTTCACGGAGCTTCCTTCACTAAACAAATGTGGATTTTGGACAATGATCCTGCTACTTATACTTATGCAGCTGTCATCGATTACAATATCCCTGGTTGCTCCGCTGACCCGATTGCTTCTAATACTGTTAATGTAAGACGTAATCCTATCGCTGTTATTGATGGTGTTCATAATGTATGCTTCCAAGGTGTTAATACGCCTAACGTACATTTGACCGCTTGGGTTGACGGTGACTATGATCTCGACGCTACTTACAATTGGTATAGAAATGGTGCTTTGACCGGCAACGACCTTGCACACGATAACTATTTCAATGAAATGATTCACCCGACCAATAACGATCCGATTATCTACACAGTCGAAATTGTTAATGGTAATGGTTGTTCTTCATTCTCTGAACCATTCGAGGTTAACGTATTTGCTAAGCCAGTTGTCAATATTCTTGCTAACGAAACTCACGTTTGTCAAGGTGCTGAAGTCGTTCTTAATGCTCGTCTTGATAACTATCACGATCCTATGTTGACTATTCAATGGTACGAAAATCAACCGAACAATGCTCATTTGCTCCACGGTCGTACACACGAATATGAAACATTCACTATGAATGAAACGACAACATTCTATGCACATGTTAAACATCTGCTTTCTGAAAATACTACTGAACACTCACTTTGTGACGCATTCGATACTATTACTGTATTCGTCGTTGCTGATCCTATCGTTACTGTTGAAAATGATTTGAATGGCGAAAACGCTATCTGTGATGGCCGCGCTGTTACATTCACTGCTACAGTAGAAGGTGGTGTTACCGGTGGTGAAGTCTTCACTTGGTACAGAAATGGTCAAGTTATTCCTAATGCTGTTGCTTCTGTATTCACTGAAACAGTTCATGCTGAAAATGACTATCCTACTGTTTATAACTATGCAGTTTCTGTAAAACAAGCTGCTAGCGGTTGTGAATCTTCTGTCGTTCCTGCTGGTTCATTCACAGTTAATCCTAATCCGACCATCGTTATCGCAGCTGATCCTATCGTTTGTTCCGATGCTGAAGGTAATGTTCATTTGACTGCTAATGTAACTCCTGCTCCTGCATCTGATTATTCATTAACTTGGTATGAAGACAATGCAGTTATTGCTGGTCTTACTGCAAACGACATCGTTCTTACTCGTCCTTATAGAGATTATCCTTATAATTTCAGCGTTTCTTTGGTTAACGATTACGGTTGCCAAGCTCTTGCTGAAACTCAAGTTTATGTTGATACAGCTCCTGTTATCAATATCACAGCTTCTGAAACTCAAATCTGTAATGGCGGTGAAGTTACGCTTACTGCTAATTTGAATAATTGGAACACACCGAATATGCAATATCAATGGTACGCTGATGGTGCTGCTATCGATGGCGCTACTTCCTTAACTTACACTGTTGTTCCTACCGCTACTACTGTTTACACAGTCTCCGCTCAACAACTCAACTCACTTTGCGCTGCAACAAGCAACGAAGTAACAGTCAATGTTAACGCTGATCCTACTCTTACTGTTGCTGTTGACATCAATGATGTTGAAAACATCTGTGACGGTCGCGCTGTTACATTCACTGCTACTGTTGCTGGTGGTGTTACCGGTGGTGAAGTATTCACATGGTACAGAAATGGTGTTGTAATTCCTAACGCTGTTGCTGCTACTTTCACTGAAACTGTACACGCTGAAAACAACTATCCTACTGAATACACTTACGCAGTTTCTGTTAAACAAACTGCTAATGGTTGTGAATCTAATGTTTCTAATTCTGTTACATTCACTGTTAACCCGAATCCGACAGTTGTTATCGCTACTGATCCTATCGTTTGCGTCAATACTAATGGTAACATCGAAATGACAGCTCACGTTGATCCAATGCCTGCTACTCCTTATAGCTTTACTTGGTTCGAAGACAATGCAGTTATTCCTGGAGCTACTACCAACCATGTGGTTCTTACCCGCGCTTACAGAGATTATCCTTACAACTTCAGCGTTGCTTTGGTTAACGATTATGGTTGTCAGGCTGTCGCTGAAGCTCACGTATATGTTGATGAAAATCCTGTTGTAGCTATATCTGCAACTGAAAGCGACATTTGCGTTGGCGGCGAAGTTACCTTGAATGCTAACTTGAACAACTGGAACACCCCGAACATGCTTTACCAATGGTTTGACAATGGTGAAGAGATCGTCGGTGCTACTTCTCTGAATTACACTGTTGCTCCTACTCATGGTTCTCACGCTTACACATTCGCTGTTGAACAAATCAACTCCGGTTGTGCTGCTACAAGTAGTTCTGAAACTGTTACCGTTCATAACGATCCTAGAATTGCTAGTGTTTCAAATGACATTCCTCAATCTCGTCAATTGTGCGACGGTCGTTCTGTTACATTCACTGCTCACGTTCAAGGTGGTGTTACCGGTGGTGAAGTTTACACTTGGTACAGAAACGGTGTAGTTATTCCTAACGCTGTTGCTGCTACTTTCACTGAAACAGTTCACGCTGAAAACGATTATCCTACTACTTATTCATACGCAGTTTCTGTAAGACAATCTGCTAACGGTTGTGAATCTGATGTTCGCAACGCTGGTACTGTCACAGTTAATCCTAATCCTACAGTTGTTATTGCTACCGATCCTATCGTTTGCGAAAATGGTCGCCGCAATTTCAACAATATTCACATGACTGCTAATGTTTATCCTGCTCCTACTACAAACTACACCTTCACTTGGTTTGAAGATAATGCAGTTATTAATGGCGCATCCGGTAATCATAACCAGAATTTGAATATTTCTCGTGAATTTAGAGATTATCCTTACAACTTCTCTGTTGCATTGGTTAACAACTATGGTTGCCAAGCTGAAGCTGAAGCTACTGTTTATGTTGATGAAGCTCCTGTTGTAAATATCGTTGCTTCTGAAACGAACATTTGCGAAGGCGGTGAAATCACTCTTACTGCTAATTTGAATAACTGGAATACACCTAATATGCAATATCAGTGGTATGACAATAACCATGCAATTGCTGGTGCTACTTCCTTAACTTACACTGTTGTTCCTGCTATTGGTAATCATCGTTACACATTCTCCGCTGAACAACTTAATTCTCATTGCCACGCTACAAGTAATGTTGCTAACGTTACTGTTAATGCTGATCCTGTTATCGAATCCGTTACACTTTCTGATTACATTGTTTGCCAAGGCGCTCAAATCGCTGTTACAGCAAATGCAGGTAATTATGTTCCTTCTTCAGACGATGTTTACACATGGTACAGAAATGGTGTCGTAATTGCTGGTGCTACTTCTCAAACAATTTATGATTCTCCTGTAACTGTTGATAATAATACTCAACAATTCATCTACAGCGCTGTTGTTACAAGAGCTGCTGCTGGTTGTACTTCTCAACCTGTTGCTGCTAATGCTCTCACAATCTATCCGAACCCGACAGTTGTTATTACTGGTGATCAACACGTTTGCGAAACAGATTCTATCTTCTTGATCGCTAATGTTGATACTATCGGTGCTAATGTTGGTACATTACATTACACTTGGTATGAAAGCGGTATGATTAGAGACAATATGGCTTACCATCTTGGTGATAACAGATTCTATGGTGAATACTGGTATCCTCGTACTGAACCTTACAGATTCACTGTTGAAGTTCAGAGAGACGATGTCGCTTCTGCTTGCGCTGCAAGATCTGCTGAATTCTTAGTTTACGTTTACCCGCAACCTGTTGTTAACATTACTGCTAACGAAACAGAAATCTGCGAAAACGGTGAAGTTACTTTGACAGCTAACCTTGTTGATCCTAACGCTGAAAATATCGTTTATCAATGGTATGAAGTTAGATCTCGCGTTGATTCATTTGCTGTAGCTTACGATGAAAATCACAACTACGTATATGAATACAGAATTACTGATTATCGTTACGATATTCCTGGTGCTAATTCAGCTACTTATACAGCTAATTATGCTAACACTACAACAATGGGTGTTGTTGTAATGCAAACTCCTTCTACTTGTACGGATAATGATGAAATCGTTATTACGGTTAATCCTCGTCCTGTTGTTACTAATGTTACTGTTAACAATGCTGGTGCTGCTACAGTTTGCGAAGGCGCTCAAGTAGAACTTGCTGCAACTATCGAACCTGCTGATGCACAAGGTGCTATTTTCACATGGCTCAGAGATGGTATCGAAATTGCTGGTGCTAACTTGAGCACATTCAGTGAAAATGTTTACACAACTGACAACCAAGTAACAACTCACGTCTATACTGCTATGGTTACGCTTCCTGCTTCTGGTTGTGTTTCTAATATCTCTACTGCACATGCTGATGTTACTGTAAATCCTGCTCCTTCTACAGTTACCATTTCTGGTAATAATGTAATTTGCGAAAATGATTCTACAGACCTCTATGTTTATACTGATGTTGATGCTACAGTCGTTTGGTCTAATGGCTCTCACGAATCTTCTATCCGCGTTCCTGCTGGCGTTTATACCGCTACAGTCGTTACTGCTGAAGGTTGTGAAATGACTTCTGAAGCATTCACAGTTACAGCATTTGGCTCTGACCTCTTCGTCACTGCTTCCGAAACTTCTATCTGCCAAGGTGAACATACTACATTGTATGCTAACCAAGATGGTTTTGTTGGTAATGTTACTTATCGTTGGGATGCAAATGCTAATAATAGCACTTCTACCACAGTTGACGTTCAACCGACAGAAACTACAACTTACCACGTTACTGCTACAGTTAACTCTACGAATGGTTCTTGCTCTGTTGATGGTGAAATTACTATCATCGTTAACCAATTACCTGCTCAAGTTACCGTAACTGCTAATGAAGATGCAATTTGTCAAAATCAACAAATCACCTTCACTGCTTCTGGTGATGCAAGTGCTTACGTATGGTATCAAAATGGTGTTGAAATCGCTGGTGAAAACCAAGCTACCATCACTGTTAACTTTGCTGAAGCTGGTACTTACACATTCGCTGCTAAGGCTGTAAGTGATAATGGTTGTACTTCTGCTATTGCTTCAGAACCTGTTACTGTAACGATTAATCCTGCTCCTGCTACTGTTTCTATCACTGGTAACAATGTGATTTGTGAAAATGACTTTTCTGTTCTCACAGCTCATTCTGACGTTGCTGGTACATTCACTTGGAATGATGGTACACAAGGCGCTACTAAGACTGTTGAAGCTGGTGTTTACAATGTTACTTTGACAACTGCTGAAGGTTGCCAAATGACTTCTGATAACTTCACAGTTACTTCTTTTGGTGCTGCTGTTCAAGTGACTGCTTCTGAAACAGCTATTTGCGCAGGTGAACACACTACTCTCTATGTCGCTGAATATGGCTGGCAAGGTAATGTGGTTTACACTTGGTCTAACGGTTCTCACGCTAGCTCAATCGATGTTACTCCTGCTGTTACTACTACATACTATGTAACTTCTACAGTTAACTCTTCTAACGGTTCTTGCAGCCGCGTTGATTCTATCACTATCGTAGTCGCTCCTACACCTGCTCAAGTTGAAGTTACTGCTTCCGCTTCTGCAGTTTGCGAAGGCGAACAAGTAACACTCACTGCTTCTGGTAGTGCTAGTGCATACGTATGGTATCAAAATGGTGTTGTAATTCCTGGTGAAAACCAAGCTGTTCTCACTGTTAACTTCCCTGTCGCTGGTACTTATACATTCGCTGTTAAGGCTGTTAGTGAATCTGGTTGCGAATCTGCAGTTGCTTCTGCTCCTGTAACTGTTACTGTTAATGCTGCTCCTCAATCTGTTACTATTAGCGGTAACCTTGATATCTGCGGTACTGGTCATACTACTTTGTATGCAAATGTTACTCCTAACATCGCTGGTGCTACTTATCAATGGTATAAGGATAACCAACTCGCTGGTACTGGTCATTTCTTGACAGTCACTGAAGCTGGTTCTTATAAGGTTGAAGTATCTACTAATGGTTGTTCAGCAGTTTCTGAAGCTGTTAACGTAACAGTTCAAGATGCTCCTCAATTGCAACTTACTGCAACTCAAACAACAATTTGTCAAAACGGTACTACAGTTATCACTGCTCAAGCTACTGGTTGGAATAATAATGATATGAACTACAACTGGAGCAACGGCTTCAACGGTTCTGTTTACACATTCAATCCTACTGCTGCTGGTGATTACACATTCACGGTTGTTGCTTCTCAATCTACTTCTGGTTGTACCGCTTCTGATGATATTACAATCCATGTTAATGCTGCTCCAGCTGCTCCTGCTATCACGGTTAACAATGCTGTTGTTTGCGAAGGTGCTCAAATTACTTTGACCCTCGTTGACACGAACACTGTGAACTATGGTACTCCGACTATTACTTGGTTCGAAGATGGTGCTCTTATCGCTGGTTCTCAAAATGTAATCAATGTTACTCCTACTATCGGTAACCATACATTCAATGCTACAGTTACCTATCCAAATGAAGGTTGTAACACTGCTTACTCTGAATATGTAAATGTTACTGTTCTCCCGACTCCTACAGTTGCAGTTGTTACTACTGGTAACACTACTATCTGCAATGGCGGTAGCACTACATTTACTGCTAATGTAACTCCTGCTAACGGTACTTACGCTTATCAATGGTTAGTTGATAACGTTGCTATCTCTGGTGCAAATGCTGCTTCCTATACTGTTGCTGATGCAATCGCTCGTGAAACTGCTTACAACTATTCTGTTGTTGTCACTTCACTTCCTGGTTGTGTTGCTACAGCTAATGCTCCTGCACTCAATGTTGTTGCTGATCCTGTTGTTGTTGCTTCTGTTGACAATAACATTATCTGCGAAGGCGGTCAAGTTACTTTGAATGTCACCGTTGATGGTGGTATTGCTAATGTTAATGGTTTGAATGGTTACACATTCGCTTGGTATAACAACAATGATAATGCTGAAGTTTCTGCTAATACTCCTTCATTCACCGTTGCTGCTAATACTCCTGGTAACTATGCTTACTATGTTGTTGTAACATCTCCTTACGGTTGTCAGACAATTTCTAATGTTGTTAACTATTCTGTTGTTGCTGATCCTACTGTTAATGTTGCCGTTGCTAATGGTTATCCTACTACAGTTTGCGAAGGCGGTGCTACTATGTTAGTCGCTAACGTTAACGGTGGTTATGGTGAAGCTTCTTATCAATGGTTCAAGAACGGTGTTGCTATGGTTGGTGAAAACAATCAAACTCTCGCCGTTAATGATCTCGACTTCGTTTACACAGTTGAAGTTGCTCAAGCTGGTGTTAACTGTGCTGCTTCTTCTAACAATACTGTTAATCCGTTCACAGTTGCTCCTGCTTACACCGTTGCTATCTCTGGTAACAGCAATGTATGTCCTGGCGGTTCTGTAACATTGACAGCTACTGTAAACAACGTCCTCAGTGGTGATGCTCCTACTTACCAATGGTACAGAGTTGCTAATGGTGCTGGTGTTGCTATCAATGGCGCTACATCTGCTACTTACACAACTGAAGCTCTCCTCCTTGGTGGTAGCTACGATTACTATGTTGAAGTTACTAGCGCAATTTCCGGATGCTCTGTTGTATCCAGCACAGTTACTGCTAACGTAATTGCAGAACCTGTTGTTGAAATCAACGGTGCTCACAACATTTGCGAAGGTGAACTTACTCTCAATGCATTTGTCAACGGTGGTGTTGAAGGTGCTGACTATACATACGTATGGAATTGGACTGGTGCTGCTAACGGTCAAACTGTTACTGCTACTCCTACTCTCACACGTAACTTTACTGCTAATGACCTCGCTACTCCTTACTTCTTTACAGTAAGTATTAATCGTAACGATAATACTGGTTGTGGCGCTGCTTCTGAAGCATTCGAAGTTAATGTATATTCTACTCCTGATGTTACCATCTCTGCTAACAATACTACAGTATGTGCTGGTGGTGATGTTACATTCACTGCTAATATCAGCAATAATAACGGTGGTGCTTACAACTACAACTGGACGATCAACGGCGAATCCGTTGCTTCTAACGCTGCTTCTGTAACAACCTCTCTTGAAAATGCTGGTGTTATCAACGCTACTGTTACTGTAACTGCTGCTAACGCAAGCGCTGCTTGTGCTGCAACTGCTACTTCTTCTGTTCCTGTTCAAGTTGTTGCTGATCCTGTTGTAACAATTACTGCTATCCATGCTGCAATGTGTGCTGGTGGTACAACAACACTCAATGCCAATGTTAATGGCGCTATCGCTGGTGATTATTCTTATCAGTGGGCTATCAACGGTATTGAAGTTGCTGGTGCTGTTGCTCAACAATTCGTACAACAACTCGACCAAGCTGGTACATACACTTATACCGTAAGAGTTGCTCAAAACAACAACCTCGGTTGCGCTTCTGAATGGTCTGCTCCTGCTACTGTTCTCGTCGCTGAACAACCTGTTGTTGCTCTCAACAATGCTGATGGTCTCGATATCTGCGTTGGTGGCCAAGTTACCTTGAATGGTACTGTCACGAACTATGGTAATACTGTTAATGGTGTTCTTAACAGCACTGTTTACGGTCCGATGACTTATACATGGCTCTCTAATGGTACTACAGCTCAAACTAATGCTAACGTAAATGCTGGCAATAATCAATTGACCCAAACTATCAATACAATTGGTAACTATGGTTACTCAGTAGTTGTTACTCCTACAGGCTATGCTTGTCAACCTGCTGCTTCCAATGTTGTTACTGTTGGTGTTGTTGGTAATCCTACTTGGACTGATGTTCACGTATATTATCCTGACGTTTGCGCTGGTCATCAAGTTGATCTCGTTGCTAACATCGAAGGTGGTGTATTCGATAACTCTGGTAGCTCCAATGGTTATATCCAATGGACTGTTACTACTAACGGCGTAACCGCTAATGTTGCTGGTGGCCAAGGTGGTACTTCCTACGACATTCCTGCTGTTGCTGGTAACTACATTTACACTCCGACATTCGTTGGCAATATTGGCAATGGCTGTCAATTCACTAACACTGCTGATGTACAACAACCTGTAACTGTTCACGCTGTTCCTACAGCTGAATTCGTTGCTGGTGATGGCGCTACAATCTGTGGTAACGATCCTGACGCTTCTGTCGAAATGGTTATCGCATTCACAGGTGGTGCTCCTTACACATTCGACATCGTTGATGTTATGAATATGACTACATTACCGTATCATACTTCTGCTACTGACACCTTCACGTTCTATGTTGCTCCGTCTGCTACTACAGTTTACAGAATAGTTTCTGTTGCTAATGTATATTGTGGAAACGAAGATCTCGGCGCAGCTGCTGAAGCTACTGTTAATGTTAACGCTGTTGAATTTGCTCAAACTACATTCAGACCTGTTAACTGCGGCGAAAATGTTGTTATCAACTTCAATATCACATCCGGTAGCCAAACTGATGCTTATCAAGTTATCGAAAACGGTAACGTTATCGCTACTGGTAATGTAAGCGCTAACACCATCGTTATTCCTGACGGTCTCTTGAGCGAAGGTTCTCACAACTTGACTCTCGTCATCGGTGGTTGTACTTATAATGTAACAGTTATTATTCCTGTTGATCCTGCTTCTTCTGAAATCTTCGGTGAGAACTTGATGGATCAAAGATGGGACGATGTTGCTATCATTGACCTGAACGCTAATCCTCGTTATAAATTCGTTGGATTCCAGTGGTACAGAAATAATGAGCTCATCCCTGGTGCAATCTATAAGAACTACCAAGAAGAAGGTGGCTTGAACGGATTCTACTCTGTTGAAATTACTGCTCTTGATAACGAAACCGGCGAAATGGTTACATTCTTCACCTGTCCTCGTAACTTCACTTCAGTTTCCAACATGAAGGTATATCCTGTTCCTGCTACAGTACAACAAGTTGTTACAATCGAACTTGATTTAACTGCTGAAGAACTCGATGGTGCAGTTCTCGATATTTTCGATGCAACTGGTAAACTCATCAACCACGTTACTGACCTTCAACCTGTAACTAGAATTGCTGGCTTCAAGGCTCAGGGTACTTACTTCGGACGTATCTTGACAGGTACAAATGAAATCAAGACTGTTAAATTCGTTATCGTAAAATAATTTGAAATCCTAGGGTGGTGGCAACTCCACCACCCGGGAATTTCATCATTGAATTGATAAATAAGAAAAAGAATATATTATGAAAAAGAATTTATTAGCTATCAGTCTTATTTTCGCATTGTGTACCACTGCTTTCGCTCAAGAGGTACAAACCGAAAATAATAATGACAACGCTACTGTTAATACAGAAAACGTTGAATCTTCCTCGTTCTGCCCTCACCGTATTAAACTTTATATGGGTGCAGGTTTTACAAATAATATTTATAAAAGAATCGATCTTAAACAATATTATTCCCAGAGCGAACTCCTCTCTTTACATTATGCTTATTTCTTCAACGAACATTGGGGATTGAGCCTTGGTGCTGAATTGAATCATCTTGGTGCTAAAGCTGAATTCGCAGGTAATGGTGTAATCCCTCAATATGCAGATGCTTTTTTCAATAATGACGTTACTTACTATGATCTCTATTATAGAGCTAACGGCCTTAAAGAAAGACAATCTATTTGGGCAATCAATGTTCCTTTGCAAGCTCAATTCGAATGGAAATTCGATGGCCGCAATGGTATCTATGCCGGTTTGGGCGTTTATGGTTATTTCCCATTCGTAAAAGGTAAAAACATCTATAAAGGGGAAGGTGAAATCACTATCGCTGGCGTAGAAGAACCCGTTGGTCAAGATTATAACTATGATTATGATATGACTAACCACTTCCCGACTACCAATTATGAAGGTCAAGACCGTAGAACAAAACTCAGATGCTCTTTCGGCGCTGAAGCTGATTTCGGCGGTGTTTTCCAAATTAGCCGTATTGCTGATTTTTACATCGGTGCTTTCTGCAAATTCAATTTCTTGGATATCCTTCCTAAAGAAAAAGTTGCTGTCTTCGCTAATGATGAAAATGGTGTTCCTACCTTCAATGGTACGCTTGGTTCTAACATTCTTGAATCCTATAAGAATGATGCAGCCAACCATTTCCTCTCTCAAAATGATTATAGCAATATCCGCACAAAGTGGGACCAACTTCAAGTTGGTATCAAACTCGGCTTCCACATGAGAGCTTGTGCTAACCCTGCTGAAAAATCTAAGAAACAACTTGAGAAAGAAATTCTTGATGAACTTAAGAAGAAATCCAACGAGCCTATCATTATCAAACAAGATCCTCAATATATCTACATTGTTCCTGTTTGCGATCAATTGGATAACGATGATGAAGACCTTACTGATGCCGATAGAGCCGCTATCAAAGAATTGTCAGACGTTTTGTCTAAGACCAAAATCTTATTTGACTTAGATAAAGATATTCCTAAGATTTCAGATTATAATGATAATATTAATCGTACTGTGGAAATCTTGAAAAAGAACCCGTCTTTGAAACTCATCGTTGAAGGTTATACCTGTGACCTCGGTTCAGAACAACATAACCGTGACCTCGCTCAAAGACGTGCTAACGCTGTTAGAGATCTCTTTATCCAAAAGGGCGTAAGTTCTTATCAGATTGAAACCGCTACTTACACAGTTAACGATCCTCAAAACAGACAAAACATCCAGGATCCTAGCCGTGAAGAACATCGCGCTGCTATCTTTAGAATCGTCAAAAGATAATTATTACTATTCTCGTTCAGAAAAGGGTCGCTTTTAGCGGCCCTTTTTTTGTTCTGTTTCATTCTTCTTTTTGTGTATGTTTGCGCCTCTTTTTTTGCGTATGAGATATATCTTGTTTTTTTTATTTATTGTTTTTTTCTCTTTTCACGGTTTTGCTTCCAAACCGCACGACACCCTTTCGGTTTCCTCTGCTCAGTTTATTCCTAATTTAGGACAGTGGAATGGCAATTTTTTGTATAAAACTCCCCTTTCCGCCGGCGCTGTTTTTTATGATTCTCTAGGCTTTGTTTTCTCCTTCCTTGATCCGGTCGCTTTGGAACATCTTCACGAGTCTAAATATAATGGTGAGTCTAACGCGGATTTTAATATTAAAGCTGCTGCCTATAGAGTTACTTTCCCGGGTTGTAATCATTCTTCTTTTTATCGTCCTTCAGGAACAGCCTATCCCTATTATTTTAATTATTTCACATCCCATAATCCCGACTCTTGGCGCTCTGATGTTCCTGTCTATCCCGCCATTACTCGTCCTTCTTTATACGACGGTGTTGATTTGAATGTTTATCAATATGGCGATTTTTTGAAATATGATTTCGTCGTTTCTCCGAATGCTGATCCTTCTTGCATTCAAATGTATTATGAAGGAGTTAACTCTCTTTCTTTAAAATCTAATAATCTTGTCGTTGATAATGGCATTTCTTGTGTTCTGGAATTAGCACCTGTTGCTTATCAGATTAACGATGCCGGTGATACTTTATACGTTCCTTGCGCTTATTCTTTAGATAAAAATAGAGTTTCCTTTAAGTTGGGTGCGTACGATAAACATCGTACTTTGGTGATTGACCCTTCCGTCGTTTTTTCCTCTTACAGTGGCTCCGTAGCGGATAATTGGGGCTATACGGCAACTTACGATTCATATGGCAACCTTTACGGTGGTGGTATTGCCTTCGGGGTTGGCTATCCTGTTTCTTTTGGCGTTTTTCAAACTGATTTTTGTAATGGCTCAGGCTCTATGTTGACGGACGTTGCTATCAGCAAGTTCGATGCTACTGGCTCAACGCTTTATTATTCTACATATTTGGGCGGCTCTTTTGTGGACATACCTCATAGCCTGTACGTAAATGACAATGATGAATTATTTGTCTTTGGTACTACCGGTTCTCCTGATTTTCCTGTTACTCCTAATGCGTTTGATACCTCCTTTAATTATGGAAGCCCTGTTACCCTTTCTACTTCGTTGTCTTTCCCTCAAGGCTCTGACATCTTTGTTACCAAATTTAGTGAGGATGCACGGCAGTTGTTAGGCTCTACTTTTATTGGTGGCACCAGCAATGACGGTATCAATGTGGCACAACTCCTGCGGAAGAATTATGCCGATGACAATAGGGGAGAAATCCTGGTTGATGAAAACAGTAATGTGTATGTGGTTTCTTCTACCTATTCGCCGGATTTCCCTGTTACTCCACACGCTTATGACACCTCTTTTTGCGGTGGCCAAGATATATGCGTCTTTAAGATGAGTCAAGACTTGTCTCAACTTATTTGGAGTACATTTTTGGGCGGTACTCAAAATGATGCCGGTTATAGTATGTCGCTTGGCCCAGATAATAGTGTGTATATTTGTGGCGGAACTATTTCAGAGGATTATCCTGTCGTGCAACCTGCTTTACAACCTGTTTTTGCTGGTGGTGTGGATGGTGTGGTGTCACATTTGTCTGTTAATGGCGATCAATTGCTGCATAGTACTTATTTTGGAAAATCCGGCTATGATCAGGCTTACCTTATTAAAGGAGACAGAAATGGCGTGCCGCATGTGTTGGGTCAGTCTGACGCGGAAGGCAATGGATGGATTTCTAATGCTCAGTATGCAATCCCGAATGGTGGTCAGTTTTTATCTAAGTTGTCTGTAGGTTTGGATTCTGTGATTTGGTCAACCGCTTTTGGAACAGGGAATGGCGGCCCCGATATTTCGCCTACGGCCCTTATGGTGGATTATTGCAATAATATTTATATGTCCGGTTGGGGCTCGCATCAGCTCAATGGTTTTGGCGGTACTACGGGATTGCCTGTTACCAACGATGCTTTCCAAACCACTACCGATGGTAGTGACTATTATTTCCTAAGTTTGAGTGATGATGCCTCTCAATTGGTGTATGCCACTTATTTTGGCGGGGCCGCTTCTTCGGCACGAGAACACGTAGATGGCGGTACCAGCCGCTTTGACCGTAAAGGCCGTATCTATCAGGCTGTCTGCGCGGGCTGTGGCGGCCAAAGCTCGTTCCCAACTACCCCTGGCGCGTACGCTACGTCCAACGGCAGTTCGAATTGCAATTTGGGCGTGATAAAAATGGATTTCTCGCTGCCTGTGGTCGTGGCCGATTTCCATTTGCCGACATCGCTCTGCGCCCCGGACACGGTGTTCTTCCAAAATTTTTCACAGTCGGTCGGGAATAACACTTCCTACTATTGGAACTTTGGCGATGGAACAACTTCCACCGAACCCGCTCCGGCGCATTTTTATGCCCATTCCGGCTACTATCAGATTTCGTTGGTGGTAAGGGACAATGGGAGCTGCAATTTGTCCGATACGCTCGTAAAACATTTGCTCGTTTTGGCCAATGCTACAGATACCCTGTCTCCCGTTACCGTTTGCTGGGGCGATTTCGTACAAATTGGTCTTCCTCCCTCCAATGAAGTGACGTATCAGTGGTCTCCTTCGGAATCCTTGAGTAATCCCGCACTGTCCAATCCATACGCGACTCCTGACCAATCTTTGATGTATAGACTAATCGCCTCCTCTGAATCTTGCGTGGATACGATTTACCAATATGTGCAAGTCGATACCTTAGACGTCTCGTTGTCACCAGACACTGTCATTTGCCAAGGAACCGCCGTTTCATTGTCTGTGACTGTCCCTGCTAATTGCCAATCGATTGAGTGGGCCGCCAATCCCAATTTCACATCTGTATTTTCCAGACAGTCGTCGATAGAGGTTCAACCTGATGTCCCTACTACATATTATGTGCGGGTCGTTCGAGGTGTTTGTACGTTTGTCGGCTCCGTAACG
The DNA here is from genome assembly GCA_045600905.1 of Bacteroidales bacterium. Classification (GTDB taxonomy): domain Bacteria; phylum Bacteroidota; class Bacteroidia; order Bacteroidales; family WCHB1-69; genus F23-D06. Next base: position 18,144 of record JAZRYT010000134.1, read on the forward strand.
GTCTCGCTCTCTGAAATCGAAGTCGTCCCATTGCCAGAGGTCTTGATTTGTTTTGAAGACAGTGTTCAGTTGTCGGCCACACACACAGAAGATGGTCCGGTGTCCTATTATTGGGCTTTGGGCGACGGCTCATCGTATCACATACCCAATCCCTGGGTGTCTCCAGACCAGTCCACTTCCTATTCTGTCACAGTCACTAACCAATATGGCTGCTCGAATAGTGCTACCGGAAATATCATTAAAAGGACGGAAACTTTCCCAACACCGTTCTCGGCCTGGTGTGACGTCTGCGAAATCGTTCAGGCGCATAGTACAACTGTTTTCTCAACCGATTATGGTTCAGGGTATCATTACCAGTGGACTCCCACACAAGATATGGACTCGCCCAATAGCCCGACATCGATTGTCCATCCGATGGAATCAACGGAGTATTTGGTCTCTGTTACGGATACTTTTGGCTGTACATTGACTGATACGGTGAAAATCGAAGTTGATGAACTGACCTGCGATGAACCGTATATCTTCGTGCCCAATGCCTTTTCTCCGAATGGAGACGGTAAAAATGACGTGCTTTATGTGCGTAGCGAAATCTTGCAGGATTTCTATTTCGCAGTGTATAGCCGTTGGGGAGAAAAAGTATTCGAATGCTCCAATTTGGAAATGGGTTGGGATGGAACCTATAAGGGCAAACCCTGCCAAAACGGAGTGTATGATTATTACTTTAGTGGTACCTGCGTGGGTGGAAAAACCAAGGAACTGAAAGGGAATGTAATGCTCGTCCGATAAAGATCTGTAAGATGTTTTTTGACAAATTATAATGGATAGGAAAGAAACGTTTTTCGATAAAAAGTTTTTTCTATTCCAATGACAAAAATTCAATAAATTATTGATATTTGCGCCGTTTTTTTCAATTCTAAAAATGAATACGGAAGTATCTGAAAATCAAAAAGGAAAGTCCTTTTGGAAGGCATGGAAGACACTGAAGGTGCGCTCCAAAATCTATCAAATCTTTGTACATCTTTTTGCGTTGGCAGGAGGCGCCATCATAGGTGCTTGGGGCGTGTATCAACTCGGCTTGACCAACAACAAGGGTGGCGTAGATGAAAATAACCGTTATTTGGCTGATTATAAGACGGAAACGAAATTGACGGACTCAGCCAAAATCTTTGAGGAAAATATTCTGAACTATTTGAATTTAGCTGCCATCAGCAAAATCTATCCGACCAACGCACATTTGATTCTGGATGCCAGCCGATATAGTGACCGTCCTGACGGCATCAATCAGATGATTTATGCGGCCAATATGTATTTGCAGGACGACGAACGCGGCCAGCAATACCAGCAAATGGTGAAGGAACTCAAAGCTGTTTTGGATAAATATCCGTCATCCAAAAATAAGGACCATTTGATCCCCTGGATGAACGAAGAAGCTTGGCCTTCCTTGAAAATTGCCATCGTCAAAGATAAGGAATTGATTGAGGAAGCGGCACGCCTTTCTGGCGTGGAACCTCGTCTGATTGTAGGCTGCTTGGTCGGTGAACAAATTCGTCTTTTCAATTCCAAACGCGAAAAATACAAACAGTATCTCGGCCCGGTGAAGGTCCTATCCGTGCAATCTCAATTTTCCTTCGGCGTAAACGGCATCAAGGATTTCACGGCCCAACAGGTGGAAAACAACCTAAAGGATTCCACTTCCGTTTTCTATATGGGTAAACAATACGAACATATCCTGGATTTCAAAACCGCCGACCATCAGAGCGAACGCTATAACCGATTGACGGATTACCATAACCACCTTTACTCCTACATCTACACGGGCTGTATTCTGCACCAGACGATGTTGCAGTGGAAACGTGCCGGTTATGATATCTCCAATCGCCCCGATATCCTGTTCACACTTTTCAATTTGGGATTCGCCGCTTCCAAACCGGGCCCGGATCCTAAATGTGGTGGCTCCCATATCGAAGCAAATGGCCAAATCTATACTTTTGGTGTGATAGGCAACGACTTCTATTACTCTGGCGAATTGGCCAAAGAATTTCCGTTACACGCACACTCATTTGCCAATGAATAAAATAGAACTGCTCGTCCCAGCAAAGAATTTGGCTTACGGACAAACAGCCATCAATCACGGCGCCGATGCGCTCTATATCGGTGCTCCTATGTACGGCGCGCGTCAGGCTGCCGGCAATTCCGTCCAAGACTTGGAACAACTCGTCCGCTATGCCCATCTGTACGGGTCCAAAGTCTATGTCACCCTCAACACACTGCTCTATGATGATGAGTTGGAGGATGCCCGCCGACTGATTCAGCAATTGTATGAGATGGGTGCAGATGCGCTCATCATTCAGGATTTGGGATTGCTGAAGTTGGATTTGCCGCCCATCCGCTTTCACGCCAGTACCCAATGCCATAATGATTCTTTGGAAAGAATCCTCTTTATGGAAAAGTTGGGTATGAAACGCGCCATCCTCGCGCGCGAAATGGATGTGGAAACGATGAAGTCCATCCATCAGAACAGCTCCATAGAGTTGGAAACTTTTATTCACGGCGCACTTTGCGTCTGTTACAGCGGACAATGCTATATGAGCCGGATGACTACCGGACGAAGCGGCAATAGGGGAGAGTGCGCGCAAATCTGCCGCACCACTTTCGATCTTGTTGATGCCAAAGGGAAAACACTGATGCACGACAAACATCTGCTCTCATTGCGCGATATGAACCGCTCCAAGTATCTGCGCGACATTATCGATGCGGGTGTCGTCTCTCTCAAAATTGAAGGCCGTCTGAAAGACGAGAATTATGTGAAAAACATAACCTCATACTATCGCCGCACGCTGGATGAGATTTTGGAAAAAGATGGCGAATATGCCGCATCGGGAAGTGGCAAAACCACCATTCTATTCAATCCTGATCCCACCAAGACCTTCAACCGCGGTTTTACTCCCTATTTTATAGACGGCAAACGCGAGAGAATAGCCTCTTTTGAAACCCCGAAAGCGATGGGCAAACGCATCGGACAACTCCGCCAGGACAAAGCAGGAAAGATTTTCTATGCGGGAACTGAGCAGATTGTCAATGGTGATGGCTTGTGCTTTATCAACAATGACGGCGATTTGGAAGGCTTCTTGGTTAACAAAGTGGAGCGCGATAGGATTTTCCCCCATAAGCCCATATCTTCCTTCCGTCAGGTGGATGTCTATAGAAACGTGGATAAGCAATTTGAAAAATCGTTGTCCGACAAAACTGCTGACAGACGTATGTTTGTGGATATGTGTTTCAAAGAAACGAAAAACGGCTTTGTTTTGCAATTGAAAGATGAGGACGGGTGCGAAGTCGAATCGCTCGTCGAAACAGCGAAAATTGCCGCCGAAAAGCCCGAAATGGCGGACAAACAGTTGCGCACATCTTTGACCAAGTTGGGAAATACGCCTTTCGAACTCCGCAAACTCATAGTGGAGTCGTTGCCCTACTTCCTGCAAAGCTCCGTGATAAACAAACTGCGCAATGACGCGGTGGAATTGCTGAAAGCGGAAAGAATCCGACATTTCCATCCGGAAGATACGGAATTGAACTATCAGCCGTCCCAGGTTTTTGAAAGTGCATCTTATAAGAGAAATATCACGAACGAGCTTCATCGGGCTGTTTATGAGGAATTCAGCGCGAAGGAAATCGAATATGGATTGGATAAGACGTTGGATTTCAAGGATAAGGAATTGATGGTCTGCAAATATTGCCTCCGCTACGAATTGGGCATTTGCAGTAAGCAGACAAAACATCCCGACGTTCGCTTCCCGCTGTATTTGAAAGATGAGAAGAATCGCTTCCGTCTTGATTTTGATTGTAAGAACTGCGTGATGAAAATAGGGAACATGGGATTAGGTAATAGGTGATAGGTAATAGGTAATAGGTAATAGGTAATAGGTGATAGGTGATAGGTAATAGGTAATGGGGATTAGGTAATATCAAACTACGACGTTGAACCCTGGAAGGGTTCCATCGTTAGCCCCGTATAAGCGCGAAGCGCTAATGCGGGGATGTTATACGCGGATATTATACGGGAATAATACGCGGAATAATACGCGGATATTATACGGGAATAATACGCGAGGATAATACGCGGATGTTACACGGGAATAATACGCGGGATATTATACGGGAATAATACGCGCGAATATTATACGGGAGCGAGAAATAATGAATAAAAAATGATTGCCGATGAAAAGAGTATGTACATTATTTTTAGGATTATTTATGGGGCTGATTTCGTGGGCGCAAATGGTGCAGCCTACGTGGGAATCTTTGAATAATCGCCCTTATCCGCAATGGTTCTCCGATGCCAAGTTGGGAATCTTTATCCATTGGGGAATCTATTCGGTTCCTTCGTATGCCGGCCTTGAGGCTTACGGCGAGTGGTATTATCGCGGTTTGATGTTGGGCGACACCACCCGTATCAATTTCCAAAACCGCGTCTTCGGAAATGGGAATCCGAATTTCCAATATAAGGATTTCCTACCCTATTTCAAAGGCGAGCTGTTCAATGCCGATGAGTGGGCGCGACTTTTCAAAAAAGCCGGCGCGCAATATGTTCTCTTAGTGACGAAACACCACGACGGCTATTGTTTGTGGGATAGCAAGTACCAACCACAATGGAACAGTGTGATGAGTGGCCCTAAACGCAACATCGTGGAGGAGGTGACCAATGCCGTCCGCACTGCTGGCCTTAAAATGGGCTTCTATTATTCACTGCTGGAATGGACTAACCCGATTCACAAGTGGACCGTCGATCCGACCGATTCTATCGGATCTTATGTTGAAAATTATATGATTCCTCAATTCAAAGAGTTGGTGACAAAATACAGACCGTCTGTGATTTTCTCGGATGGCGATTGGGATTACACCGCTGATCAGCTGCATTCTGCCGAGCTGATTTCCTGGTACTACAACATGGTGGGACAGGAGGCTGTTGTCAACGACCGCTGGGGCAATGGCGGCCAACACGGCTTCAGAACCCCGGAGTATAGCGCCGGCATTACGCTTACCGACCGCCCCTGGGCAGAGTGCCGCGGATTGGGACGCTCCTTCGGATTGAACCGCAACGAGCCTATTGAAAACTATCTCTCCTCCGATGAGCTGATTCGCCATTTTGCAAAATTGGTGGCTGCCGGCGGCGGTATGACTCTGAACGTGGGGCCGGCTGCAGACGGGCAAATTCCGCTCATCCAACAGGAACGCCTGCTCGATTTGGGCAAATGGTTGGACATAAACGGCGAAGCAATTTATGGCTCCAGACCGTATCAGCATTTTTATGAAATGAAAGACGTTGAGGTTGCTCGCGTGGATAAGAATATTAATTTCGATTGGAAACGCAATTCGCCAGACCCAGCCATTGCCTATGACCATTTCACAGCCGAATGGGAAGGAACGCTGACAGCCGATTATCCTGAAAGATACATCTTGGAAATGGAAACCGATGATGCTGTTGAAGTGTTGGTGAACGGCCAACAGATTATCAAGTTTGATCCTAAAGACGAAACATCATCAAAAGCCGGAACTTTTGATTTCAAGGCAGGTCATCCTTACGATATTCGTGTGCGTTTTGCGGAAGACAATATGGAGGCCGTGGCCATACTGCGTTGGAAATCGTTGTCGCAGCCGGAAGAAGTGATTCCAGCCAAAGCTTTTGGCAAGGGATTGTCGGTCCGTTACACCTGCCAACAGCCCAATATCTGCTATACGACCAAAGGCGATGTCCTCTATGCTATAGCGTTGGATTATCCTCAAGACCAATTAGTGCTGAATATTCCAAAACCTGACCACAAACTTGTGATTACGATGTTGGGATGTGAAAAAGTCCTTCCATACAAGTACAAAAACGGACAACTGCTCATCGACACGCGTTCAATTCAATATAAAGACATTCAAAGCACGGCGGCGTGGACGTTTAGAATACAATAAAAAAGAGCAAGGGTACCTCCCTTGCTCTTTTTTCGTTATTTTCGTTCGCCGAGTTCTTGATTGAGCAGGTACAATCCCTTGCCATCGTTGGCGAAGATTCTCAGCTTGGTGACGAGGTTTCGTGCGTTGGTCTCCTCTTCGGCCTGCTCGTTGATAAACCAATGTAGAAATTCCATCGTGCGTAGGTCGTGCTGCACATCGGCTTCATTGTAGATGGCGTGAATGCTGTTGGTGACAAATTCCTCGTGCTCCAAGGCGGTGTTAAGCACATCCAACGGATTGTCGTACCTGCGGTTGGGCTGTTCAATGGCCAACAGCGTTACGAGAATGTCGTTGTCTTGCATATAGCGGTAAATGCGCAATGCGTGGTCCAGCTCTTCGCGCGCCTGTACCATATACCATTGGGCGAACCCGTTAAGCCCGCGGTTGTCAAAATAATTGCTCATATCCCAATAGAGATAGGCGGAATATAATTCCTTGTTGATTTGCTCATTAAGCAGAGCGGCTACTTTTTCGTTGATCATTTTGTTTGATTTTAAAGATTAAAAAATGGGTGATAGTGAACTGTGAACTGTGATCAGAGTTGCTTTGTTGTCTGTTTGTTATAATAGAAAAGGAAATTATTGAATCCATTCGCGTAGGTCGTCATCGGCATTCGTGATTCCTGAGATGTTGAATTTTTGGACTAATGTGTCGAGAACATTGGGGGATAGGAATGCTGGTCGGGTGGGACCGAGATGGATGTTCTTGATTCCGAGTGACAGCAGGGCCAACAAGACGATGACTGCTTTCTGCTCGTACCAGGCGATGTTATAGACGATGGGAAGCTCGTTTATGTCGTTCAGACCGAGCAGGTCGCGCAATAGGATAGCTGTAAGCACCAATGAATAGGAGTCGTTGCATTGGCCAGCGTCAAGTACGCGCGGAATGCCGTTGATGTCGCCCAAGTCAAGATTGTTGTATCTGTATTTTGCGCAGCCGGCGGTGAGGATAACGCAGTCGTTGGGGAGCTTGCGCGCGAACTCTGTGTAGTATTCACGATTGCGCATACGACCGTCGCATCCTGCCATAACCACGAATTTGCGAATATCACCGTTTAGCACAGCTTGGATGATTCTGTCGGCGAGCTGCTCCATCTGCTTGTGCGCGAAACCGCCGATGATGCTGCCTCTGTCTGTACGTGCGGGTGGCTCGCATTTTTGCGCCATTCTGATGATGGCCGCGAAATCCTTCCTTCCGTCAGAGTCGGCGGTGATGTGCGGGCAGCCTGGGTGCCCTGCTGAGTTGGTGGTGAAGATGCGGTCGCGGTAGGCGGCGTTCTCACTGATGGGTACGATACAGTTGGACGTCATCAGGATAGGACCGTTGAAGTTTGTGAAGTCGCGGTGCTGGTGCCACCACGAACTGCCGTAGTTGCCGCGCAGGTGCGGAAAGCTTTTTAATTGCGGATAGTAGTGCGCCGGCAACATCTCTCCGTGCGTGTAGATGTCAATGCCCGCATCTACACTTTGTTCCAATAGCATCTCCAAATCGCGAAGGTCGTGGCCGCTGACCAATATGCCGGGGCGCATGCCTACTTCCAACGATACTTCCGTAATGCAAGGGTCCCCGTAAAGAGTGGTGTTGGCCTCGTCTAACAGCGCCATTGCCTTTACACCACGTTCGCCGGTTTCCAAAACCAATCCGAAGAGTTCGTCAACCGACATCTGCTTGGTGCTGAGGTCGGAAAGAGCACGCTGAAGGAAGGCGGCCAACTGGTAGTTGGCGAATCCGAGATTGCGGGCGTGCTCTAAGTAGGCGGCCATCCCCTTCAGCCCGTAGGTGACAAGCTCCTTTAGCGAGCGGATGTCCTCGTCACTATTTCGCTCTACACCGATTTCTTTGAAAGTGAAGTCCTTTTTATCTATCCGAACCAACCACTCGGTTTCCGGCACGTTGGGCCATGCCACCTTCTTTTCGTAGGCCTTGTCTAACAGATAATCGCGCCAGGCAATCCCTCTTTTGATCTTGGAGATGATGGCCTCTTCGTTAAAGTTGGCGTTGGTGATGGAGGTGAATAGGGCATCGCAGACGAAGACGTCCACCTCTTCCGGTATTTGCGCTTTGTGCTCGCGCAAAGAAGTGCTTAAAATTGAGATTCCACGGGTGAGAAACAGCAACAGGTCTAACTTCCCCGATGTCTGTGCGCTCTTCCCACACACACCAGCAATTGTACATCCGGTGCCTTTGGCTGTCTCCTGACATTGGAAACAAAACATTTGATTTTCCATAACGCTTGATTTTTGTTGTTAATGTTTGATGTCCTCTTCGTTAAAAGGAAGTGCTGCAAAAAAACATCAAAAATCGTATTGATAATATTGAATTTGTTGAATGGAAAATTCAAAAAAAAGATAAAAGAGGCGATGAATGTGAAATTGATAATATTGTTGTCTGCTAAAATGTGAACGTTAGCCTATGTCAGCTCTAATTTAGTTAGTGCAACAAAATAACACAAATATTGGATACAAATAGATAATTGTTAACTGTAAATTGTTTTCCACTCGTCGATATTCCGTGCGGCGGTGCTGTAGTTCACGCCGATTTTCATCAGGGTGCGCGTGTCGCTCTGGAAGCGGTCGGCGTAGCCTTTTTCGTCGATTTGGGCGAGGGCTTCTTCCGCCGACTTGTTGAACTTGAACTCGAAGATATAGACGTAGTCCTTGGTCTGCACGGTCATATCCATACGTCCCTTGTTGGTGTGCTCCTCGATTTGCACGTGGTAGCCGCACAGGGCGGTGAGGATGAACATCACGCTCTGGAAGTGGCGTTCCTGCTCGGGTTCGAGCTCGTAGGGGCAGGCGCTGAGAAAGGATTGCAGGCGTTCCATAAAGCCCTCGATGTCGCCCTCGCGCAGGGAGCGCACGAAGCGGCTGATCTCGAAAACCGAGCCTACGGCATCCACGTTGGTGTAGCTCGGAATGAGAAAGCGAACAAATCCCTGTTTGACCTCCTTGTTGGGGAAACCGAGGCGGTAGAGCCCGAAGTCGCTGTCATAGCCCTTGATGGTCAGGTAACCACTTTGATAGATGACGGGCAACGGGTTGGTGGAGGCGATATCGACGCTGTTGAGCACGTCGCTGACGACCTCCTCTTCCTCAATGTGTGCGAGATTGTAATGGTGCTGCTTGAGGAGCTCCATCAGATACGTCGGGGTGCCAGTCTCGAACCAGTAGTAGTCGATTGCTCGGCTCGCAAAGGCATTGAGCAGGCTGAACGGATTATAAACGCCAGGCAGTTTTTCTTTGCAGAAGTGGTAGCCGTCATAGTTCTCGCGAAGGGCGGCGTAGGTTTCGTCGATGGTCATATTCTGGGCTTCCGCAAGTTCGGAGACTTCACCTTGGAAGTTCGTGCGAAGCTCCTGCTCGGTGATGCCGCAAATGTCATAAAACTGTGAGAGCATAGAGATGTCCCGCAGGTTGTTGAGGTCGCTGAAGACGCTGACCTTGCCGAACTTGGTGACACCCGTGAGGAAGGCGAACCGGATGCAGCCGTCCATTGACTTGAGCGCTCCGTAGAAGCCCTTGAGCGTGGCGCGGTAGGCATCCTGCAGTTCCACATTGCCGATGGCCTGCAGCAGCGGCTTGTCGTATTCATCCACCAGAATCACCACCTGGCGGCCGGTCTTCTCGTAAGCCAAACGTATTATCTGGGTGAAACGTTCTTCAAGGCTGCGGCTCTGATAGGTGTCGCCGTATTTTGCCTCCCAAAATTCCAAGTGCTTGTTCAGCTCGGCATCCAAACTCTCCTTCGTGGAATAGTTGCGCGTGTTCAAATCCAAATGCAGGATGGGGTATTCGGTCCAGTCTTTTTCGAGTTGAGCGATAGCGAGTCCGTCGAAAAGCTCGCGTTTGCCCTGGAAGTATGATTCTATGGTGTTTAACAATAGGCTCTTCCCGAATCGGCGCGGACGCGACAGGAAGTAGTAGCAGCCACTTGAAACCATCTCGTAGATACGAGCGGTTTTATCTATATAAAGGTAGCCTTCTGTTCTAAGCTTCTCAAAATTCTGTATGCCAATCGGTAGTTTCTGTCCCATAGTCGTGCTGATTTTAAAGAAGCGCAAAAATACACTTTTTAGCGAACAGGGAACAGATTAGAAGTGATGTTTTCAGGTTCCACCGCACAAAAACAGGTGAAATCATCGAGAAGTGCAAGTTGTTGCTAAGTTATTTATTAACAAAGGTTTGTAATTTTTCTACAACCAAAAATCAAGAATAATCTGCGGAAATAAGGTTTTACACTTTTTCGTTTTCATAAAAAACCTATCTTTGCAACTTTCAAAAAATTTATGCCTATACGTAGAAAAAACAACTAAAAATATTCAGTTATAAAAGCGTTTTTGCTTTTCTTTTGTGCCTGAAACTTCCACAAATTTAATCGTACAACAAAAAGAAGGTAAGAAAACGCTCACGAGCAATCGTGGGCTTTCTTTGTTTGTTGTACGGGTGGTGGAAGACCTAAGGCATAATAAATAGAGTTCACGATTTTTTATTGTGTGAATTTTTGGAAAAGCAAAAACTTGAAAATCCAAAAACACACAGTACAATGAAAAAAATCTTTATTTTACTTCTGATGTTTGTCTTCCTGCTGTCGTTGCGGGCGCAGACGGACTTTGCGCGCGCTGTAGTTCCCACGGGTGGGCAGGCGGGCAATGTCTCCTATTCTTTTGGTCAGACTTTCGCACAACAGAAAAAAAGTGCATCCGGCTCCGAAGTAACAGAGGGTGTGCAGCAGGCGCAGATACTATATAATAATATGGTACTTGACGGCTGCCAGAACGAACCCGCCGTTATGCTTCCGAAAATTACCGAAAGCACAGGCTTCTTTCAAGGATTCGACAATACAATGACTTTCAATGGCGTAGTCCTGCACGTGCTGCCCGCCGGACATTATGACTCCACGGGCGTGAATGGCCGCCACTACAGCTGGAACGCCTCGTTCAATTACGACAGCGTGACCACCCTCCTGCTCGACGTGTGGCCCATCTACGAAATGAATGACACCATTTCCCTATCTCAAACTGAAATGATAATACGGGAACTTTCCCAAGGCTCCAATGGACCCCAATTCCTGACTACCATCCACGGCTGTGACAGCATTGTCTATTACTACGTTCTGACCTGCGGTGAGCAGATTGCTGATGCAGACGGAAATCACTACAACACACTCTCCATTGGGCCAGACTGCTGGATGCGGCAAAACCTGCAAACCCAGCATTATGCCAATGGCGATACGGTGGTCGGCAATATGATATACAGTTCCCTTGATTACCCGGATGAGGCCGCCAATCTCGAGCAGTACGGCCGCCTCTATACGTGGTACTCTGCCGTGAGACTCCCCGAGAACTCTACCAATGTGCCGGAGACCGACTTGAACGGCTTTGTACAGGGCATCTGTCCTGATGGCTGGCATATTCCCACAGAGGAAAATATGGCAGCACTGGCCGACCTCGGCGCGCCCGCACTGAAGAGTACCGTCCTATGGCTGCAGCCCGGCAACAACAGCACGGGCTTTACCGTCTATCCCGCCGGCCTCTACAATCCCAACACGAACCGCTTCGAGAACCTGCTCGGCGAAACTCGCTACTGGACGGGAACTGCTCCCACAACGGCCACAGCAGTGAACGGCGCAATCACCAACGGCTGTGAAGAATTTCTCCTCGACAGCCAAACCAAAAACTACGGTTTCTCCGTGAGATGCGTGAAAAACAATTGACAATTTACAATTTACAATTGACTTGGACAATTTGCACATTTACACATTAACACATTTGCACATTAAAACAACGTTTATGAAAAGATTAGTGACTTTTTTTGCCGTGCTGCTTTTGGTGGTGACGGCGTGGGCGCAAAACCCCAAACTGACATATCAGGCCGTGGTGCGTGACAATGCAAATATGCTTTTAACTAATGGCACAGTTGATGTCACAATCAGCGTTTTGCGTACGGACAACTCCCTGCAATATACGCAGTCGTTTGACAATGTCCCAACCAACCAAAACGGCTTGTTTACCCTCTTTTTCGGCGGTGAGAGCGGCTGGGACAATGTGAATTGGATCCATTCCAAAATCGCGGTGGCCATTACCCTGCCGGACCACTCCGTGGTAAAAGACACCACGGACGTGAACGCCGTGCCGCTCGCTATCAGTACGATAAATTCTGGGACGGCGGGTCCGTCAACGCAGGTGCAAAGCGATTGGGCCCAGACCGACCAGTACGATCCCTCTTTTATCCAAAACAAACCTGACATTGGAGAATCTCTGAATACTGTCCTTGTTAACGGACAATATGTGACTATTACGATGATGGATGGCCGACACTACCTGACCTCCGATAGCGCCGTGATTGTAAATATGCGGAACAATATCAGCAACAATACGACCAATATTGCGGCGAATACGACAAATATTAGCAACAATACGGCGAATATTGAGACAAATATTGCCAATATCGCGACTAATACAACGAATATTGCAGCGAACACTACCAATATCGAGACAAACACAACGAATATCAGCAACAATACTACCAATATTAGCAACAATACGGCGAATATTGAGACAAATACGACCAATATCAGCAGCAACACCGCCCATATTGCGACCAATACGACCAATATTAACAATCTGATACTGCATACCCAAAAGGTCGCCATTCGCGACAGTGTGGCAGGCCAGATTCACGACAGTATCGCCGCCATTGGCGCAACGATTACTCAAAACCACACCCACACCAATATGTCCGTGCTGAGTGCGACCACGGCTCCTTTCACCACGGCCAACAAGGCGACCTTGGACAGCCTCGCCGCCGCCGGCGCCGAACAAAACGTACAGGCCGATTGGAATGAGACCAATGCTGCCAATGATGCCTTTATCCGTAACAAACCGGTTATAACGGACACGGTGAACAACATCCTTACCAGCCGTCACTACCTGACCTCCGACAGCGCTGTGATCGTAAATATGCAAGGTTCCATCAGCAACAATACGACCCTTATCAGCAACAATACAACCAATATCAGCAACAATACGACGAATATTAGCAATAACACGACGAATATCGCGGCCAATACAACGAACATTGCAACAAACACGACTAATATCAGCAACAACACTACCAATATTGCGGCAAATACGACGAATATTAGCAACAACACGACAAAAATCAACAACAATACGGCGAATATTGCAACCAATACGACCAATATTAGTAACAACACTACCAATATTGCAGCGAATACGACGAATATTAACAATCTGATACTGCATACCAAGAAGGCTGCCATTCGCGACAGTGTGGCTGGTCAGATTCACGACAGTATTGCCGCCAACAACTTGGTGACAATAAATAACAACCAGACCATTTCCGGTGATAAGACCTTTACTGGCACGAATGACTTCACCCGGGGCACTACCACTGTTGCCTCCGGTTTCACCATAGGCACCACCACGATTGCCAATTGCAATAACGTGGCGGTGAATGCCTGCGACCTCTTGGCGGTTTTTGACAGCATCCAGCGCAGAATGGACAATATGGAGGCGGTTATTGCGGACTTGCAAGACGAGGTGTCCAATCTTCGTGATTCTTTGAGAATTTTGCGTGGTGATAGCATTCCTAAACTTCCCACAGTCTCCACGTCATCCGTGACCGGCATTACGGAGACGACCGCCACCTGCGGCGGCAACGTGACGGCCGACGGCGGTGCGGATGTCACCGCGCGCGGCGTGTGCTGGAGCACGAACGCGAACCCGACCATAAGCGGCAGCCATTCCACGGACGGCACAGGCACGGGCAGCTTCACCTCCTCCATCACGGGCCTGACCGCCAACACCACCTACCACGTGCGCGCCTACGCCACCAACAGCGAGGGCACGGCGTACGGCGATGAGCTGAGCTTCACGACGCAGAACACCACGCCCGTCACCCCGGTTGACGGCCAACCCTGCCCGGGAGCGGCAACGGTGAAGGATTATGACAACAACACCTACAATACGGTGCAGATAGGCAACCAGTGCTGGATGAAGCAGAACTTGAAGACCACGCACTACAGCGATGGCACCAGTATTTCGTTGGGCAGCAGCACGAGCGAAACTACGGCCTATCGCTATAACCCCGACGGCAACAGCAGCAACGTAAGCACATACGGATATCTGTACAACTGGAAGGCGGTGATGCGCAACTCCTCCTCCAGCAGCAACAACCCGAGCGGGGTGCAGGGCATCTGCCCCACGGGCTGGCACGTTCCCTCTGATGCGGAGTGGACGCAGCTGACGACGTATGTTAAGTCACAGCAGGAATACGTTTGCGAAGGTTGTTCTGGAACAGATGACGGGTCGTACACCCATTGCATAGCCAAGGCCTTGGCCTCCACCACGGGCTGGAGAAGCAATACCTCTTCAGGTTGTAATGCGGGCAATACGGGCGATAAATCTAACGCCACGGGCTTTTCGGCCGTTCCCGCTGGCTTCTACTTCGGCAGCTACTCCACTTTCGGCGACAACGCCTCCTTCTGGAGTTCTTCCCAGTACGATAGCGACGGCGCGTGCTACTGGTACCTGAACTACGTCAACACCGGCGTGAAACGCGCCAACAGCGGTAAGGACCACGGCTTTTCGGTCCGTTGCCTCAGGGACGAGGCCGGCGGCTCTACAGCGTCCCTTCCCACAGTCTCCACGTCATCCGTGACCGGCATTACGGAGACGACCGCCACCTGCGGTGGCAACGTGACGGCCGACGGCGGTGCGGATGTCACCGCGCGCGGCGTGTGCTGGAGCACAAACGCGAACCCGACCATAAGCGGCAGCCATTCCACGGACGGCACAGGCACGGGCAGCTTCACCTCCTCCATCACGGGCCTGACCGCCAACACCACCTACCACGTGCGCGCCTACGCCACCAACAGCGAGGGCACGGCCTACGGCGAGGAGGTGAGCTTCACGAGCAAGAAAAGTTCGTATAGCGACTGTGGCCCATTGCCTTGTCCGGCACCGGCCACCTCAATGATTGTTGATACAGTGTATCAATTTGATTCAATTCTCTATAATGGCCTACACTTTGAGTACGATAGTGATGGTCATATAATCGGCGCATCACAATACAAAGGTACCGAACTCGCGATAAAATGTGGCTGGATCTATAAATTCAATGTCGTTGCTGGCGGCATATATGAATGGAATACGGATGTGAGCCACGGGCGAGTTTCCACCATTGGTGATGTGCTGAGAACAAGAATCACACTATTTTATGATGATTTTCAAACATACGCCACAGCATCACAATCGGCGGTTAATACAGAAGTGGATGGCTGCAAGGCGGCCGGCTTAGCTTGGAAAGCCAATTATACGGGTACCGTAGGTGTGATGGTGACCAGAGGAGATCAGGGGATTGGCTCGGATGACGATTTTTGTGCCTGCAATGAAGACTCTCTATATTTGAGATTTGACAAGCTGAAAGAACCTAATACTACGAGCTTTTTTGTCTGGGGCCGTTATGGAACTTCCGATACTTTGCCTTGCGACAATGCAATCCACTATATCTATGACTCCGGATTAAATTCAATGCAATCAAATGCTACAGGAGACTATTCCAATAATGAAAATGGTTATTTGGTTTTGTATCCCGGCGATGTGCGTTCAAAATTGAAATTGTGGGGCGCTTGTAAAATGCAAGTGGGGGACACGCTATTTATTTACAATGGAGACATATCCTCCAATCCAAACATTCTGCCCTTTAGCACTATAACGGGTCAAGATGACGCTTTAGGTAGTGAAGCAAATCCGATTTTCATATCTCAAATTGCTGGACAACCGATATCTTTACGTATGCAGTCAGACTCTTCTTGTACACTTGCTGGTTTGACTTTGAAAGCCAAATGCTGTCTGGTTGTCGAATTGCCCACAGTCTCCACGTCATCCGTGACCGGCATTACGGAGACGACCGCCACCTGCGGCGGCAACGTGACGGCCGACGGCGGCGCGGGTGTCACCGCGCGCGGCGTGTGCTGGAGCACGGATGCGAACCCGACCATAGGCGGCAGCCACACCACGGACGGCACTGGCACGGGCAGCTTCACCTCCACCATCACGGGCCTGACCGCCGGCACCACCTACCACGTGCGCGCCTACGCCACCAACAGCGAGGGCACGGCGTACGGCGAAGATGTGAGCTTTACGACGCAGAACACCACGCCCGTCACCCCGGTTGATGGCCAACCCTGCCTAGGTGCGTCCACGGTTACCGACCACCAGGGCAACGTGTACAACACGGTGCAGATTGGTAGCCAGTGCTGGACGAAGGAGAATATGCGCTGCACCACCTCCCCGAGCACGAGAACAACCATTCTGGAGGCCACTCCGAGCAGTTTTTCCTACACGGGCAAGAAGGCTTACTACGTGGACGGCAGTTCCTCCAATACTTCCACCTACGGTTTGCTGTACAACTGGAATGCGGCGGTGGACACTTTCAACACCTCATACGAAGAAACATCTACGAATACTTCCTCCGACTATGCGGTTAATGTCACCTTCAGTGGCAAGCGCCGGGGCATCTGTCCCACGGGCTGGCACGTGCCGAGCGATGCGGAGTGGACGCAGCTGACGACGTATGTTAAGTCACAGCCGGAATACGTTTGCGAAGGTTGTTCTGTAACGGATGATGTTTATTACACCTATTGCATTGCCAAGGCCTTGGCCTCCGTTACGGGTTGGAGCAGTTATCCGGGAATATCCTCTGATAGGGATTGTTATCCCGGCTATTCCCCGTCCCTCAACAACGCCACGGGCTTTTCGGCCGTTCCCGCTGGCGGCTACGGCGGCAGATACTACGATTTCGGTGTCGGCGCCGACTTCTGGAGTTCTACCCAGGTCGATAGCGGCGGCGCGTACTCCCGGTGCCTGCGCTATTACAGTACCTACGTGTACCGCAACAGCGGCACTAAGTACAACGGCTTTTCGGTCCGTTGCCTCAGGGACTAAAACAATGAACAATTTACAATTAACAATTTACAATTGGGGAATTTCCGTACAACAAACAAGAAAAGCCCACGATATATTCGTGAGCATCCTTGTTTGTTTGTATCGTTTAGAAATTTGCCGGATTTCAGCCTTCCGTTTCTGTCGTCCCTATTGGGATAAAGCCCTTCTCTTGAAGATATTGGCCGATTTTATTCAAAAGATTTTGCGCCGGTTCAATTCGCGGCAGGATGTCTTCTTCTGTTACTTGGATGAAGCAGTTGTAGTCTCCATTCTCTCTCAAAGTCTGGAGTTGCGAGTAAAAACGTCCTTCCTCTGTGGTGAACAGTCCGGTTTGTACGAAATGCTTGCCCAAAAGGGTTACGGTCCCTTGATGGGTGGATGCTGACAACTTGTTGCTTACAAGTAAGGCGGTGACAGCGTGGTACAGCGCATAATACAAACGATTCGCGGCAGCTTCCCATAATCGCACATCAATGATGGTTCGAGCTTCTTCCATAAAGCGCACGGCCTTTTCGTATTGGTATTGTACGATGGTTTGTCTTTCAGTATCTGTGAGGCTCATAATAGTACAATTTTGTCTTGTTCGACATTTTTATAAAATGGTGTGAACGAATATTTTTCCCAGTCGGAAAGCGTATATAAAATAGGGCTGATGGTGGCATCTAAATTCCAACCGAGTTCGCGAAACGGATAACCGCAATTGTCGTGGTCATCGGAGGTGATCTTTTCCTTATCCAGCAGAATAAGCAAGTCCCAATCGCTATCTTTGTGGTAATCCCCACGTGCTTGGGACCCGTAAAGCCAGACGTGTCCTCCCTTCGGAATTACTGTCTGGGCTAATTCCTTGATTTTCTGCTTGATCATATCACGTGGGGAATCCATATTTTTTCTTTGTTATAAGTTCTCCATTATATACTTCGCCAACTTGTTGTATAGGTAGGTTCTGGTGTTGTCGCCCATAATGAAGTGGTTCTTGTTGGGGAAGAAGAACTGGTCGTATTCCACACCGGCTTCGTTCAGGGCTTTCACCAGCTCCATTGCGTTCTGGAAGTGTACGTTGTCGTCAGCGGTGCCGTGGATGAGCATATATTTGCCTTTAAGTTGTTTGGCGTAGGTGGTCGGAGAGTTGAGGTCGTAGCCGTCAGGGTTTTCTTGCGGCGTTCTCATAAAACGCTCGGTATAGATGTTGTCGTAGTAGCGCCAGTTGGTGACGGGAGCCACAGAGATAGCCATCTTGAAGGCACCGTCGCCACGGAACAGGGAGAGTGCGGAAAGATAGCCGCCGAAGCTCCATCCCCAGATGCCTATGCGGTCGGCATCCACGTAGGATTGCTTTTTGAGCCAGTTGGCGGTGGCAATCTGGTCGATGGCCTCGTATTTGCCCATCTGTTGGTAGATGACCTTCTTGAACTCGTCGCCACGGGCTGCCGTGCCTCTGCCATCTACGCAAACTACGATGTAGCCGTGTTGTGCCAACATTTGGTAGAATGCCAAATCCTGTGCTCGGACGTAGGCGTTCATCACTTCCTGGCTGCCGGGACCGCCGTAGCAATACATCAATACCGGATACTTTTTGCCTGCATCGAAGTTGGAGGGCTTCATCATCCAACCGTTCAGCTGCGTGCCGTCTTCTGTGGTGAAGCTGATGATTTCGCGTTGCGCAAAGCCGTATTCGTCCATCGTTTTTTGAACATTCTGGTTGTCGTTCAGCACGCGCAACTCTTTGCCTTTGGCATCGCGAATCGTATATTTGGGCAACGTGTTGAGGTTGGAATACTGGTTTCGGTAGAAGTTGCCGTTCGGGCTGAAGGAAGGTTCGTTCCAACCATCGCCGCTGCTGAGCATCGTCTTTTTCTTGCCGTCAAAGTTGATGACGTAGAGGTCGCGGTTCAGTACACCGCTCTCGTTGGAAGTGTAGTAAATCTGCTTTTTGGCTTCGTTTACGTATTGGATGGCGTTGACTTCCCACTTGCCGGAAGTCAGCTGCGTGATACCGCCACCGAGAGTCACTTTGTAGATGTGGTTGAAACCGTCACGCTCGGAGGTGACAATCATCGTCTTGCCGTCTTTTAGGAAATAGTAGTTGTCGGTGACATCCAGCCATTTGTCGTTTTTGTCGGTGTAGATGATGTCCTGCTGTTGGGTCGTAGTATTGTAGCGGATGAAGTCGAGTTGGTTTTGGTGGCGGTTGAGTTTGAGCACGACGGCATCGTTGTTGGGCAGCCAATAGACGCGCGGGAAATAGCAGTTGGAGTTGTCGCCGAGGTCGATTTGGGTGAGTTGTGCGGTGGCGAGGTCATAGACATATACGTCAACTAAGGAGTTATCTTCACCGGCCTTCGGGTATTTGTATTTGAAATCGGTGGGGTAGAGTTCGTCGTAAAGGGCGAAGTTGTACTCTTTCACGCGGCTTTCGTCGAAACGCAGGAAGGCGACTTTTTGGCCGTCCGGTGACCAGGATGCGGCGCGTGACATATCGAGCTCCTCTTCATACACCCAATCGGCATAACCGTTGAGAATGTTGTTGGGTTTGCCATCGTGGGTGATTTGGGTGATTTTGCCGCTGGCAAGGTCTTGGTAGAAGAGATCGCAGTCGCGGGCGAAGAGCACTTTCTGACCGTCTTCGGAAAGCACGGCGAAGTGCAACTTGGTGTTGGTATCTGCCACCAGAGTGAGTTTGCGGTTGGCAATGTCGTAGATGTAATAGTGGGCCAACGTGGAGCGACGCCAAATGCTTTCTTCGTCAATGGCGAGGATGATTTTTTTCTCGTCGGCGGTGAATTCGTAGCTGCTCACTTTGCGGATGTTGACAGCGCCGTTGCTGAGGCGGTCGAGGTCGTCGTTAGTGACGAGCATATCGATTTTTTCGCCCGTGGCGAAACTGTAACGCTCGATGCCGCCGCGCTTTACAACGGTGTAGTAGTCGCTCTTGGGCATAGCCGTGTATCCGGCCACACCGCGCGGGTAGAACTTGTAGTCGTTCCAAATGTCTTCAATAGTGATCTTCTTTGCCTGGCCGAAAGTGATGAGTGCGAAAGCCAGCAGCAATGTGGAAAGTAAAAGCTTTTTCATATATAAGTGTTGTTAATTTTTTCGAGGGTGCAAAAATAGGAAAAAGTGTAAAAGAGCCGTTCCTTATGGCTTTAAGAATCCGACACCGACGAGCCGGTCATACGAACTTCCCTCTTCGCGCAAATAGACATAGACGGTGTAGTCGTTGTGCGTCTCGAAATGGTTGCCTTCGATGTAGGTGGCGTCGATTTTGCCGCCGCTGTAAGGTACATAGACATATTGGTAATTGAAAACTCCCTGCTTGATGAAGATGGCGGTTTCCCAGAATTTGTACTGTTCGTTGTATTGGAGCTTGGCTTCAGGAATGATGCGCCAGTCGGTGAGCTGGCCGAACACATAGACATCTCCGTCCGTGAAGGGGAACGTGCTCTTGAGGGTGAAGTGCGTGTTGACGTAGTCTTCTGAAAATGGGTTGCTCATATCGATATTACGGTAGATGCAGGCACCATTCATCGTGTTGCGACTTTCGTAAGCGCCGAAGGGACGTGCGTCGTCCTGTAGCACGTAGGCCTGGTTCTGACGGTGGTCGAAATTGATGCCGACGATACGGTCACCGTTGGTGCGCAGCGTGCGGATGTCGAATGTGCGGAACTCGGCACCTCCGTCAAAAAGGTTGCGCCCATCATCGTAGTCAAAACTGTACTCTCCGGGATAGCCTGAACGGTAGGTTAGCCCCATAATGGCGTTGTCCCAACGATCGTTCTGCTGGATGGTGGCGTGCAGATTTAGCGCCGGATTGCGAACTATGTATGCTCCGGTGGCTACGGAAAAGTCAACCTCCTGGTGTGTCAGTCGTTTGGAAACATCCGATGAGGTGTTGACAGCCCCGCTCACACCGGCCTGCTCGTCCTCTCGAATCATAAAACGTCTGGTAAGAATCGGGTGGTCGGGCGTGTCGTCATAGACGAACAAAATGTAATTCCCCGATTTCGTGGGACGCATATTGTCGTTGGGAATCGTCAGCGAATACTGCATATAATGCACCGTGGTGTTGAAGGAGTAGTCGTAGTGGCTGATTTCATCCTCCATAAATCCATCCAAATATTCAATCTGGTTCATATCTGATGGCTTCCAGTCGTGCGTGCAGTGTATCAGTGTGTATTTTAGATAGCGAGACTCCTCTTCCAAGTCGTCAAAAGTAAGCGTGAGTTCGCCGCTGCTAAGCGTCATAATAGGTTTGTCCAATAGATAACCCGATGATAACGTGACACTTTCGATGCCCTTTTCATAAATGCGGTTGTCCAATTGTATGTTCTCCATATTGGGTTGGGCAAACATCGTCTGTCCCAAGCAAAATATGCAAACAATAATGCCGGTTATATTCTTTCTCATAATAACGCCTTTTAAAAATGAGGCGGCAAAGGTACAAAATAATGTGATAATTCGATAATGCGGTAATGTGCAAACAAGAGAAATTTGAAATCATTTCCCTTTCATCCTTTTAATTATCTTTCCTCTTTTTTCCATTTTTTTCCATAAAATTCCGAATTCTCTCCCGATAATGTGCGTTATGAACAGGGCTGTTTTATAATTTTCAAGTTAATGTTATAAAAATCAGATAGATATATTTCGTTTTCCGAAAAATCATTCTAAATAACGGTTTTTCAATGTTTTGATGTTGAGAACTTGAATTCTGAAAATATATTATCCAAAAATTTCCATATTGATAATCAGTATGTTGTGTTGATTTTTAGGTGTTGATAAATATTTTTAATGATTTTATGGAAACTGTTTGAAAAAAATCTATTTTTGGCACGTTTTTTCAATGAGTCAAAATATGCCAAATCTTGCATACGGTTATTGGGAAGTGTCCATAGAGAAAAGTGGGCGGTTGAAACTGCCGACTGCTCTTCTGCGTGCGTTGCCTGAAGACGAACGCAAGGCTTTCTATGTGACCCACGGATTTGGTGAGCACATTATGCTCTGGTCCGAAAAGGCTTACCAGGAACAGATGGAATATCTGAACTCCTTGGACCGTAACATTTTGCTGGTCAAGCAGTATAGAAATGCTTTTTTACGCAATACGGCTTTTTTGGAATGCGACAATCAAGACAGAATCGTGATTCCCAAGCCGCTGATGGAACACTATTCCATTGATAAGGAAATCGTGCTTTTGTTGGACAACGGCAAAATAGAGCTTTGGAACTGCGGCAGGTACCACGAGAAGTTCGATATGACGCCGGAAGCTCTCGAATCATTGAACGAACAAATCCATTTGGGCAATTTCAAGGCAGAGAAGGAGGTGACGGATGAGTTATCATAACCCGGTCCTTCTCCATCCTTCTGTAGATAATCTAGTGACCAACCCTTCTGGAACATACGTGGATGTCACGTTCGGCGGGGGCGGCCATTCTCGCGCCATATTGGAAAAATTGACAGACGGCCGGCTGATTGCCTTTGACCAGGACGAAGACAGCCACGCCAACCTCATTGAAGATGAGCGTTTCCAATTTGTTCCATCGAACTTCAAAAACCTGACACGCTTCCTACAATATTATAAGGCTTATCCCGCGGATGGCATTTTGGCAGATTTGGGAATCTCCTCCCATCAGATTGATACCGCCGAAAGAGGTTTTTCCTATAGCAAAGACGGATTGCTGGATATGCGTATGAACGCGCAATCGGGCATCTCCGCCAAAGAAGTGGTGAACGGTTACGACGAGCAACAGCTCAGCCGGATATTCTACACTTATGGGGAATTGCACGAAGGCCGCCAATTGGCAAGGCAGATTGCGCGAGCACGTGCCGAACACAATATTGAAACCACACTCCAATTGGTGGAAGCACTGAAACCATCTCTGCCGAGAGGCCGCGAAAACAAGTATCTGTCCAAGATTTTCCAGGCTTTACGCATCGAGGTAAACCACGAAATGGAAGTGCTGGAGTCTTTCTTGACACAAACTGTCGATGCCCTCAAACCGGGCGGACGTTTGGTGATTATCGCCTACCATTCTTTGGAAGACAGGCTGGTGAAGAACTTTATGCGCTCCGGCAATTTGAGCGGCGAGGTGGAAAAGGACTTCTTCGGAAATCCTCTGACCCCTTTCAAACTCGTCACCCGCAAGGCCGTCGCACCCGATGAAGATGAAATAATGATGAACCCCCGCGCGCGCAGTGCCAAACTCCGTGTCGCAGAAAAAATAATCGTGAAGGCAAATGGACTCAACAACTAGACGTAAGGAAAATAACGAGAAAAAGGATAAAAAGTCCTTCTTCGGCCGCCTCTTCGGCGCCGATTTCCTGTTGAGCGAACAGATGCGCCCGTGGTATCCCTATATCGCCTTCGTATTGGTGCTGATGGCGGTTCTTGTCGTGAGCGAGCAACGGATAAATGATAAAAATGAAGAGATATCGCGTTTGGAAAATGAATATAAAGCGGAATTGAGCAAGCTCAAAGCCAACAACCAGTTCATCCCATACGAGGAAAATCAAATCCTGATTCAGAAAATGATGGACCGCGGTTACGTGCTCAATGAAGAACATAACTATACCGTGACGGTGAAAAAACCCGTGGAGGAAAAACGACACATCCTCTTCTTTTGGAAGAACAAGAAAAAAACGAATGATGAGGAAGAGTCTGTGAAGAAGGAAAAAGAAGGAGACGAGCCAGAAGAGGAAGAACAAGAATAATTGAGAACAGGTGGATGTCTATATGACATCTCTAATTGATAATATTGAAGTATGCAGAGAAACAGGCAAAATCAGAAAGAGGGAGTCTATCGCGTCAGAATGACTGTGGTGTTCTTGGCGATGATTGCGCTTGGCTTGGCATGCTTTGCCCAAGTCGTCAAACTGTCGATTTTTGAAAGAGGCATCAGCTCGGGAACAGGAGATGGTGTCGTGGACACCACTGACCCCAACTGGGACGGCAGTCAGGATTCCACCGCGCTGTGCTTCGTTCGCGCTAACACGTTGCGTCCTGTCCGTGGCGAGATTTATGACGACAAGGGCCGTCTGTTGGTCGGCAATTACAATGTCTTTGAGGTTGCTTTTGATGGAAAACAGTTTGCCAAAGAATATGGTGACTCGTCCAAATATTCCGCTGACGAGGTGGATATCTTGCTAAAGCGTTTGGCTGCGGATTTCCATAAACAATTTGCTAGTCGTTATCCCAACAGAGACGAGGCATTTTACTATAAATGCTTTGTGAAGAACTATAAGGCAAGACGTTACGAAACAGTCTTCTTCGTGAACGTTTGGGATGAGAAAACTTGGGTGTCCAGTATTGATACCGCGCGCATCAAACACCTGCCGTATCTCACTAAAAAAATCATAGACAAAAAGACAGGAGCCGTTTTACGAACAAAGAAGTTTACTAGATATCTTAATTTTGTGACTTTCCCCGTACGTATCAATCCGTATGGCGAAATGGCTCGCCGAACGTTGGGTATCAATTTGGCCGACCGTCGTTATGGAATGGAATTCAATTTGAACGAGTTTTTAGCCGGCGAAGAAGGCAGTAAGAAATATCTTGAACTGAACCGAGCCGTTGTGCCTCTTAAAGAGCGCATCGACCCGATAGATGGTCTGAATGTCCATACGACACTCAATTTGGAAATACAGAATGCTGTCCACAACGAGATGGCCCGCAAGTTGCAGGAATTGGAAGCGGAGTGGGGTTGTGCCATTGTGATGGAAACCAAAACGGGCGAAATCAAGGCAGTGACGAACCTCTGCCGCCAATCCAAAGAGAGCAATGTTTATGCGGAAAGTATGGAGTATGCACTGAACGCCAAAGTGGAACCTGGCTCCACCTTCAAGTTGGCGTCTCTGCTCGCTTTCTTTGAAAAAATGTCCGATGATACTTCCCGCATTTATCCGATGTTCGCACACACTTTTAAATATCCCTTGAAATCAGGGAACTATCGCTCTTATTACAAGGCAGACAGTAAGGTCCACGGCGAAGCATTGGGAACACCCAACGAGATATTCCAGCGCTCCTCCAATATAGGTATCGCCTCTATGATTTTCAAAGCATACGGAATCAAGAACTTCGCATCCTATAAGGCCCAATTGGCCAAATTTGGTTTCTTTGACACCATCCATACGCAAATGGGCGACTTGATGCCGGCAGGTATCAGAAACGACGGCCGTTTTGACAACTACTATGCGACTTGCTTCGGTGCAGGTTTCAACATACCCATTCTGAGGACGCTGATGTATTACAATGCCATTGCCAACGACGGAAAAATGATGGCTCCGTTATTTGTGAAATATATCACAGATGAATACGATACGGTGAAGACTTACGAGCCGACGGTCGTGATGGAGAAGATGGTGTCCGATCGCACTTTGAAAAAGGCACGCGCCTACCTCGATAGCGTGGTGTGGGGCAAGTACGGAACCGGCCGCCATTACAAGGACCCCGCCTGCCCGTTTGCCGGAAAAACCGGCACGCGCGATATCTGGGATGCGGCTGCCGGCGCCTACAATTACGATAGAAATGCCGTCTCCTTCTGCGGCTATTTCCCGAAAGACAATCCTAAATATACGGTCATCGTTTATATTTATGACGTGCCCCAACATAGCGAGGTGGCGGTCGATGTGTTCGGCAAAATCGCACGTAGCATTTTGAATAGCAATAACTTTAGTGCTATGCACAGCGTTGAGGAATTCACATTCCAACCATTGAGGAGTACGCGCCCCATTAATAAACGTTTCCTCAATCCGCTGCTGCATTCTTTTGGATTTGATACTACTGAATATAAAACCCCACACCAATTTCTGTCGGCACAAAGCGTGGATACATTACGTACCATCAAAGCCACGGCAGTACCCATCAACAAATTGGAGGGCGCTCCCAATGTGATGAATATGATTGCTTCGGACGCCGTCTCCGTACTGACACGTGCGGGCTATAAATCTGCTGTGTATGGACGCGGCGTGGTAAGACGGCAAGTCGTGGACCGCTCCAACAAAATTGTAAAACTCTACCTCGAACCTGTCAGTTGACGCGATTGTCGTCCGACAGGACAAAACAAGAAAAGACCTATAAAAAATATGAAACCATTAACCTACCTATTAAAAAACCTAAAACGCTTCGAGCTTGTCGGCCGCGAAGATTGGAACATCACGGAAGTGGCGTTCGATTCCCGCAAGATTGCCGATACCGGCAAGGCTGACGAGACGGCGCTGTATGTCGCCCAACGTGGCACACAGACGGACGGACACCGCTTTATTTCGCAGGTGATAGCGCAAGGCGGCCGAGTCATCGTTTGTGAGGAACTCCCCGCTGAGGTTGTCCCCGACGTTACATTTGTCAAAGTGCCTGACAGTACGGTGGCATTAGGCTGCCTGGCTGCCGCATTTTATGATAATCCCAGTAAAAAGCTCAAATTGGTGGGCATTACGGGTACTAATGGCAAAACCACTACGGTGACGCTCTTGCACCGCCTCTTCACACAATTGGGTTACAAGGTAGGTCTGCTTTCTACAATCGTCAATAAAATCGTTTTGGAAGAGGTCCCTTCAACGCATACGACTCCTGATGCGGTGGAATTAAACCGACTCCTCGCCAGAATGGTAGATGCCGGTTGCGAATACTGCTTTATGGAAGTGAGCTCACACTCCGTTTGCCAAAACCGTATCGCCGGACTCCATTTTGCCGGCGGTATTTTCAGCAATATCACGCATGACCATTTGGATTTCCACAAGACGTTTGCCAACTATATCGCCGCCAAAAAGGCCTTTTTTGACAAATTGCCCAAAACGGCCTTCGCCCTTACCAATATTGATGATAAAAACGGTATGGTGATGGTCCAAAACAGCAAGGCCAAAGTTAGCACATATAGCTTGCTCACTGCCGCTGACTTTAAAGGTCTTATTTTGGACGACTGCTTCCGCGGCCTCCAGATGCGTATCAACAATCAAGAGGTGTTCTTCAAATTGTGCGGCAAATTCAATGCCTACAATTTGTTGGCTATTTATGGGACGGCTGTCCTGTTGGGCGTGCCAACCGAGGAACTGCTGCCGCAGATGAGCCTGCTGGAGAGTGCGGCCGGCCGTTTCCAGCTGATTTACAGAAAAGATGGCAGCACCGCCATCGTGGATTACGCCCACACTCCAGATGCTTTGCAGAACGTGTTGAGCACGATCCGCGAAACAACCAAGAACGACACGGAAGTGATTACCGTGGTAGGCTGTGGCGGTGACAGAGACAGAAGCAAACGCCCGGAGATGGCGGAAATTGCCTGTAAATACAGCTCTCGCGTGATTCTGACTTCGGACAACCCTCGTACGGAAAATCCGACGGACATCCTGAATGAAATGCAGGAGGGCGTACCCGCATGGAAAAAGAAAAACGTGCTTGTTATTGAAAACAGACGCGAAGCCATCAAAACCGCTGCAATGCTCCTTCAACCTGGTGGCGTTCTTTTGGTCGCTGGCAAAGGCCACGAGAATTACCAGGAAATCAATCACGTCAAACACCACTTCGACGATACCGAGGAAGTGAAAAAGTGCTTTGAAGGAGTTTAGTCTTAGGTTTCAAGTATTTCCTCCAAACTCATTAACCATTTACCATTAACCCTTAATCATTAACCTAACCTTGTAAGAAAATGCTTTACTATCTTTTCGATTGGTTGCATAAAATCGGGATGCCTGGCTCAGGCGTGTTTAAATATATCTCGTTCCGTTCGGCTACGGCGTTCGTCCTTGCTTTGTTGATATCCATCTTTTTCGGTAAATATTTTATCGGAGTATTGAGGAAAAAGCAAATTGGAGAATCAGTGCGCGAACTGGGCCTTGCCGGACAGTCTGAGAAGGCCGGCACTCCAACGATGGGCGGCTTGATTATCATTGCGGCAATCCTGATACCCGCTTTGCTGCTTTGCCAATTAAAAAACATCTATGTCCTGCTGATGATTTTCACAACCGTGTGGCTCGGCGCTTTGGGCTTCAGCGATGACTACATCAAAGTGTTCAAACACAACAAGGAAGGCTTGTCCCCACGTAAGAAATTGGTGGGCCAGATTGTCCTTGGCATCGTCGTCGGTGTTGTGATGTACTTCCATCCGGATGCCGTGATTTGCGAAAAAAATGCTTCGGCACAGGTCCTGACTCCGATAGAATCTGCCCTGCAGGTTGAGAATCAAGAGAATGCGCAAACTCCCAAGATTTTTGGCGAGCCGCAACATTCTATGAAGACAACCATTCCGTTTTTCAAAAATCACGAGGCCGACTATAGCGCGCTAACACGCTGGATGGGCGATAAAACTGGGAAGTGGTCGTTCCTCTTCTTTATTCCCATTATAATCTTCATCATTGCGGCAGTTTCCAATGGTGCCAACCTGACGGACGGTTTGGACGGCTTGGCAACGGGTACGACATCCGTGATTGCCGTGGGTATCGCCATACTGGCGTATGTGTCCGGAAATGTGGTGTTCGCCAATTATTTGAATATAATGTACATCCCCAATATCGGGGAGTTGGTAATCTTTGTGTCGGCTGTGATAGGCGCCTGCTTGGGTTTCTATTGGTGGAACTGCTATCCCGCGCAAATCTTTATGGGCGATACGGGCAGCCTGATGCTGGGCGGTATCGTCGCCGTTTCCTGCATCATCATCCGTAAGGAATTGCTGATACCCATTTTGTGCGGCGTTTATCTCGCCCAATCTGTTTCCGTCATTATGCAGGTCTCCTATTTCAAATATACGAAGAAGAAATATGGCGAAGGCCGACGTATCTTCCTGATGTCCCCACTGCATCACCATTATCAGAAAAAAGGAATCCACGAATCCAAAATCGTACAGCATTTTATCATTATCGGTTTGATACTCGCTGTACTGACCGTCGTGACACTGAAAATCAGATAGAGACTTGGCGGTTCTCAAGTAGCCCCCCTCATTAACCCTTAACCAATAAACCTTAACCTATCCCCCCCTTATGGCAACAAACAAGTCCAACAATTTCAGCCTCTTTGAACAAGAAAGAGAAACCGCCAATCCTATGGTGGCCGTATTGGCCAATAGGTTGGTCAATATCCGTAAGAAGAACATTGCGGAATCTTTGTCGGATTTCGAGGGCAGCGCCCACAAATTGGAATCCGTGAAATTCATCAACAGTATTGAGTTTGTTGATGATTCCAGCTCGAACAACGTTAATTCCGTATGGTATGCTTTGCAGAGAATGACGAAACCGACGGTATGGATAACGAATATCGACAAGGTGGAAGATATTACCGATGACATCATCGCGCAGGTTCGCGAGAAGGTGAAAGCCATCGTGATGCAGGGCATCTACAATATGGATGTCTATGACAAATTAGCCTCTCTTGAAATACCCGTCTATGTGGAAATGAATATCCAAGATGCAGTCAGTCAGGCATACTATGCCTGTGACCGCAATTATGTTGTTCTTTTTTCGCCGGGTGTCAAGGGTACAGCCCAAATGACCTATCGTGAAAGAGGCGACAAATTTAAGGAAGCCGTGGCTCAATTATAAGCATTTTTTATATGAATTCGACAATTAAAGAAAAAGTCAGCAGATTTAAAGGCGACAAGGTAATACTCATTTTGTTGATAATGCTTTCACTGACATCCATCGTGTTGGTGTATAGCACGGAAGGCAAGCGGGTGTTGTCCCATCTTGTACACCTTGTGTTCTGTTACGCGGGCTTGGGATTGTGCTATTCCATCAATTATCATAAGTCAGTCTCCAAATTGGCTCCGCTAGGCATTGTCATTGCTATCGTTCTACTTTTATGGACGTTGTTTTCTTCCGCAGTGCGTGGTGTGACGGTGTTGGGCTTTGACCTGCAGACCTTTTATTTTATCGGATTCCTGGTGATAATTTTTCTATCTAACTATTTGGGACGCCGTTTGGACAACGGGACTTTTGATTATACAAAGTATGAAATAAGGTACTGTTCTCTAGTGCTGATTGGTTTTTGTGGAGGAATAGCTTTGCTCAATATGTCCACAGCCATTATTCTCTTTGTTACAGGAATGGTGATTTTCTTCATAGCTAGATTTAGATGGAGGCACATTCTCGCTTTGACGGGCTTTGCAGCCTCCGTGGTCTTGGTGCTGGTGCTTTTGGTTTCCACGGGAAAGTTGGCCAATGTGGGACGTATCAATACTTTTGTTAATCGTTGGGAATATTATTTTACAAAAGATAATACTGACGGATATGGGGACCAGATGATTCTCTCTCGTGCCGCCATTGCGCGTTCGGGACTGAATCCCGCAGGTCCGGGGAAAGGTGTTATCAAATATCGGTTACCCGAAAATTCTACCGACTATGCGTACGCTTCCCTTTTTGAGGAAACCGGATTGGTGGTGGGGGTGCTGGTTATTTTCTTCTATATCGCTATCTTTTATCGGTCGTGGCAGATATCCCGAAATTCGAAATCCGCTACGGGCGCTCTACTATCTTTCGGCATTGGCTTTTGGATGACTTGTCAGGCATTTGTCCACATTGGGGTGAACTGCGAATTGCTGCCGGCTACCGGTCAGACACTGCCGTTTATTAGCACGGGCGGTACCTCCCTGCTTGTCTCTGGTTGCGCGATGGGAATGCTGTTGAATGTTAGCAAAATGAATGTTCTCGATAGCCAAAAAGTCGATCCGCGGTCAATGTTTATTCGTGGCGACGACGGAAGAGATTAGGTAACAGGTAATAGGTAATAGGGAATAGGTAATAGGGAATAGGTCTGAATTTGTTAGATAGATGAAGATAGGG
Source organism: Bacteroidales bacterium (assembly GCA_045600905.1). Classification (GTDB taxonomy): domain Bacteria; phylum Bacteroidota; class Bacteroidia; order Bacteroidales; family WCHB1-69; genus F23-D06. Next base: position 48,865 of record JAZRYT010000134.1, read on the forward strand.
CGGCGGCTCCTAAGATTGCCGTTTCATTGCTTTTCAATTGCGAGAATTGCAGCTTGATTTTTCCTTTGTATAAAAATAGAAGATTCTCTTCGAAATACTTTTGCAGCGGGCGCATCAGTGCTTCGCCGGCACGGGTAGGCCCTCCCATCAAAAAGATGGCTTCCGGCTCTGAAAAGGCGGCAGCATTGGCTAAAGCTATCCCTAACCAATAAGCTGTCGTGTCGTATGCCCGTTGGGCTATTTTATCCCCTTTTGAGGCTGATTCGCCCACATATTGGCAAGTAATGGCATCTAATCCTTCCTTCGTTAGAGAGCAGGGAAAATCGCCCTTTAATACCTCTTCTCGGTAGTTTTGGCAAATGCCCCTTGCGGAGGCGTACATTTCTATGCAGCCTCTTCTTCCGCAACCGCATAGTCTTCCGTTGGGATTTACGATGGCGTGCCCTAACTCGCCGGCGGCTCCGTTCGCCCCGTGAAGCAGCTTGCCGTCAATGACAATGCCACTGCCCACACCTGTGCCCAATGTCAACATAATGAAGTTCTGCATTCCCTTGGCCCCGCCATAGACCATCTCTCCTAAAGCGGCCGCATTGGCATCATTGTCTAATTTGACATTGGTATGGAATGCTTCTTCCAAAGCGGTACCAAGCGGTATTCGTTCCTTCATACGAAGATTGGCTGTGTTGGCTTCTATGCATCCCGTTCGGTAGTTGCCGTTGGGCGCCCCGATGCCGATGCCGTCCAAATCCTGAACATCATTGTTCGCTAACAATTGCCGGATTTTATCAATGATTGCAGAAATGTAGATTTCCGCTTTGTCAAAACTCTGGGAAGGGAGATTCTCCCGCCCGATGATTGTGCCGTCCATACGAACCAGACCGATGTCTGTGTTGGTGGCGCCGATGTCGATACCGATGGAATACATAGTTAAGGGTGAATGGTGAATGATTAATGGTTAAGGAGAGGTTAGCGTTTGATGTGCTGTTTGTTGAGGGCAGCGCGGTAACGGGCTGCATTCTGGGCGTGTACGGCAGCGCTGCCTGTGAAGTTGTGGTAGCCGGACAAGTCTTCTTTTGCACACATATACAGGTAGTCATGATGCGCATAGTGAAGGACGGAATCAATGGTTGAACCTTCCGGAATGCGAATGGGACCCGGCGGCAATCCCTTGTATTTGTATGTGTTGTATGGTGAGTCAATCTGCAAGTCCGCATTTAAGATGCGCTTTCTGGCAAAATCTCCTAAAGCGAATTTCACGGTGGGGTCGGCCTGCAGCAGCATATCTTTGTGCAAACGATTGATGTACAATCCTGCAATGATGGCTTTTTCGGCAGAACGGAAGTTCTCTTCCTCTACAATAGATGCCAAAGTGCTAACTTCAATGGGGGAGAGTCCGATGGATTCAGCTTGCTCCTTACGGTTCTTATTCCAGAATGTCTGGTAATACTCGTACATTTTTTCTACAAATTTTTCTGCTGAAATGTCGTAAAAAATGTCGTAACTGTTGGGAATAAACATTGCGGGAACGGTTGTTGGGGTGAAACCGTATTTTTGAAGATAGGTTGAGTCGTTTAACAGGGCGGCTAAATCCTCTGATTCGAAAAAGAATTTGCCATCCACTTTCTTGACAAATTGGTCAATGGTGCGGACATTGTTGAAGGCGAATTTGACGGGATAGTGCTGTCCGGCACGTAATTGCCTTACCAACTTGAAGTTGCTGGTCTTCGGCTCGATTTTGTAGTGGCCGGGACGCATTGTCTTAAATCGCATTGCCTTGACAACTGCTTTGAAAGTGCTTTCATTGCGCAGGATGTTGTGAGTCCGCATAGTGTCCAACACTTGCTCGAAGCTTGCCCCGATGGGAATGGTGATGGTAGCCTGCTCGGTGTTTTGGGTGTTGGAACCGAAAATGGATTTTCCGCATATACTGGCTGCTATTATTACTAAGGCGGCAATGACGGCCAAAGAAATGAGAATTTTTTTCTTCATATCTTATAGAATACGTTTGATGATTCGAAGGCGATGTGTGTATTGTCTGATGTCGTTGTTGAAAATTCCCGTTGAATCTAATGTGTTGATTTGGACGTGGCCGGAGGCGTGGATGATTTGATTTTGTCCGCAGACAATACCCACGTGAATAATACGTCCTTCTTCGTTTTCAAAGAAGGCGATGTCGCCGATTCGTGCTTCTTCTACAAAGTCAACGACAGTGCCGATGCTGACCTGCTGTGATGCGTCGCGCGGAAGGTCGATGCCGATGCTGCGGAACACGATTTGTGTGAATCCTGAGCAGTCAATGCCGGCAAGCGTACGGCCGCCCCACAGATATGGTGCGTTGAGGTAGTGGAAGGCGAATGTTAAAAGTTGGTCCTGTTTCTCACTAAGGCCTTCGTGCCGAATAACGGGTGCGTTTTCGGTCGGCATTACGGTATAGCTTTTGCCGCCAATGGTAAAAAAACCATTGGGCGTTTGTGGATAAATAGAACCAATGAGGATGGGGAAGGGGATTTTAGTGCCCGTATATTGCAAATATTGAAAATCGGCACGTACCATTTCTTTAGGACATTCCATCCATTGTCTGTATTCCGAATCTGAGATTTCTGTGTGTTGCTTTTGGGCAATCCATCCCTCGTAGTGGCAGTCGGTGGTGCTGATTTTCACCCATTCGTCGCAAACTTGCAATACTTCATAACATTCGCCGAAAAGTAGTTGGGATACCATTTCGGAGCGATGAGAAGCTTCCGCGCGCATAGCGGCTGACATCCAAATGCAAATTCCGTGTTCCATAATGCTGATGTTTTTATGTGACAATGTGCTAATCTGCTCCGTTATTTCCATAAAAATATATTAGAGCACATTAGCACATCGATGAATATTCTGTGATTGATTAGAACGGAAGGTCGTCGGGCATACCGTTGTCGGAGAACGTGTCTTCAGCAGGTCCGAGGTCCGGCAATGTGGAAGCGGGAGCGGTGTAGGCCGTGTGCTGCGTTTGGATGTTGGTAGGATTGAATGCGGTAGGGTCGGGTATAGGAGGCTGTTGCATACCGGGAACGCCCACTTGCGGATGTTCTAACTTCCAAGCTTTGACGTCGGTGTACCATTTGCCGTTGAATTCTCTTGACTCGAGGTCGAAAGAAACTTTGATGGGGTCTCCGATGTTGTATTGGTTGAGCTGGTCGGCTTTGTCGCCCCAGAGGTTGGCGCATATTTTTTTGGGGAATTGGTCTCCCGTTTCAATAACGAATTCCTGTTTCTGCCAGGTGCTGCCCGTACGAGCGCTGGTGCCTGACTGCATCGGGAGTTTGCTTATAAGTTTACCTGTAATTTCTAATGACATAGTTTTTATGATTTATTTGTTTTTATCTTTGTCTTTTTTACCGAAAACGGTGACGTTGATGTAGTTGGACGGATGTGCCTTCACGTCGGTGATGAGGGCATTCAAACTTTCCACCGTTTTGTTGATGTTGTTGTAGAGGGCATCGTTTTCCAACAGTAATCCTGCGGAACCTTCTCCTTTTTCAATCTTGGAAGCAATGGCGTTGAGGTTGGCCACTGTGGATTGTGCATCGTTAAACAACGCTCTGATGTTGCTTTGTGCCAAAGAGTCGGAAATATTGTTCAAGTTGTTGATGATGCCGTTGATTTGCGGCGTGGCATTGCTTAATGTCGCGCTCAGCTGGTCGAGTTTGGAAACCACGGAACCGACTTTCCCTTCATTGGAGGCGAGGATGTGGTTCAGATGATTGGTTGAGGCTTCCAAGTTGATGAGGGTGTTTTTCAACATTAAAGCACCGTTGTTCTCGTCGTTGGGAAGGAAGGCGCTTTTGACAGCCAATCCGATGGTGTCGACAGAGGCTATCACGCTGGCTAATTGGTCCTTGAGTTCGCCAATGCCGTCGAACATACCGCCGGCAAGGCCGCAAGCCAAGGTGTCTTTGTTGCGCGCCATTGTCTTGGATTGGCCAATGATGACGTTGACAATCATACCGCCCAGAACGTCTTTTTGGGCGACTTCGAATTTGGAATCGGATGGAATGTCAATGTCTTCGGTAACAAGGATTTCAGCGCAGATGCGGGTGGGGTTGGTGCTGAGCATGGATATCTTGCTCACTTTCCCGATGGGATAGCCGTTCACAGCGACGGTGGTGCTTTCGTGTAGGCCGCCAATGTCGTCAAATACAGCGTAATAGTAGGATTTGTGGCTGAAAACATTGAGGCCTTTGAGGAAATTACAACCGAGATAAAAGATGATGGCGGCTACAATGCAGAAAATAGCCACTTTCATACTTTTGATGTTTTTAGGGGAGTATTGTTCTTTGTCCTTGTCTGTACTCATATCTTAGTTCAAAAAATAGGCGCAAAAATATTATTTTTTCAGCAATTTGCGGGCTTCGGAAACGGATATTTTCTTATCTCCTTGAAAAGCAACTAGAAAGGCATCCGAATAGACCTCTTTTACCGAGGACAGAATCTTCAATGCGGCATTGTAATCGGTTTCATTTCCGGCAGTGTATTTCCATATTCCGTTTTCCTGGTAGCAGCTCACATCGGGCAGGTTTTGAATGCGTTTGTCGGAGTTGGAAAGTTTTGAGGGAGAGGTCAGGAATTGAACTCTGAAACGAACATCTTGGCATTTATCATCTTCTTTGTTGTCAGAGGCTTTGGTCTCGTGAACGGCAACTGGTTCAGAGGGCTGGATCTTTTCGGATGCGGCTGCTTCATTTTTCGGTGCTGCAGTCTTGTTCTCCGGCTCTGAAGCGATTGGCGTATTGGGAAGCGGCAGATGCTTGTGAGTGGAACCGTTGACAGTCGATAAATAGTCGATAAACGCATTGTATATGGCGACGGCCTCTTTCTGTTGGTTCGCCTGTTTGACAAGAAAGGTCTGGTCGTTGGCGTTGGAAAGGAATCCCAACTCTATGAGGATGCTGGGCATGGCAACTTTGTACAAGACCCAGTATCCGGCTTGTCTGACGCCGCGGTCTGTCAGATGCGATGCGGCCAACAGGTTCTTTTGAACTTTGCTGGCCAAAGTAACGGAATTGTTCAGGTATGCTGAGGTGTAAAGTGAGAAAATGACGTTTGATTCTGGAGAGTTCGGGTCGAAACCGTCATAGTTGTTCTGGTAGTTCTTCTCCTTGAGGATGGCGGCGTTTTCCTTGCGGGCAACGGCCTGATTAGATTCGCTTTTGTCCAAGCCCATTACGAAGGTCTCCACACCATTGGCTTGCGGACTTTCAGCCGCATTGCAGTGTATTGAAATGAAGAGGTTGGCGTGCGCGTCATTGGCGATTTGAGCCCTGCGGTACAACTCTACGAACACATCGGTGCTGCGCGTGTATAAGACCTGCACGTCTGGACAATTCTCACTGATGAGTTTGCCGACTTTCAATGCCATATCCAAATTGACGTCCTTCTCCTTGGATGCGCTGCCGACGCACCCGGGATCGTGTCCGCCGTGGCCCGCGTCAATCACTACTTTGAAATTTTTCTGGGTCGTCTGACCCATCAGAGGACTTCCAATGAAAAATATTAGAAGATATAATAAGAACCTGAATTTTGAGTTCATACCTTTGGAACTTTTTTGATATTTTTGCCGCTTTTAAAAACTTGCAAAGATAGGTTTATTGTAATCGTATTAGGAACATTGACGGAAAAGATATACACAACACGTTTTTCATATTTTTTACGACTGAATATGATATTAATATTCAGTTGCTTATGCGTGTTTGTCAATGCTCAGAATGTCAAAGGACGACGTCCGCGTGTGCCTGTCGATACAACGGCACGGGTGATTAACGATACGTCTTCGCAAAATATTGTATCGTCCGATTCCTCTGCTTTGACACCGAAATCATCGAAGGTGATTTCTCCCAATGCGATTACCTCGATTGTGACTTATAGTGCCAAGGATTCCACGGTCAATGACCTGCAACGTAGATATACCTATCTTTTCGGTGATGCTGTGGTGAAATATGAGGATATGGAACTGCATGCGGATTACATTGAAATCGATTTTAAAAACAATGAGCTTTATGCTTCCGGTGTGGCTGACTCCAACGGAATTGTACACGGCAACCCCGTCTTTGTACAGGGCGAGGATAATTATCGTGCGCAGGAAATCAAGTATAATTTCAATACACAGAAAGGTAAAATCACCAATGTGATTACCACGCAGGATGAAGGTTTTATTCATGGCGCGCAGGTTAAAAAGCTAGGTGAAAATGTGGCCTTCTTGAAAGACGGTAAATATACGACTTGCGAATTGGACCATCCGCATTATGAAATTTCATTCACCAAAGCCAAACTCATTCAGCACGATAAAATCGTCATCGGCCCTGCCTACCTAAGCTTTACGGGTGTCCCCACGCCCATAGCCATCCCCTTTGGCTTTTTCCCTTTGGAAAAGAACAAAAAGTCGGGCTTGGTAATGCCCTCTTTCGGTGAATCCGCCAGCTTGGGCTTCTATTTCCAAGACCTCGGTTTCTATTTTGCCATCAATGACAATGTCGATCTGCTGCTTTCCGCCGATGTCTATACGCGAGGCAGCTGGGCTATTAAGGCAAAAACGGATTACATCTTCCGCTATAAGTGCAGCGGCTCGGCCCAGGTCGGTTTCCATCAGACACGTGTGGGCGACAGGCTTGATTCCACATACAGATGTTCCAACGACTACAAAATCTTTTGGGAACATAAACAGGATGTCAAATCCCATCCTACTACTCGTTTCAATGCGCATATTGACATTGTCAGTGCCAATTACTCCAAGTATAACCTGACATCCGCCAATGATTACCTCTCCAATCAGTTCACTTCTTCAGTGAACCTTTCAACTTCAGTGAATGATATTTTCTATGTGGATGCCACAATGTCTTATTCACAGAACACCAAAACGCATTTGGTGAATTTCAAATTGCCGGATATCAGTATGTCTGTTATCCAGTTCTATCCATTCCGTAAAAAGAACAAAGCCGCTTCGTTGAAGTGGTATGATAATATTTCCATGAAATGGTCTTCGCAACTTACCGGACAAATAGACACATACGATTCCCTTTTTGTGAAGCCCCAAACCTGGATGGATTTCAATGTGGGTATGATGCACACCATCCCACTTACGATTCCTATTAAAATCGCCAAACTCATCAACTGGAATACGACGGCCACACTGGTTGAAAAGTGGTATTTGCAATCTTATACGAAAGATATGACGGTTGACCCGGAATCGGAAGTCGCGCAGTTGAACCAGTATTTCAAACGTGGATTCACGGCGTTGCACGATTTGAGCTTGTCATCTTCCTTGACGACGAAAGTCTATTTTATGTACTCCTTCAAAGCTGGCGGACTGCAGGCAATCAGACACGTGGTCACCCCGAATTTGAATTTCACCTATCGGCCGAATCTGGCAAATGGGACACGAGGAACATACTTTAACCCGATTACGGGCGAACAGGTGGATTACTCCTTCTTCGATAATTCGATTTTCGGAACCGTCAATTCCAATACGCAGGCTTTGGCACAACTTTCTTTTGGCAATAATGTGGAAATCAAGGTGCGCTCCCGCAAGGATACTATCAATGGCTTCAAAAAGGTGCCTATCATTGACAACCTCAATGTCGCTATGAGCTATAATTTTGCGGCCGACTCGTTGAAATGGTCCAAACTCACGCTGACAGGACGAAGCACACTTTTCAGACAACTTTATCTGACCTATAATTTTGCCTTTGACCCCTATATCATCGGGGAAAACGGACGCTCGGTCAATCGTACCGAATGGAAGGTGAACCACAGGTTGTTCAGACTCTCCTCCACCAGCTTGAGTGTGGCTTTGAACCTTCGTTTGGACCAGAATACGTTTAATAAGAAAAAAACCACCCAAAGCAATAGCACTGATGGGAAATCCAAAAAGACAGACAGAAATCCTTGGTCTCTGACTTTCAACTATACGTTTACGTATGGTATAAATGATAATATATATTATTATATGATGCGTGATACCAACCGATATGCCAATAATATGGTCCACACACTTAATGTTGTAGGCGATATCCAAATCACCAAAAAGTGGAAGGTCGGTTTCACTACGGGATATGATTTCGTCCAAAAGGCATTATCCTATACATCTATAGATATTTATAGAGATATGCATTGTTGGGAGATGAGCTTGAACTGGATTCCGTTCGGTTATAGAAAAGGTTGGAGCTTCACCATCAATGTAAAAGCCGCCGTCCTCAAAGACGTGCTGAAGCTCTCACCGCACCAAGATTACCGAGACAACCTTTAATAGGTAATAGGTAACAGGTAACAGGTATTAGGTATTTCTTCCATTCTTATTATTCATTATTCATTATTCATTGTCCATTATTTTGCTGTTTATAAATAATAAAATTTGGCACAGCATATCATATCACAATTTTTGTATATTTGCAACCTTGAATTTTTTAGGTTGAAATACATATAAATAATTAAAAATCAAATAATTAAAAAGATGAAAAACAAAGGACTAATTTTATTTTTCACGATTCTTTTAGCGCTTGTTTGCATCTACTGTCTCTCTTTCTCGTTCGTTACTTGGCGTGTTGAGAAGAAAGCTGCTCAGTTTGCAAATGACCCTGCTGCAATTGAAGAGGTGAAAAAGGAAGCACACGGTGACGTGATGTTGGAAAAACATTTGGTCGATTCTGTGATTGAAGCCAGAACCCGCCAATATTTGACCAATATGAACGACACTAAGGTCTTCTTGGGTAACACTTACAAGAAATGTAAGTACAAAGAGTTGAATTTGGGTTTGGACTTGAAAGGTGGTATGAACGTCACCTTGGAAATCTCTATGCCTGATGTTGTTCAAAGTTTGGCAACCAATAAGGAAGACCAGCTCTTCAAAACTACTTTTGAAAAATCAGAAAAAGAGTATGCCAATACTACCAATGGCGATTTCATTGACATCTTTGTCAAGAACTTCAATTCTCAGAAGAGTGCGTTGAAAATGAACAACGCCAACCTTCGTACTTATTTTGGAGAACGCTCTGGTATCAAAAATGCAACTGATCAGCAAATCATCACTTGGATGAAGAAAGAGTCCTCCGAGATTGTTGACCGTACTTTCAAGATTCTCCGTACCCGTATCGACCGTTTCGGTGTGGCTCAACCGAACCTCCAAATGCTCCAAGGCGGCCGTATCCTCGTCGAACTGCCGGGTATCAAGGAACCCGAACGTGTTACTGACCTCTTGAAGAGCACTGCTAAACTCGAATTCTGGGAAGTTTATAACGACGTGGTCGGCGGCAAATCCATCACCCAACGTTTCATCGATGCTGATGCTCAATTGGCAGACATCATCAAAAACAAGAAAGCTCTTCCTCAAGAAGAAACAACAACTGTTGAAGATTCTACTGTAGCCAATGCTGACAGCGCACAAACAGAAGATGCTCTCGCAGCAGCTGACGCAACTGCAAACGAAGAAGTAGATGAAGATGAGGACGAAGAAGAAGCTCAAGCTTCCGCCGGTGCTATTATGAGCAAGGCTGTCGCAGTTCCCGGCAATTTTGTAATCGGCTACTTCAAAGAAGCTGATATGCCGGCTATCGATGCTCTCCTCCCTCAACTTCAAAAAGTATTAGGCGATAAGAACGTTGTCTTCTATTGGGGCTCTCCTGAAAAAGAATATGACAACGCTTATCCATTGTATCCTTTGAAAAAGAAAAACGACCGTATCGGACCGCTCTTGAGTTCCGAAACAATTGGTGGTGCTCGCGTCGTACGTAACGCCCGTCAGGATGTTGACCAAAACAACCGCGTGGTCGTTAATATGTCTATGGAAGACCAAGCTGCTGATGAATGGCGTAAGATTACCAAAGAAGCTGCCGACAATAGCGCTTCCAAGCTGACTTGTATCGCTATCGTTTTGGATGAGTTCGTTTATTCCGCTCCTACCGTAAGATCTGAAATCCCTAACGGTAATTCCGAAATCTCCGGTAACTTCACCATCGAAGAAGCTAAAGACCTTGCTACCGTCCTTAATTCTGGTAACCTTGAAGCACGTGTGAACATCGTTCAATCAGAAGTTGTAGGTCCTACATTGGGTAAGGAATCCATCCGCTCAGGTTTGCTCTCCTTCCTCGGCGCTTTCATCCTCGTGGTTATCTATATGTTCTTCTACTATAGCCGCGCAGGTCTCGTTGCTGACATCGCTTTGTTCTCCAACGTGTTCTTCATCATCGGTGTCCTCGCTTCTATGGGCGCAGTCCTTACATTGCCTGGTATCGCTGGTATCGTTTTGACCTTGGGTATGGCAGTCGATGCGAACGTCATCATTTACGAACGTGTTCGTGAAGAGGTTCGCGCCGGCAAAGGTATCCGCGTTGCAATTGACGAAGGTTTCAAACATTCCTACTCCGCAATCATAGATGGTAACGTTACAACCTTGATTACCGCTATCGTTCTTTACATTTTCGGTTCTGGCCCTATCCAAGGTTTCGCAACTACTTTGATTATCGGTATCCTTTCCTCCCTCTTCACCGCAATCCTCCTTTCTCGTTTGATTATCGAGGCTCGCTTGAAGAAAGGTAAAGAAGTTACGGTTGGTAGCAGCTTGACACTGAATGCTTTCACAAACTTGAATATCGACTTCCTCAGCAAGAGAAAATACTTCTATATCCTTTCTTGCAGCTTGATCGTTATTTCCATCATATCCTTCTGCACATTGAAACTCCAACCAGGTATCGATTTCACTGGTGGCCGTTGCTATGTGGTCCGTTTTGATAAGGACGTTACAACAAAGGATGTCCGTGAAGCAGTTTCCAAAGAATTTGGCGGTAACCCTGAAGTGAAGACCTTCGGTAGCAACGACCAAATCCGTATCATCACGAACTTCAAAATCGACAGCAATGATCCTAAAGACGACCAACTCTGCGAACAGAAACTTTTCAACTGTTTGAAGAGTTTCTATAACAAACAAGACCTTTCTGAATATGACTTCACCCACTTGACCAATGATGTCCGTGGTATCCAGTCTTCTCAGAAGATTCAACCGACAGTCGCTAAAGAACTCTTGATGAACGCTGTTTGGGCAGTCTTGGCTTCCCTCGTGCTGATCTTCATCTATATCGCTATCCGATTCAGAAATTGGCAGTTCGGTATGGCTGGCGTTGGCGCTCTGTTCCACGACTCCTTCCTGACTATCGGTATGTTCTCCTTGTTCTACAAGGTAATGCCGTTCTCAATGGAAATCGACCAGAACTTCATCGCTGCTATTTTGACGGTGATTGGTTACTCTATTAACAACGTTGTGGTCATTATGGACCGTGTACGTGAAAACCTCGCCCTCTATCCGAAACGTTCCAACTACGACAACTTCAATGCTGCTATCAACAGCACAATGGGCCGTAGTGTCAATACCGCAGTCACCACATTGGTTACCTTGTTGGTGATCTTCTTGTTCGGTGGCGAAGTTATCCGCGGCTTCGTATTCGCAATGTTTATCGGTATTATGTTTGGTACATATTCCGGTATCCTCGTTGCTAACCCGTTCGCATTCGACCTCATTCGCCTTAAAGGTGGTGAAGTTAAACGTGCCAAAGCCGAGGTGGTAAAGTAGTTGATAACTAACCTATAAAAAATCATTCGGGACAGTGCAAACTGTCCCGAATTTTTTTTATTTTAGCGCTCTCATTTTTATTAGGTAAAATATTTATAAGTATGAAGATATATAAACCCTTTCTGCTTCTTGCAACTATCTTGATGACAACAACTTGCGTGCTTAGAGCACAAGTGCTTAGAGAGGCGGACAATAAGTTCCGCGATTGTCAATATGAGACGGCGTTAGACCTATATAAGAAAGGTATCAAGAAGCTCTCTTCTAACAGAGTTGAGATTCAACGCGCAACTTTCCAAATTGCTGAATGTTATCGTATTATGGGTGACCTTAAAAAGGCTGAACAACAATATCTCCGCCTTGAAAAGAAAAACTATCAGAAGGATAACCCTATGATTCTCTTCCATTTGGCTAATATCTACAACCTTCGTGGCGACTATGATTTGGCTATGAAGTATTATCAGAATTATAAGAAACGTGCTCCGGAAGATGAACGCGCCGATGTGTTTATCCAAGGATGTCAAAATGCCAAAATGTGGAATGAAAATCCTACCCGCTACGAAGTCGAGAATTTGAAGAAATTCAATACTCGTGACGATGAATGGGCTCCTAGATGGGGTAATGATGAAAAACGAAATTCCATTATTTTTACGTCTAACCGTGAAGGTTCTAAAGGTAAAGGTACCGACCAATGGACCGGCGTTTGCTTCTCTGATATCTATATTTCCAACAAACCGAAAAGCAAAAACACGGATTGGCCGGGTGAATGGTCTCCCGTTACCGCTGTCGATGAAGGCGAAACACTCAACTCCGGCGTGAACGAAGGTGAAGCCTGCTCTAATCGTAAAGGTACGGTCTATTATTTCACCAAATGTCCCCAAGACAAGAAAAAAGTCCAGGGCTGCTACATCTACAAATCTATGAAGAAAGGTAAAGCGTGGGGCGAACCTGAATTGGTGGATTTAGGCGATTCCGCATACAATTATGTGCATCCCTTTATCTCTGGCGATGAATTGACAATTTATTTCGCATCCAACAAACCAGGTGGCCTTGGCGGTTATGATATTTATAAAGCTACCAGAGCTAAGAAATCTGCTAAATTCACGGATATTACAAACCTCGGTCCTAATGTCAATACGCCTGGTCAGGAAGTCTTCCCGGCACTGAGAAACGATGAAGAACTCTATTTCTCTTCAGATGGTTGGCCAGGTCTTGGCGGCCTCGACCTCTTTGTCTCACGCGTTAAAGACGGCCAGTTCCAACCGGCGGAGAATTTGATGGTTCCGATTAACTCCTCTTACGACGAAATCGGTATTATCTTCGATGAAAATGAAGCTATTGACCCGAAATCCAAATCACCCTATTTGGCAAAAGGTTACTTCTCCTCAAACCGTCCCGGCGGTCGTGGTGGTGACGATATCTACTACTTCCTCCTTCGTCCACTCGTTTATACGTTGTCCGGTTATGTCAGAGACAAGAATAACGGACAATATATGGATGGCGTTGAGGTCGAAATCGTTGGCTCTGATGGAACATCCTACAAAACAACAACGGATGTGAAGGGTTATTACCATTTTGACAAAACCAAAATCTTGGGGGCAACCACATACGATATCAAGGTCGCCAAGAAAGGTTATTGGGAAAATGGCAATACGGCAAAAGCTACTACCGTCGGCCTTGAAGAAAATACGGATTTGAAACAAGACTTCTCTTTGGAACCTATCCCGAAGGAGCCAATCCTTCTTCCGGAAATTCTGTACGATTTGGCAAAGTGGGATTTGAAACCGCAATACAAAGATTCTTTGATGTATTTGTATAATATTATGGTCAAGAACCCGACTATCGTTATCGAGCTCCGTTCCCATACCGATGCTCGTGACTCGGAAGAAAAGAATGACATTCTGTCCCAGCGTCGTGCCGAGTCCTGTGTGAACTTCCTTGTCGAAGAGAAGGGTATCGCTGCTGACCGTATTGTTGCCAAGGGCTATGGTGAACGTGTTCCGCGCAAACTCGAAAAGGATATGTACTCCGTGTATAACGGTAAAAAGTATTTCTTTGCTAAGGGTACGGTCCTGACGGAAGAATATTGCGAGTCCTTACCGACAAAACCCGAACGAGAAGCAGCTCACCAATTGAACCGTCGTACTGAGTTCATCATTTTACGTGACGACTACGTGCCCAGCAATGACAATATTGACAGCGTACGCAAGACAACAGGTGGTATCGCTCTTATTCAACAACGTACCGTTCCTGTCACTATCGTTGGTGATGCAGTCAAGGGCAACTGTTTCGCAAACAGCAAATCTATGGAATTTGTTATTGGCAACAATAGTGAAGAAATCTTTATGAATTATGCAGACGCAACCCGTTTCTTGAAAGAATCCATCATTAATTTGAATGACTTTGAAGAAAAATCCGGTGCTATCAAACAAGAAGACGGTAGCATCTTGGAAGGCGCAGTCCTCTATCTTGAAGAACTTCGTATTGGTGATGACTATTCTGAAAATGTAAAAGTTACGGTGAAGAAGAACCTGCCTTCCGCTTTCGTGGTGGGCGATGGCTTTATCCAAAACGAATGGGGCGAATTTACGATTGACAAAGAACATAATCAGCTGAAGTTTAATAAATAAGAATACTTGTACAACTAAATTAACTATAAGGGCAATCTGTGGGTTGCTCTTTTTTTTGAGAGATGTCGCGAACTTACAAACTTTTTATACTATGTGCGGTTATGTCTCTATCGCTAACCGCTTCTTTTGCTCAAGATACTACGAGGAACAAAAAAAGGGATTTTGATTTTATCTCGAAACTTCAATTGGAGGTCCGGGCTGAATTTGAATTTGATCAACCCATTATTCGTTCATACGATGATGAAATCCGACTCGGGAACTCCTCTTATGGCTTTTACGGCCGTTATTTCAATTTCCATTTCGAAGGTAATTTGACAAAGAATTTGTCATATCTTTTCCATCAGCGGATAATTGCGAATCCTGGTTAGGTCAAATTTTTTGACAATACGGATTTTATGTATTTAAATTATGCGATAAATCCCAATTGGTCTATCCGTGTGGGGAAAGAGGCATTGGCCTTAGGTGGCTATGAGTATGATGCCGCTCCAATTGATGTGATATACAGTTCGTATTATTGGGATTATATTTATTGTTTCCAATTGGCAGCGCGTGCCACTTTCCAAACCAAAGATCAAAAAAACAAATTTAGTTTTCAAGTGGCTACATCTCCGTATATGTATTATGGTTCGAGTTACCAAAATTCCCTTTTGAGTTATAATCTTTTGTGGTCTGGAAATTTCGGATGCTTTAATGCCATCTATTCGTTTAGTATGTTTGAACGCGCAAAAGGGAAATTTATGAATTACATAGCCTTAGGAAACCGATTGAAATTTGACCGTTTCAAAATATATTTGGATTTGATACATCATGCCACCAATACTCAACAGCTGTTTAAAAACTTTGCTGTTATTAGTAGGGCAGATTGGCAGATTGATGATCGGGCCAGTCTTTTTGCTAAAATCGGTTATGAACAAAATTTGGATCAGTTGGAAATTCAGAACTATTTGGCAACAGGTGAAATATGGGATTGTCTGGCAATCCCCGGACGACAATATTTTTATTATGGGATAGGGTGTGAGTTCCGTCCGAGAAAATGCAGGGATGTTCGTATTCATGCGTATTTGGCAGATTATTCGGAACGGAATGACTATGTGTCTCATTCTCCATTGAACAATGATAGAGATGTCTTCAATTTGAGAGCAAATGTCGGAGTAACTTGGTTTATTGATTTTGTAAAATATTTTTTGAATAAATGAAAGTAAGACGCAAACGTACGCGAAAATACGCGCTTAGAGTAGAAAAACTGTTTCATTTTTTGGAACGAAAGCTGAAACTTAAAAGGTCTTTAAGTTTTACAACTAAACGTTCCATCGAAGCTGTTGTATTTTTAATCATTTTCTTTGCCTTTTTTGGCTTGTTGGCATATAAGATGACGTTGCCGATGATGCTGAATACGTACATGCAGACGGCTTACCACCTGCTGCTGGAGACCGTATTCTACATTATGGCCATCTGTGTGTTGATGGGGGCCATTAGCAAGCTGCTGACGGAATTCGGCGTGGTACGCCTGATGGAAAACATTCTGCGCCCTTTTATGAGGCCTCTGTACAACCTTCCCGGTGTGGCTGCTTTAGGCGCGGTAATGACTTTCTTGAGCGATAATCCTGCCATTATCACTCTGTCAAAGGATAAGAACTTCAGCCGCTATTTTAAAAAATACCAGTTGGTGTCCCTTACCAATTTCGGCACGGCTTTCGGTATGGGGCTGGTCGTATTGGCCTTTATGACAGGTCTTGGCTATGGTAAAGGCGCTTTAATCGGCATCGTGGGCGCGGTGGTCGGCAGTATCATTTCTACCCGTTTGATGCAGCGTTTCACGTTGCGCTCCTATCCCGAATTGGATGAGCCAGTGACCGAAGGGGAAGGCGATGAACAGTCCATCTCTTTCAAAAGTGAAGGTAGCGTGTTTATGCGCTTCCTCAATTCCATTTTGGATGGAGGTAAGGATGGTGTGGGTATTGGCGTAGCCATCATTCCCGGTGTCTTGGTTATATCTACGATTGTGATGATGATGACCTTCGGCCCTTCTGGCGAAGGCGGACAATATACGGGTGTGGCATACGAGGGCGTGCCTGTGATTACTTGGGCGGCCGACAAGGTCGGTTTCGTGTTCAAGTGGCTGTTTGGATTTACCAGCCCAGAGTTGATTTCCTTCCCGATTACCGCTTTGGGTGCTGTTGGAGCCGCATTAGGTCTTGTGCCTCGCTTTATTAGTCAAGGCCTCATCGACAACAATGCGATTGCGGTATTTACGGCTATGGGTATGTGCTGGAGCGGCTATTTGAGCACACATACGGCAATGTTGGATTCTATGGGCTATCGCAAACTCATCAGCAAGGCTATTGGCGCGCATACCATAGGCGGTTTGTTCGCCGGTATTGCAGCACACTGGTTGTTTGTGCTTATATCCTTACTCTAAATTTCTGTTTGTGCGCCTATTGCAGCTTGTGACAGGTGCTATTTCCTAAGTTCGAAGTTAGAACCCAGATAGACTTTCTTGACTATTGGGTCGGCGGCTAATTCTTCAGCAGTGCCGGATTTCAGTACGCGGCCTTCGTAAAGGAGGTAGGCACGGTCTGTGATGGATAATGTCTCGTGGACGTTGTGGTCGGTGATGACAATGCCGATGTTCTTGTCTTTGAGCTTGGCCACGATGTTCTGGATGTCTTCCACGGCTATGGGGTCAACGCCGGCGAAAGGCTCGTCCAACAGGATGAACTTAGGATCGGAAGCGAGGCATCGGGCGATTTCCACACGGCGGCGCTCGCCACCGGAAAGGTTGTTGCCCTTGTTATGACGGACTTTTTCAATGTTGAATTCTGAAATCAGGCTCTCCAGCTTGTCTTTTTGTTCTTGCTTGCTTTTGCCGCTGAATTCCAAGATGGCCTTGATGTTGTCTTCAACGGTGAGATGACGGAAGACGGAAGCCTCTTGGGGAAGGTATGCCAAACCAAGTTTTGCGCGCTTGTACATAGGCATATCCGTGATATCCATATCGTTCAGGTATATGTCACCGGCGTATGGCTTGATAAGCCCGACAATCATATAGAAGGAGGTTGTTTTGCCGGCACCGTTTGGCCCTAACAAACCCACGATTTCACCTTGCGTGAACTCGATGGATACTTCGTTGACAACGGTTCTGTTTTTGTATTTTTTGACGAGTCCTTCGGTACGAATTCTATATTCCATATTAACAGCTCCTTTCGGTCATTTCTTTGATTTTCAAAAGTGCTTTGTTGAGTGCCTGCTCAACGGGTCCTTTCAGCATCGGCTGCATAAAGATGGGCACATCGGCTTCCGCAACAATCTGCACAATACTGCCACAGTCCGTGTCCTCGATGAGAAAGTCGGCAGTGGCGGAAAATTTCTTGTCAGTATCTATAAGGTACGAAACTTTGCTGAAGGGGATCTGCCCCGACAACTTGAAATAGCAGGTCACCATACCGTTGATGGTGAAGCTGCATCCGTCATTCGTTACCGTCCAATCGGTGATTTGCGGTATGGACGGGGCCTGTTGGTTTCGGGTGAAATTCAATAGGGCGTTAAACACTCTGTCGGGTGAAATGGTAAGGTTTTCCTTGTTACTTTGAATCTTCATAAACACTGTGAAATAGGCCGCAAAAATAGTAAAAATGCGGTAAAAGTGTGAAAGAGTAAAAGCGTATAAAGGAGAAAGGTTAAAGCTTAAAGATAAAGGAGTTTCAAGTGTGGGGAAATTAACGCAGGCAATTAGTGATGGAGATTCTTTGTTTTGAAGGATTTTAAAACTGTTTTTGCGGCAATAGTACTATTTGTTAATTGAAAAAAATGTTACTTTTGCGGCTTCAAAATCAAGTTCAAATTTAAATTCTATTGCTATGAAGAAATTTTTACAAGAATTCAAAGACTTTGCAATGAGAGGCAATGTCGTTGATATGGCTGTCGGTGTGATTATCGGTGGTGCATTCGGTAAAATCGTTACCTCTTTGGTTAATGACATCTTGATGCCTCCTATCGGTTGGCTTCTCGGTGGTACAGACTTTTCCAAACTCAGCGTCAAGTTGCCCGTTCGCGAAGGTATGGATCCTGTAACCTGGAATTACGGTAACTTCATCCAAGTCGTTATCGACTTCATCATCGTCGCTTTCTGTATTTTCTTGCTCATCAAAGGTCTCAACAAATTGTCATCTCTCCGCAAGAAAGAAGAAGAAGCTGCCCCTGCTCCTGCTCCAGAACCAACAGCTGAAGAAAAACTTCTCACTGAAATTCGCGATCTCTTGAAGACAAAATAGTCTGAAAGAAAGAAAATATAGAAGAGACGAGGAAGAATTGCTTTTCTTCGTCTCTTTCTGTATAATAAGTTTCAAGTTTATTCACTTCGTTCATATTCTCCTTGCAGCTCAGCAAAGCCAAACAAGTTGTGTCTTTGCTTTCGCTTGCTGCGTCGGAATAGGTTTAAAGTTTAAGGTTTAAAGTTTAATATGACTGCGTAGCACATTATCGCATTATCGTATTATCGCATTATCGTATTATCGCATTATCGTATTATCACATTATCATTATGACCTACAAAGGTGTTCACATCGTTGACGACACGCTGGATGCAGTTGCCAACATAGTAGTAGAAAACGGATATATCCAGAAAGTAGAAATTTTAGACGAACAGGCAAACCCCGCTATGCCGGTGTTGCTCCCTTCGTTCACGGATTTGCACGCACACTTCCGCGACCCTGGTCTGACTTATAAGGAAGACGTGGAGTCGGGCAGCCGAGCAGCTGTTCGCGGTGGCTATACGGCTGTATGCCTGATGCCCAATACGGCGCCGGTCTGCAGCTCTTTGGAACAGGCCCGCGAAGTGGAGGACAGAGCCCACAAACTCAATCTCGTACGTGCCAATCAGATTGTCAGTATGACGTTGAATGAACAAGGACAGGACTGCTCACATCTGCTGAATATTCCCGCTGGGGTCATCCCGTTCGTGTCCGACGACGGCAAGGGGGTAAACCGCGATGATGTGATGGAACAGATTTTCAATATCTGCAAGGAAAAGGATTTGCTGATTATGGCGCACGAAGAAGATGCTCGTTATAGTCCCGCCGACCTCAGAATGGCGGAGAATGCGATGACTTTCCGCGATTTGGCGCTTTGTGAAAAGACGAACGGCAGCATCCATTTCTGCCACGTCAGCACGATAGAGGCAATTCGGGCCATCGCTGAAGCTAAACGTAATGGCCTGCGCGTTTCTTGTGAAATAACCCCCCACCACATTTTCTTCAATGCTGAGCAGGCCAACTACTACCGTGTGGCGCCGCCTTTCCGTATGGACGAGGATATTGCCGCACTCATCAAAGCCCTTCAGGATGGCACTGCCGACGCGATTGCCACTGACCACGCACCGCACACAGCTGAAGATAAAGCCAATGGTGCCAATGGTATATCCGGCATTGAAACAGCATTCTCACTCTGCTATACGCGTCTGGTTCGCGGAGGCCATCTCTCCCTCAACCAACTGGTGAAGTTGATGGCTACTACGCCTTCCAAGATGATGCGAGTCAACAAGGGCAGTTTCAAAGCAGGTATGCTCGCCGACTTCGTCCTAGTAGATCTCAACACACCTTATACTATTCATGCTGCCGACTTCGCCTCCCGCGGCAAAAACACGCCGTTCGAGGGTCAGGAAGTCTATGGCCGCGTGCTCGAAACTATCAAGGGTGGAGAAACAGTATATCAGGCAGAGGAATAGGTCTCAAGTTCCAAGTTTTAATTTTTAATTCGTCCAACCTAATTTATAATTCATAATTTATAACTTATAACTCCCTATGGATTCCCCACGCGAAACATTTCATGACCATCCCGTCTATACGCTGTCGGAGATTGCGATGAGCCTTCACCGCGTGGTGGAGCGTACCTATCCGCAACCCTATTTCATCAAGGCGGAAATTCTCAAACTCAACTTTTATCCGCATAGCGGACATTGTTATCCTGAATTGGTGGAAAAGGAAAACAATTCCATCAAGGCTGAGATGCGTGCCGTGATTTGGGCGTCCAATTATCAGCAAATCAACGCGCGGTTTCGACAAATCACTGGCGAATCGTTAAAGGAGAATATCTGCATTCTATGCTTGGCTTCGATAGAGTATAGCCCCAAGCACGGATTGGCGCTTCATATCCAGGATATTGAGCCTTCTTACACGTTGGGCGAGATGGTTAAAAACCGCAATGCCGTTATCGAACGGCTGAAAAAGGAAGGCGTTTTCTCCAACAATAAAAACCTCAAGATGCCGCTGCTGCCTAAGCGCATCGCGGTCATTTCTGTTGAAACCAGCAAAGGTTTCAGTGATTTTATTTCCACACTCAACAATAATCACTATGGTTATTGTTTTGAGACGGAACTGTTTCCGTCGATTTTGCAGGGCGACAAAGCTATTGTGGGCATTACGGGTCGCTTGGCAGAAATCGAGATGCGACGGGATGAGTTCGACTGTGTGGTCATTGTGCGCGGCGGCGGGGGCGATGTTGGCCTCAGCTGCTATGACGACTACGGGCTGACACATCGTGTGGCGACATTCCCACTGCCGATTCTCACAGGCATTGGGCATTCCACAAATTTGAGCGTCACCGATATGGTGGCACACACCTACAATATCACGCCCACTGACGTGGCGTTTGCCCTTATCCACTATTTCCAGGATTTTGACGAGAAGGTGCAGCATTGTCAGGAGCGTCTGGTGGAACGCGCCAAAGAAATTCTTGCACGCGAAAAACAGATGCTTACCGAATTGGATGCTGCGCGCAAAATCGCTGCCCCAAAGATTTTAACGCAACATCGCCAGCAGTTGGGGCAGCTTTCGCAACAGGTTGCCCTTAAATCCAAGGAAATGTTGCTGACACAGAATAAGGAACTATCTGTTCTTTGGAACGATTTGGTCCGCTTTAATGACCGAAAGATGGAACGCGAACGCGAGCAAATCAATATGCTGTCATCCCAAATGACAGACTTGAGCCAGCAATTTCTGCTGCGCCAGCAGGATAGAGTGGCGATGTTGGAAGACAAAGTCGCGTTGCTTCACCCTGACAACATCCTCAAACGCGGTTTCAGTATTACGCGCCTCAATGGTAAGGCTGTCACTTCTGCAGAACAATTGCACGTCGGTGATGAGTTGGTTACAAAAGTGTTTGAAGGAGAAGTGACAAGTGTGGTGAAATAGATATTGTCTCTGTCAACACTTCCGCCTTGTGCATATAGAATCGTTTTTTATTATCCTTTCCGTATTCATTTTTTCTGTCCAATGTTTACCGCATTGCCGCTTTTTTCCATCAACGCTCCGAAGTTGATGTTGTTTTTAACTATTGATTGTTAATTGATTTTCTTGTGTTTTGTAATATGCTAACTTCCAGCGAGAAAAAATTTTGCGCAAACTATTGACAAACGCATTCTGCC
>JAZRYT010000135.1:0-2385 GCA_045600905.1 Bacteroidales bacterium
AAACCGAATACAAGCTCAAGGACAAGGTGACCTACCGGCTGAAGTACAGCTCCGGCGACGCCGACCACGTGCAGTTCATAATGCCCGTGCACGGCATCTTCCGCGAATACGGCGTGGGCAACGGCCAGCCGCGCAACGGCAAATCGTCCTCCTCCAGACACGCCCAACGCACCTACATCAAGCGCTCGATGTCCGACTGGATCCACAACCCCATCGAAAAGAACCTCGAAGCCTTCGGCAACATCGTGGCCGAATACTACGGCGACAAAATGCTGGTGTGCTTCAAACAACTGGGTACGCAATCGTAGAGACGGTGCACTGCACCGTCTCTACATTCCCACCACTGCACCGTCTCTACATTCCCACCCATCCGGTTTGTATTTTTTTTGTGTTTTTTTTGTGGTGTTTTTGTATGCCGGAACGATACAAAAAGTGTATCTTTGCCGGCGCAAAAAAAACGAACTATGGAATCATATCTGAAACAGAAACTTATTGAGACGGTGCTGTATGTGCTGCATGAAACAGGCGGTGTTGACAAATACCATCTGTTCAAAATCCTGTATTTTGCCGACAGAAGTTCTTTGGCCGCCGAAGGTCTTAGAATTGTGGAGGATGATTTCAAAGCGTTGCCGTACGGGCCTGTTCCCAACAGACTTTATGACGCTATGCGGCATAACGGATACGGAGACCCGGAACTGATTCAGATTTTCAATTCCGCCGTAGAAATGGCTGGCGAAGATGCCAACAACATACTGTTGGCCAAACGGGAACCGAATATGGATTATATCGCACCTGTTGCAATCCGTTTTCTGGATGAATCCATTGAAGAAAACAAGAACCTTACCTTTCAGCAATTGATGGCTAAATCTCACGACAAGGCGTGGGAAAACGCGAAAAATGCCAATCCGAACATCCTTTCTCCGGTTGATATGGCCGAGGCTGGAGGATGCAGCAGGGAGTTCTTGGAATATGTCAGAGAAATGGTCGAAATAGACTGCATGTCCTAATGGAACTCGGAGACTTCCTAAAAAAAGACGATGTTGCTAAATTGGCTGACGAGAACGTGTCAAAAGGAGACACGTTCCTTATGCAAATGAATGCTGGTGACGGCGCAAAAAAAACACGAAAATAGGAACAATTTAAGTATATGTGTTATATTGATGATATAAATAATTTAATACCTCAAAAAACGGAAACAGCTGTAGTTCTTGACCTTTTTGCTGGCTGTGGAGGGCTGTCGCTCGGATTTGAGGCAGCTGGCTTCAAAACAATAGGCTACGAAATCGTACCAGTGGCAGCGGAAACATATCGAAAGAACCTGAACAGCGAATGTCATTGTCAGAAGTTGGAAGTTGGGCAAGAGTATCCAAAAGCTGACATTGTTATCGGAGGGCCTCCTTGTCAGCCATTCAGCGTGCGAGGTAAGCAGAAAGGAATGAACGATGCACGAGACGGTTTTCCAATTTTTATTGATGCCGTGAAACGAATACAACCACGAGTGTTCCTATTTGAAAATGTCCGCAACCTGATGTTTTCTCACCGATGGTATCTTGACCTTGTGCTTGAAGAACTTCGCAAATTGGGATACCTTGTTGAGACAAAGTGCGTTAATGCAGTTAACTACGGCGTGCCTCAAAACCGTGAACGCATCATTGTAGTCGGACATAAAGCACAATTCAATTATCCTAAGATAGAAACTACAAAGGTAACTGTGGGCGATGCCATTGGTGACACGATGTTTGAAGAGGTGGAGAACAGCAAGTTCCTTACCCCAGCACAAGATGAATACATCGCCAGGTATGAAAAAGCATCTTCATGTATTAATCCACGTGATCTCTATGCCGATCGTCCTGCTCGTACTATCACTTGCCGAAATCTGGCAGGAGCAACGAGCGATATGCAACGCGTACGTTTGCGAAATGGTCGTCGCCGACGTATCAACCAGCGTGAAGCAGCCAGGTTGCAAAGTTTTCCCGATTGGTTTGAGTTTTGTGGAAATGAGACGCAGCAATTTACTCAGATAGGCAATGCAGTTCCGCCAATGCTTGCTTACAAGATGGCATTGCAGTTGAAGGAAACTTTCCACATGGAACCGCTTTCTCCAGAGGAGATAGCATATCGTAATAGTTTTTCGAAATCATTATTTGTAGAAGTATGAACACCATAAATTTCACCGGCAATAAATCTGAAGTGGTTAAGGCGCTAATATGCTCTATGCTCGAAATACTCGAAGCTTCTGGTATCAAACTTGAAGATATGACCGACCGCAGGAAGGAAAGAATAGCCTGTGCAACTCTTGCCGTAGCAGGTATAAAGAAGTCACTGAAAGAAGCGCAATCTATGATGAACGGCACATACCTCCGTACACGCGATGTCATTGCTTTT
>JAZRYT010000136.1:0-27374 GCA_045600905.1 Bacteroidales bacterium
GAAATTAATTCTCCTTTCATTAAAAAATTCTATCTAACCATTTAATAATTTTCCGATTAATACCTCCTTCAACTGCGGAAGAAAGTGCGCCGACACCGACAGCACCAACAGCGCCTAATATGACAGCTCCTTCAGGACCAGAAATGGAAAAGAAAGCCCATCTTTGTTGCTGTGTCGTGCGCAGAGAACACGGGTGCGGTCAAGGGCACCGCCTCTTGGTCTTGCAGACGTGAAGTCCCCACTGCCGGCACACACGCAGCGGGGACCGCGTTACGTGAACCTGTCGGATTCAGAACCTCTTTTGGGCTCTGGAACGTTTTGTGTGAGAACAATGTCATTGTGATTTCCATAATATGCGAAAATAAATGCAACTTGTTGATTATTAGCAAGTTGTTGGGGGTAAGGCCACCTATTAGACATCTATTTTCCATATCTCTGTTTTTTCAAAAAAACGCGCAAATATAAATTTTTTTTATTTACTCGTATCAAATGAAATTTTTTTCTTCGTAACCTTTTTTTTCTGGCTATTCCGCATTTTTTCTCTTTGCCGAATCAATGAGAAATTGTGTAACTTTGCGCCCTCAAAATTTTTGCATTATGAAAACTTTACAAATTATCAAAAAAGAATACCAACGTGTCGGATACGATGAAAAAGATATCGAGCCCGTTGAATATACCGAAGTCAAAGCCCAGTACAACGAGCAGGGACAGATTGTCCGCGAGGAGCGCTACGACCCCGACGGCAACCTCAATACCCTGACGGTGAATACTTACAATGACAACAATTTGCTCATCCAATCCGAGCAATTCGATATGGATGAAATCCTGCTGCAAAAAATTGTCAACTATTATGATGAAAATCAAAATCTTATAAGACAAGGCAACTTTTTCGGCGATGATGAAAACGAGTATATAACCCAGTATGTTTACGATAAAGACGGCAACCTGCTGCGCTTGGAAATGTATTGCGACGGCGAACTCGACTATGTGGAGAAGGAAATGGAATATGCAGACGGTTTGTTGGTGAAGGAAATCGAAAATGACGACTATGGCAACAAAGTAAACGTGCATCAATATGGATATGATGCGAAGGGTTTGCTGGTCAAGCACGTACGCGATGAGGTGCAGAACAGGGACCGCCGTACCTATGAATACACCTACGACGAAAACGACAACTGCATAAAAGAGTTGGTCTATGATTATGGCAATTCGCTGATTGCCAAGGTTTATCGTCAGTATAATGAGCAGAACAAGTTGGTGGAAACCGTAGAAGAGGATTTGGACAACTATCGCAAAATCACGATGGAGTACGATGGTGAGCTGGTTGTGAAAAATTCTCTGTTCAACAAGGACGGACAGTTGTTGGGATGGGCGGAATACACCTACGATGAGACTGGCAAGGAGAATTCCTCCCGCGAGTTCATTCAAGACGAAGTTCAGCCCGAAAATTTCCGCCAAATTCGCGAAACAAGGTACGAGAGGTCATAAAGTTCTCAATTTATCCCCATTACAAAATGGGGATTTTTTTCTTGTAAACGTTTACATATTTGTAAACTTTTTGTATTTTTGCATCCGATTTTTTCTGTTATGCTATGGAATTAAAAGAGAAATTTAAAGTCGTATTTTCTCAAGAGGCGAGTGATTTTTTGGAAAGTATAACTGTCGCAGCCAAAGAAAAAATCTTGTATAACATTGTGAAGTCAAAATTCGTGATTGATCCTAAATTGTTTAAAAAATTGGGAAATACGGATATATGGGAATTTAGGACAAAATTCGGAGGAATCCAATATAGGATGTTGGCTTTTTGGGATAATGAAGGGGAAACATTGGTGATTGCCACTCATGGATTTAAGAAAAAAACAAGAAAAACGCCTGCAAATGAAATTGAGCGGGCAAAAATGATCAGAGAGATTTATTTTACGCAAAAACAAAGCAAATAAGATGGGAAACATGAATTTTATTACAGAAGAGGACATTATCAATAAGCATATCGGTGTCAAAGGTACTGAGCGTCGGCGAAAGTTTGACGAAAATATCGAATTGTTTTTGATTGGGGAGACAATTCGTCAAACTAGACAGGAAAAGATGTTGACACAAGGTGAGTTAGGTGAATTGTTGGGAGTGCATAAAGCCCAGATTTCAAGAATGGAAAACGGACAAAATTTGACTATTAGTTCGGTTGCCAGAATATTCAAAGCTTTAGGTGTTAAAGTGAATTTGGAAATCGGCAGTCGAAAAGTGGCTTTATGGTAAGAATTTTGCCATAGAATCTATTATTTGCGGATTGTCGCTTATTGCATTATTTATTATTTTTGCCGCCCAAAAATTTTGAAACGATGTTACAAATTCAACTTTTAAGAGAAAACCCACAAGAAGTAATTGACAGACTGAAAATTAAGAATTTTGATGCTGCTGAATTGGTGGCAGAGATTCGTCAATTAGATACTGATATCAGAAATTTGAAAAAGAGTCTTGATGACAACCTGATGGAACAGAACCGTGGTGCCAAGCAAATAGGCCAACTCTTCAAAGAGGGCAAAGGCGCAGAAGCTAACGACTTGAAAGCCAGAATGGCAGAACTCAAGGAGTCGGAAAAGACCGGTCGTGCCCAATTGCAGGAACAAGAGGCTGAGTTGCTCAATAAGATGATGTTGTTGCCCAACCTGCCCAATGCGGCTGTCGCTCCTGGCAAAGGCGCTGACGACAACGAAATCATCTATACCGAAGGCGATGCTTCCAATTTCGATTGGGAAGCCCTCCCTCACTGGGATTTGGTGAAAAAATATGATATTATTGATTTCGAGCTCGGCAACAAAATCACAGGTGCCGGATTCCCTGTCTATAAAGGCAAAGGCGCCCGTATGCAACGCGCCCTCATCGACTTCTTCTTGGATAGCGCTACTGAAGCCGGTTTCACCGAAATCCAACCTCCCTATATGGTGAACGAAGATTCCGCTTACGGTACAGGTCAACTTCCTGATAAAGAGGGACAAATGTACCATTGCCAAGTCGATAACTTCTATTTGATTCCGACGGCCGAGGTTCCCGTCACCAACATCTACCGCGACGTCATCCTCAAGGAAAGCGACTTCCCGTTGAAGAATTGTGCTTACTCCGCCTGCTTCCGTCGCGAAGCTGGCTCCTACGGTAAAGACGTGCGCGGCCTCAACCGTCTGCACCAATTCGACAAAATAGAAATCGTGACCGTTGAACATCCGGACCGCTCTTACGAAACCTTGGAGGCAATGACCAATTATGCTAAAGGTCTGCTTACCAAACTCGGCCTGCCGTTCCGCGTGCTCCGTCTCTGCGGTGGCGACATCAGCTTCACGTCCGCTCTCACGTACGACTTGGAAGTCTATTCCAAAGCACAACAGAAGTGGTTGGAAGTCAGCTCCGTTTCCAATTTTGAGGCTTATCAGGCCAACCGCTTGAAACTGAGATTCAAAGATTCCACTGGCAAAACCAGACTGGCACACACCTTGAACGGCAGCGCCCTGGCTCTTCCGCGCGTGTTAGCTGCCATTCTCGAAAATTATCAGACGGATAAAGGCATCGTGGTGCCCGAAGTGCTCCGCCCCTATACTCATTTTGACATTATTGACTAATTTGCCTAATGAAAAGGTTTCTCTTAGCCCTTCTTTTCGTGTTCTCTTTCGTCGCACTCTTTGCACAGCAGGGTGACGATGAGAAGTTGGCTATTCAATATTATAAGGATAAGGAGTTTGACAAGGCCATTGAGCTTTTTGAGAAGATTCAGAATAAGAATCCAAACACCTATACTTATTATTATTATTACGCCTCTCTTTTGGAATTGGAAAGATATGGCGATTTGGAGAAATTGACGAAAAAGCAGATTAAGAATTTTCCCAATGTACAGCGCTATAAAGTTGACCAAGGCTATGCTTACGAGCGTTCCGGCAATGGTCAGAAGGCAGAGAAAATTTATCAGGATTTGATAAAGGATCTCCCCGCCAAAGAGTTCTCTGTACAGGAATTGTATAGTGCTTTTTATTCTCGCGCCAAGTACGATTATGCGATTGAGGCCATCCTAAAAGGCCGTCGCCTGCTGAACAACGATCAATTGATGACAAAGGAAATCGTTACGATGTATCAGCATCTTAACCAAACGGATAAGATTATCGAAGAGGTCCTCTCCCTGGTTAAAGGTGAAGACGACACCTATATGGAACAGGCCAAAAACGCCATTCAGAATCTGCTTTTGGACGATGAGGACAATCAGAAATACAACACCGTAAAGACGACAATGCAAAAGTACTCGCAGAAGAATCCTTCCAATATCAACTATATGATGTTGCTTTATTGGGTGAATCAGCTGCACAAGGAATACGGCGAGGCGCTGGTGTTGGCTAAAGCGATTGACAAACGTCAGAAGATAGAAGGCATTCATACTTACGAATTGGCGACTGTCGCTGCTGACAATCATGATTTCGCCACGGCTATTGAAGCTTTGGAATACATCATCGGCAGAGGCGACGGTGTCAACAACTACGTGCAGGCACAAATGAAGATTTTGGATGTCCGCTATCAGCAAATGGTTGAGTCTTCGCCTATTAAGATGGTGGATGCCATCAATTTGGAACGCGATTTCAAACGTGTTTTGGAAGAAAACGGCCTCCATTCAGGAACTTCCGATTGGATACGCAAGTATGCGCACCTGTTGGCTTTCTATGTGAACAAGCCCGAAGAAGCCGTGATGGTTCTCACACAGGCGATGAACAATGCCACGCGCGATGCCAAGGAAAAGAACCAGTATAAAATTGATTTGGCTGATGTTCAGCTCTATATGGGTGATGTCTGGGATGCTTCCCTCAATTATTCCCAAGTAGATAAGGAGTTGCCGAATGATGAAATCGGCAATGAGGCCAAATTCAAAAATGCAAAGCTTTCTTTCTATATCGGCGAATTCGATTGGGCTAAGAGCCAGTTGGACGTGCTTTCCGCTGCCACCACCAAGCTCATTGCCAACGACGCCATCTATTTCTCTTTCTTGATTTCTGATAATCAGGAAGAAGAGGAGGAAGATGAAGATGACGAGGATACCACTTATCTGTTGTTCCAAAAGACATCGTTGAATCTTCCTTTGCAGAAATATGCGAAGGCGGATTTCCTGATTTTCC
Organism: Bacteroidales bacterium; assembly: GCA_045600905.1. Classification (GTDB taxonomy): domain Bacteria; phylum Bacteroidota; class Bacteroidia; order Bacteroidales; family WCHB1-69; genus F23-D06. Next base: position 5,142 of record JAZRYT010000136.1, read on the forward strand.
AAAATAAGGATGATGAGGCATTGGTGATGTTGGATTCCGTTATAACGGTGTCTCCTATAGGCTCTTTGGTTGATGACGCCTTATATCAGAAGGCATTGATACTGACGAAGCGCAAAGATTATTTGGGCGCTGAGGCTTTGTATAAAAACATAGTTGAGAATCATAGTACGGAGCTTTTGGCCGATGACGCGGTGTTCCGTTTGGCCGAGCTTTACGAATATTATATTAAGGATATTTCCAAAGCAATGGAGTACTATCAGAAGATATTGCGCGAGTTCAGCGGCAGTCTCTATGTGGTGGAGGCGCGCAAACACTTCAGAGCTTTACGCGGTGATGCTGTAGAATAAAGATTATGGAAGTACGTGCTAAAAAACGGTTGGGACAGCATTTCCTCAAGAATGAGGATATTGCCCGCAGCATTGCGGAAGCGGTGCGTACACCCAATGCGCACGTGCTCGAAATAGGCCCCGGTATGGGTGTCCTCACCCAGTTTTTGATGCAGCAGCCCTTCGCCTCTTTTTCCGTGATTGAGCTTGACGAGGAATCGGTTGCCTATTTGCAGGAACATTTCCCGCAGTTGGGCGACAACCTGATTGCCGGCGACTTCCTAAAATTGGACCTGGCTGCCCGCTATCCCGACAAGTTCGTTGTCGTGGGTAATTTCCCCTACAACATCTCATCCCAGATTTTGTTCAAAATGCTGGATTACAAGGATCAGGCTGTGGAACTGGTGGGAATGTTCCAAAAGGAAGTGGGTGAGCGCGTTACAGCAACGGCCGGCAAGAAACAGTACGGCATCGTCAGTGTCCTGCTGCAGGCATTTTACGATACGGAATATCTTTTTACCGTATCAGAAAACGAGTTTCTCCCGCCTCCAAAAGTCAAATCCGCAGTGGTCAGAGTTACCCGCAATTTTGACAAAAAGCTGAATTGCGATGAGGAAAAGTTCAAATTGATTGTGAAGACGGCGTTTAACTACCGTCGCAAAACTTTACGAAATGCGCTGCAGACGCTGCCGTTCCCTTCGGAAGTAGTGGTCGGTGACCCGATATTCGCAAAGCGCGCTGAGCAACTCTCGGTAGCCGATTATGAACGCCTGACAAATATGTTGCAATAATTTTTAAATCGATATCAATTATGAAGAAGTTCTTTTATATCAGTGTTTTGCTTGTGCTTATGGCAAGTTGTTCCTCTCAAAAAGAATTGGTGACATTGGATAAGGAAACCAACGAAGTGACCCTGAAAGTGGGACAGCCTTGTGAAATCGAGTTCCGCACGAATGCCTCTACCGGTTTTTGGTGGCAGTGGGTTAACAGTGATGAAATCACCGTCGTGGATTCTGTTGGTGACCGTTACACCAGCACGGCTCCTGCCGGAATGGTGGGCGCATCCTCCACGCGCCATTGGAAGTTCGAAGCCAAGAAAAAAGGTACAGAGACTTTGAAGTTTGTCTATGCGCGCACCAACCGTGAGGAGGCTATCAAGACGCGCGAAGTGACGATAACGGTCAAGTAATGTTTTCCGGCAAGATATACGTGGCCATCCCGGCTATGGACGAGTTTCAAGACCTGCCGAATACGCTGCAGGACTTAGCCCGTCAGGATTGTCGTTTCCCTTTCGAGGTTTTTGTGTGCGTCAACCAGCCCGAGGATTATTGGACTATCCCCGAGAAGCGCGCGATTTGTGAAAGCAACCAGCAGTTGTTGCGATTGTTAGCGTCATATAAGGGGCTTACGTTGCGTGTTATAGATTGCGCTTCGCCTGGCAATGGTTGGCAGGGCAAGAAGTTCGGGGTGGGGTGGGCCCGTAAAACATTGTTCGACCGCATCCTCGCATCTGCCGCCCCCGAAGACATCCTTATCAGTTTGGATGCGGACACGCACGTGCGGCCGCACTATGTGCAGTCGGTGGTTGACAATATGTCCGCACATCCGCGCATCCCGGCCATCTCGGTGCCATATTATCATCCGCTCACGGGCAACGAGTTGCAAGATAGAGCCATTCTGCGGTACGAATTTTATATGCGCAATTATGCCATCAACCTCTATCGGATAGGCAGTCCGTACAGCTTCACCGCCGTCGGGTCGGCGATAGTGATGCGGGCGGGTGCATTGCGCAAAATCGGTGGCATCACGCCCGTGAAAAGCGGCGAGGATTTCTATTTGGTGCAGAAATTCGTGAAGATGGCGCCTATTAGTAACGACAACGAGGAGCTGGTTTATCCGGCGGCGCGCTTCTCCGACCGTGTGTTCTTTGGCACGGGTCCTGCGCTCATCAAAGGCTCGCAAGGCGAGTGGGGCAGTTATCCCATCTATCACCAACAGCTCTTTAGCGGCATCGCGCAAACCTACGAGTTGCTGCCACAATTATATGAGAAAGACGTGCAAACGGAGTTTTTGGAATTTCTGCAGAAGCAGTTTGACGATGTACGGCTATGGCAGAATATCCGTAAAAATGTGAAGGACTATGCACATTTTGTCCACGCCTTTCACGAGAAGGCCGACGGCTTGCGTATTTTACAGTATCTGCGTCAGAAGCAGAAGGATAGCACCTTGTCGGATGAGGAATCGTTGAGCCAAAATCTCGCTATTTGGTTGCCGAATGAAGAGCCGTCATATCTTCTTGCCGATTTTGAGAACCAGACGGTGGAACAGCTGAACCATCTCCGAGATTGGTTGTTCGAAATAGAAGCAGCTCTGCGTCGCCGATAGGAACGCATGGAAGGCGTCCGCTGAGGTGTCATTAACGCTTTCTTTATTCCAACAGTAAGATTATTAAGCTGTTAAAATGTTGAAAATCACTGTTTTAATATTTTGTGATAATATGAATTTGTGAAAATCCCATCGAAGACGAAATTTTTGCTGTTGTCCCAATAAAATTGTATCTTTGCACGCTTTTTTGAAAAGTTCAATAACAAACTAAAAATAAATCAATTATGGAAAAAATTAAAATCGGTATTAACGGATTCGGTAGAATCGGTAGATTAGTGTTCAGAGCTACAACAGAAAGAGATAACGTTCAAGTTGTCGCTATCAACGACCTTTTGGATGTTGACTACATGGCTTATATGTTGAAGTATGATACAGTACACGGTAAATTCGAAGGTACTGTGGAAGTTGAAGACGGCATGCTCGTTGTTAACGGCAACAAGATTCGCGTCACCGCAGAAAAAGATCCCGCAAACTTGAAATGGAATGAAGTAGGCGCTGACTACGTGGTTGAATCCACAGGCCTCTTCCTGACCAAAGAACTCGCTTCCGCACACTTGACCGCTGGCGCAAAAAGAGTTGTGATGTCCGCACCTTCCAAAGATGACACTCCGATGTTTGTAATGGGCGTTAACAATCACGAATATGCTGGTCAACAAATCGTTTCCAACGCATCCTGTACAACCAACTGTCTTGCTCCGTTGGCAAAGGTCATCAACGATAACTTCGGCCTCGTTGAGGGTTTGATGACAACCGTACACGCTGCAACTGCAACCCAAAAGACAGTTGATGGCCCTTCCAAGAAAGACTGGCGCGGTGGTCGTTCCATCTTAGGCAACATCATTCCTTCCTCTACAGGTGCTGCTAAAGCCGTTGGTAAAGTTATCCCTTCTCTCCAAGGCAAACTAACAGGTATGTCTCTTCGCGTTCCCACCGCTGACGTTTCCGTCGTTGACCTTACCTGCAAAATCGAAAAAGCCGCTACTTACGAAGATATCAAAAATGCTATCAAGAAAGCTTCTGAAAACGAACTCAAAGGTATTCTCGGCTATACAGAAGATGCAGTGGTTTCTTCTGACTTCATCAACGAAAAGAGAACATCCGTTTTCGATGCCAATGCCGGTATTATGCTCAACGAACACTTTGTAAAACTCGTTTCCTGGTATGACAACGAAATCGGTTACTCCAACAAAGTTGTTGACCTCATCTGCAGTATGGATAAAACCGTTAAACTTTAATCGTTTACGTTTGCAATAGAACGAAAAAGGATGCCGCAAAACGCATCCTTTTTCGTATTTTTTTAATAATCAATGTAATACAAATATGAAAGGTATTGTACTCGCTGGTGGCTCCGGCACAAGATTGTATCCTATCACCAAAGGCGTCAGCAAACAAATGCTGCCCATTTACGACAAACCGATGGTTTATTACCCGATTTCCGTATTGATGTTGGCCGGCATCCGCGACATTCTCATCATTTCCACTCCGCAAGACCTCCCGGGCTTCAAACGCCTGTTGGGTGACGGTAGCGACTACGGCGTGAAGTTCCAATATGCCGAACAACCCTCTCCAGACGGATTGGCTCAGGCTTTCATCATCGGCGAGGAATTCATCGGCGATGACTGCGCCTGCCTCGTGTTGGGTGACAACATCTTCTACGGCAGCCATTTCACCGGCAAACTGCTGGATGCGGTTAAGGCTGCTGAACAGGATAACAAGGCCACCGTTTTCGGCTATTGGGTGAAAGACCCCGAACGCTATGGCGTGGCTGAGTTTGACGAAGAAGGTAACTGCCTTTCTATTGAAGAAAAACCCGCCCAGCCCAAAAGCAATTATGCCGTGGTGGGTCTCTATTTTTACCCCAATAAGGTGGTGGAAGTAGCCAAACACATCAAACCTTCTGCCCGTGGCGAATTGGAAATCACCACGGTAAATCAGGAATTTCTGAAAGACGGCGAACTCAAAGTTCAACTGCTCGGACGTGGTTTTGCTTGGCTCGACACCGGCACGCATGACTCGCTGACCGAAGCTACCAATTTCGTGGAAACCATTGAAAAACGCCAGGGGCTGAAGATTGCCTGTCTGGAAGGCATTGCATACGACAAAGGCTGGATTACCGACGAGCGTCTCCGCGAAATAGCCAAACCTATGCTCAAAAACCAATATGGCCAGTATTTAATGCAGTTATTAGAAAAACGATAAACTCTTAATCTCAACACTATGAATATCGCTGTCGCCGGCACCGGTTACGTCGGCCTTTCTATCGCAACATTATTGTCACAGCACAACCACGTGGAAGCTGTGGATATCGTTCCTGAAAAGGTGGAACTCATCAATAACAAAAAATCACCCATCCAGGATGACTATATTGAGGATTATTTGCTCAATAAGCAGTTGGACTTGCACGCCACGTTGGATGCGGCTGCCGCTTACCGCCAGGCCGACTTTGTGGTGATTGCGGCTCCCACGAATTACGACAGTGTCAAGAACTTCTTTGACACTTCCGCTGTGGAAAGCGTCATCAAACTGGTGAAGGAGAGCAACCCTGAGGCCATTATGGTCATTAAATCGACGATTCCTGTGGGCTTCACGGAATCCGTTAGAAAGAAATACGACACGAAGAACATCATCTTCGCACCTGAATTTTTGCGTGAGAGCAAGGCCTTGTACGACAATCTCTATCCGAGCCGTATCATTGTCGGTTACGATCAGGAGGATGCCCGTTTGGAGAAGGCAGCGCACACTTTTGCCGAGATGATTCACGCCGGTGCCATCAAACAGGACGTCCCCATTCTCTATATGGGCTCCACAGAGGCAGAGGCCGTGAAACTTTTTGCCAACACCTATCTCGCACTCCGCGTGTCCTATTTCAACGAACTGGATACGTACGCCGAAATCAAAGGGCTAAACACCCAACACATCATTGACGGAGTATGCTTGGATCCGCGTATCGGCACGCAGTACAACAATCCTTCTTTCGGCTACGGCGGCTATTGCCTGCCCAAAGATACCAAGCAGCTGCTCGCCAACTATGCCGACGTCCCCGAAGATTTGATTCGCGCTATCGTTGTCAGCAACCGCACACGCAAGGACTTCATAGCCGACCAAGTGCTGAAAATGGCCGGTTATTACGATTACTACAATCGTGGAGACTATGATGCCCAGTCTGAAAGACAGTGCGTCATCGGCGTTTTCCGTCTGACGATGAAAAGCAACAGTGACAATTTCCGTCAAAGCTCCATCCAAGGCGTGATGAAGAGAATTAAGGCCAAAGGCGCCACCGTTATCATTTATGAACCTACCTTGGAAAATGGTACGACGTTCTTCGGCAGTAAAGTGATAAATGACCTCAATGAATTTAAAAAATCTTGCCAGGCCATTATCGCGAACCGCTACGATACCTGCCTCGACGATGTCGCCGAGAAAGTCTATACGAGAGATATTTTCAAAAGAGATTAATAATAAACATCAGAGGATGTGGTAAAAAACTGGGAAACGTAGTGAAGTTGGCAGCATCCTTTGAAAAAAGACCAACCAATGCGCAAATCGAACATTGAATTACTACGGATTGTAGCGATGTTTCTCGTACTCATCGTGCACGCGGGTTTCTTCTCGTTAGGTGTGCCCACACCCGCAGAGGCAAGCGCCGTGCCCGTAGCCACTTTCACGCGCATTTTCTTTCAAGCCGTCTCCGTGATTGCCGTACTCGTATTCGTACTAATATCGGGATGGTTCGGCATTCGGACAAAAGTCAAAAGCGTGGTTAATTTCCTATTCCAGTGCCTATTCTACTCGCTTATTATCTATGCAGTAATGCTCGTATCAGGGCACGCGGCCTTCGATTGGAAATCCATCCAAAACGTGCTGCTCTTTGTCAATTCCTTCTGGTTTATTAAGGCATACCTTTGCTTAATGATTTTCGCACCCGTGCTAAATGCCTTTGTGGAAGTGGCTTCCGAAAAGCAGTTCCGCTGGGTGCTCATCGCCTTTTTCGTGTTCCAGTCGATTTACGGCTGGTTGACCAAGGGAGCGTCTTGGTTTGAGCGCGGCTATTCCGTGGTTTCCTTCTTTGGTCTGTACCTGTTGGCTCGTTACGTACGGCTTTATCCTGCCCGCCCGTTCACCCTGCCGCGCAAATATGATATGCTCATTTACTGGGGTATCGTACTGCTTGTCACGATAACCAGTTTCGTGATGCTGCGCCTCGGTGTTTCGGAGAGCAACATTGATGTGGTATTCCGCCTGACAAGCCCCATCATCATTGCAGAAGCCCTGTATCTGCTCCTCTATTTTAGCAAATTGGATCTCCAAAATCGTTTTGTGAACTGGATGGCTGGTTCCTGCTTTGCAGTATTCCTCATCCAACAAAATCCCTATTTTGGACGCCCCGTTTATGCGTCGTCCATTGCCAAATTATATGCTAACTACAACGGCCCTCTGTGCATTCTGCTCATCGCGGCCTTCATAATCGTCCTCTTTGTCGCCGCCATTCTCGCCGACCAAGTCCGCAAACAAATCTGGAAATGCGTGGGCGAACGAAGTGACAAACCGGTAAAATAGTCTGTTATTGAAAAAACTAAGAAACAACCCAATATGAAAATCACCATCGTCGGCTGTGGCAATTCAGGACTGATTCACGCAGCCAAATTGTTAGAAAACAATATGGAAGTCGGCATACTCAAGACTTCCAACACCTTCAATGACGAGTTCTTCAACGTCATCAGTCAGGAAGGCGGCTACAATGTCAAAGACGAGACCAACGGCGGCAATCGCTTCTTTGTGTGCCCGGCATTCATCACGCGCGATGTGGAGAAGGCCATCACCTTTGCCGACATCATCATGGTGATGACCACCACATCGCAACACGAATATGTGGCGCAGAAGATTGCCCCATACGTACGCGACGGCCAGATCATCATCCTCGTGCCAGGCTATATGGGCAGTTTCATTTTTAAGAAATATATCCATAAAGATGTGATTTACAGCGAATGGGAAACAACAGCCTACAACGGCCGCATCGTTGATTCGATGTATGTGCGCATCACTTTCTATAATCCGAGAAATGCCATTTCGGTGCTGCCAACCGCCAAAACCGATTACGTGGTGGGCCTGATGTCCAAATGTTTTGCCAACACGAAATATTCCAGATGCCACATTTTGGAGTCCGCCTTGCACAACCCCAATATGATTGTCCACCCAATAGGCATCGTATTTTCTGCCTCTCGCATTGAGCACAGCAAAGGCGAATTTTGGATGTACAAAGAGGCCTTTACAGATTCCGTCATCAATGTCATCAAAGCATTCGACAAACAAAAGAATCTGATTCTGCAGGAGTTCGGATGCGAACCACTCGATTACTTCGAAGCAGCCAAATGGCGTAACGAGGAAAACCTCAATATTGATGCAATGACGGTGTTCCGTTCCTTTGCCGATGCTTCCAACAAGGGACCATCCTTTATCAATCATCGTTATCTGAACGAGGATGTCCCGATGGGCTTGGGCTTGTTTATTTCCATCGGAAAAATTGTCGGAGTGGACACTTCTGTGCAGGAAGCCATTATGTCGTTGTCTTCCGCATTATTAAATAAAGACTTACGTCAAAATGCCCGCACTATTCAGTATCTTCTTCAGAAAGACACGGTGAGTGTGGACGATATTCGTGCGGCCATTTTGTAGTGTTAAAGAATAACTGTTTGATATGGCAGGTTCTGAATTAAAAGAGAAAACCATCTCGGGAATGCTTTGGACAAGTGTCGGAAAGTTCGGCACATCGGGACTTGCATTCCTCTCCAACCTCGTGTTGGCACGTTTGCTGTTACCGCACGACTTTGGCTGCATCGCTATGCTGCAGGTTTTCATTGCCATATCAACCATCTTTGTGACAGGAGGTTTTGGCGCGGCGCTCGTTCAGAAAAAAGATCCCCAGCACATAGACTATACTTCCGTTTTCTACTGGAACCTTGTTTCCTCCATCTTCTTTTACGGAGTGCTCTACTTCTGCAGTCCAGCCATCGCGCGATATTACGCTATGCCGGAGTTGAGCGCTGTGTTACGTGTGCAAAGTATTTCCCTGATTATCCAAGCCTTCTCGATGGTGCAGTCCAGCCAGTTGCAAAAACAGCTGCGCTTTAAGGAGCTCTCCGTCCGAAACATCGTCGCCGCCTTTATCGGCGCGGTGGTTGCCATCATTATGGCTTTGTTGGGTTTTGGAGTCTGGAGTTTGGTGGCCTCCCAAATTGTTACCAGCTTGGCCGGCGTCCTCCTCCTATGGAAAATGAGCAGCTGGCGTCCAACGTGGGAGTTCAGCTTGCAGTCGCTGAAAGAATTGTTCGCCTTCGGCGGACTGATGGCACTATCCTCCCTGGTGGAAACAGTTTATACCAACCTCCAAAGCCTTATCATTGGTCGATTATATTCTCCTGATGATCTCGGATACTATAATCAGGCAAAGAAATTAGAGGCAATGCCGACTGACTCCTTGTCCCAGATTGTAAATCAGGTTTCCTTTCCTGTCTTCGCCGCATTACAAGATGATAAAGAACGACTCCTTGTGGGTGTGCGAAAGAATGTCAAAGCCATCACATACCTCAACTTTCCTTTGATGGCCCTGATGATTGTAATTGCCCATCCCATCATTACATTTTTGTATGGTAAAAACTGGGAACCTTCTGTTCCCTATTTCCAGATTCTTTGTATATCCAGTATGGTTTATACTCTCAATACCTTGAATACTAACGTAATAAAGTCTTTGGGTAAAAGCAAAATTTATTTTTTCGTCCAATTGGCAAAACGACTGATAGGCATCGGATTGATTTTCTTCGGCGTTCAGTTTGGAATTATGGGACTTCTGTGGGGCGTTACTTCTGTGGGCTATATTTGTGTTATAATCAATGCGATAGTTAATAAACGACTGATTAACTACGGCATCTGGGCGCAGATTAAGGACGTGGGAATCTGCTATCTGCTGGCAGCGCTGTTGGCAGTTGCCGTGTATTATATCGGAACTTTGATACCCGTTCACGAATATGTGCTGATGTTCATTCAGGCTGCTTTGTATGCTGGGCTTTATTGGCTCTTCTCCATCATCCTGAAACTCGAAGGCTATCAGACCTATCGTGAAATTATTCTTAAAAAAATCAAACGATAATCCATTATGTCATATATTTCCTTGTTATTTCGTTTCCTCCGCACCAACATCATTAAAACATTGATGGTGAATTTCCGGCTGTTGCCTTGGAAGCAGGCCATACGGCTTCCGATTTTCATATATGGCCGCTTCACGTTGCGTGGACACAAAGGCCGCATTGTCCTCAAGCAGCCCACACGCGCGGAGATGATTATTATCGGGAAAAAGTCATCCTACGTCACCACAACGGTACAGCGCACCATTTGGACGGTGAACGGCACGCTTGTGTTCGGTGGCCCTATGAAGTTCGCATTCGGCTCCTACCTGCTGGTGACAGACAACGCTACGCTTTCCTTCGGCACAGGTGGTACTTACTGCGGCTCCAATTTCAAGGTCTTCTGCTTTGACAAAATCACCATCGGTGACAATGTCCGTATGGCTTGGGACGTACAGATTATCGACAGCAGCTTCCATTATACCAAGAACCTTAACAAGGACGGCTATGTCGCCCCGCTTACCAAACCTATCCTGTTGGAGAGCAACATCTGGGTCGGGAATCGTTCCACTATTTCTAAAGGTGCCGTGATTCCCAACGAGACCATCATTGCATCCAACAGCCTTGTAAATAAAGATTTCTCTGAAAATCCACCCTATAGCCTCATTGCCGGAAGCCCCGCCACACTCAAGGTTACCGGCATTCAGCGTATCTGGGACGATAAAACCCAGAAGGAATTGGATGAACAGTTTGGATATATTCGAACACACCTTTAATAGATTTTAAGATAATGCGCAAATATATTGCTTTCATATACCATTTGCTCGTTTGGACGGCTAAGTATCCGACCAAGCATAAGTTGCACGTTATGTTCGACTACTTAAAACTTTATCGTCGCAAGGGGTTGAATATGAACGAATACTATCAATTTGAGTTTGAGAAACGTACAGAAGATTTCCGTCAGGATTTTTTAGGAGAGAACGAACAGCGTTTCTATCTTGATTGGCTCAATCCGAAGAAATACTATATTTTGGCGCGCAACAAGTTCATGGCACATAAGATGCTTGAAAACACGGGCGTCCGCAAGTCACCGCTGTATTGCTACTATCAGTCCGAAGGCAAAGTGGCAGCCAGTGCTGAAATCGCTAACGACCTGGCCGGCATCTGCCGTATTTTGCAAGCCAAGCAGGTGACAGAATGCGTCATCAAAACGACTGAAAGTTCGCACGGCGATAATGTATGGGTCATTCGCAATATCACTTTCGGCGATGGCGATGCCGTACTTGAACGTTTTGATGGTCAGCAACTCAAACTATCAGAGGTGCTTGGCCACCAACCCCTTTTGTTTGAAGGTCTTATTCGTCAAACAAAGCAATTTGCAGCATTCAACCCGTCATCCGTGAACACCGTGCGTTTTATGACGGCCCTCTATCCGGACGGCACGGCACGTGTGCTTGCCACTTTCATCAAAATCGGGCGCGCCGGCAAATGTGTGGATAACGCGGGCGGCGGCGGCAACGTTGATGTTTGTGTGGATACAGAAACCGGCACCATCCAGTATGCCATCCGATACGATGGCTGGCGACATATTACCGACATTGACTCTCACCCCGATAGCGGTGCCCAACTCAACGGCGTGGTCATTGACAATTGGCAGCAGATTAAGTCCGAGGTGATTCGTTTTCAGCAAGCTTTCCCTTATTGCAAAGTCGCCGGCTGGGATATCGCCATAACCGACGAAGGCCCTGTCGTCATCGAGGTCAATGACATGTGGGACCGTACTGGACAGTATTTCATCCGCCGTGGTTGGCGCAACGAAATTCGCGACTGCTATTTGGCTTGGCGGCCGTTCGGCAAACCCGTAATGGGCCGACTTGAACAACGACTCACAGAAAAGAAACTTCAAAAAATAGTAACTAATCACCCTGAAAAATAACCACTTTTCAAATTAACTCCTAACTTATAACCCGATACCTATCATGTTCCAATCTCTATATCATAAATACTCTATAAAGCAACGAGAAAAGGCTGACATCGCCAATATCTGCGGAAAGCTCAAGCAGTGCGATCGTAAACCGCTGTCCGTTGCACAGAAAAAAGAAATTCAGGATTTCTATCAACCATTGGTTGGGCACACGGTTCCCACCTATTGGCACGAATATTTCTATTCTCGTAACGGACAATTCTCTGCTCAATATATTCCAACCAGCTTTTATCATAAGGAAATCATCTACCGCCTTAACAACTTCCAATTGCGCCATGCTTACGTAGATAAAGGAGTGTATGATATCTATTTCCCAGATCTGAATCGCCCGAAAACCATTGTCAAGAATATGAATGGTTATTTTTACGATGACCATTCGGCGATAACAAAAGAGGAGGCACTGGCGCGTTGCCAAAATCTTTCCGGCGCGGTGGTAAAACCAACGATGGAGGGAATGTGGGGCGAGGGCGTCCACGTGTTCACGTCCGCCAACGGCCAAACCGATATGGGCCAATCCGTAGAAGAACTTTTCAAAAGTTATGGAAAGAACTTCATCGTGCAGGAGAAAGTGAACCAGCACGCCGAAATGGCCCGCTTGAACCCGACTTCGCTGAACACGTTGCGAATCTTGTCCTATCGTCAGGATAATGAGATCCACATTCTTTATGCGGTGGTACGCATCGGCCGTTTGGGTAAGAGCGTGGATAATGAAACCGCTGGCGGTATCAATGCGGATATCCAATTGGACAATGGCACTATCCTCGAGTGCGCGTATGGCACGCCGAGCGAGAAGAAAATTATGACTACCGACAACGGCACCGTACTCAGAGGGTTCCAAATCCCATCTTTCGAAAAGGTTTTGGCCGTCGTGCGCGAAATGCACCTCCGCCTGCCGTATTTCAACCTCGTGGGCTGGGATTTCGGCATCGACGAGTCGGGTGAGCCGATAATGATAGAGTGGAACCGCGCTCCCGACCTCAGTCAGACTGCACACGGTCCCGCATTTGGAGATATGACGGAAGAAATTATTAGGACGGCACTCCGACGTCCAGACACAAGATTATAAAAAATAAAACAAACGATATGCTTATATTTGTAACAGGCGGTGCCGGCTTCATTGGCACACACACTTTGGTAGAACTTTACAACGCAGGACACCAAGCTGTTGTGGTGGATAACTTGTCTAACTCTAACGATAAGGCACTCCAGCGCGTGGCAGAACTGACAGGCCACGAAGTGCCATTCTACAAGGTTGATATCCGCGACCGCGCGGCTTTGTCCAAAGTGCTCGATCAATACCACTTCGATGCGTGCATCCACTTTGCCGGCTTGAAAGCCGTGGGCGAGTCGGTGGCCAAACCGTGGGAGTACTACGACAACAACATCTCCGGCACATTGGTGCTATTGGATGAGCTCCGTCGCCACGACTGCCGTAACCTCATTTTCTCCTCCTCGGCAACCGTCTATGGCGACCCCGAAATCATTCCGATTACGGAATCTTGCCCGAAAGGACATTGTACGAACCCTTACGGTCAGACCAAGAGTATGTTGGAAGAAATCATGATGGATATGCAGAAAGCAGACCCCGCGTGGAACATCGTGCTGTTGCGCTACTTCAACCCCATTGGGGCGCATCCGTCCGGTAGGATAGGGGAGAACCCGAACGGCATTCCCAACAACCTGATGCCGTATATCACCCAAGTAGCTGTGGGGAAACGTGCGGAATTAGGCGTTTTCGGCAACGACTACGACACACCCGACGGCACGGGCGTGCGCGACTATATCCACGTCGTGGATTTGGCCAAGGGACACGTCAGCGCGTTGGCGGCTATCGAACGCCAGTGCGGGTTGGCTATCTACAATCTCGGCACCGGCCACGGCTACTCCGTATTAGATGTGGTGAAGGCTTTTGAGAAGAGTACGGGAATGCCCGTGCCCTACAGCATCAAACCGCGCCGCGCCGGCGATATCGCCACGTGCTACTCCAATCCCGCCAAGGCCGCCGACGAACTCGGCTGGACAGCCCAATACGATATCGAAGATATGTGCCGCGACGCCTGGAACTGGCAGAAAAACAACCCCAACGGGTACGAAGAATAATGCGATAATGCGATAATGAGTTAATGCGGTAATACGATAATGTTAAGATGTTAGGAGGACCGTCTTTAACCTTAAACTTTAAACCTTAAACTTTAAACTAAAAAGCATACAATATGAAAGAAACAAAAATTTGTGTAATAGGACTTGGATACGTGGGTTTGCCGTTGGCACGCCTGTTTTCCACCAAATATCCGACCATTGGTTTTGATATGAATCAATCCCGCGTGGATGCCCTGATGACGGGCCACGATGCCACATTGGAAGTGGCGGATGAACTCTTGCAAGAAGCCATCAATGTACACGGCTTCAAATGTACCACCAACTTGGATGAGGTGCGCGACTGCAATTTCTACGTGGTGGCAGTGCCTACGCCGGTGGACGAGAACAACCGTCCGGATTTGAAGCCTCTTTGGGGTGCCAGCGAAACCGTCGGCAAAGTGATTTCCAAAGGCGATGTCGTGGTGTATGAATCCACGGTCTATCCCGGCGTTACGGAAGAAGAGTGCCTGCCCGTCGTGGAGCGCGTCAGCGGTTTGAAATTCAACGTCGATTTCTATGCCGGTTACAGTCCGGAACGTATCAATCCCGGTGACAAGACACATACGGTGGAGAAAATCAAAAAGGTGACATCCGGCTCCACTCCCGAAATCGCGGATTACGTAGATGGCGTCTATAATTCCGTGCTTGTGAACGGCACGCACAAGGCACCGAGCATTAAGGTGGCAGAGGCTTCTAAGATTATCGAAAATTCCCAACGCGACGTGAACATCGCCTTTATGAACGAGTTGGCCAAGATTTTCAACGCTATGGGCATTGATACCCACGACGTTATCGAAGCCGCTTCCAGCAAATGGAACTTCATCAAGCTGAGCCCGGGTCTGGTAGGCGGCCACTGCATCAGCGTGGATCCCTACTATCTGATTCAAAAGGCACAGGTCTATGGGGTACTGCCCCGCGTGATGAGCAACGCCCGCCGCCTCAATGACGGTATGGGCGCGTATGTCGCCAACCAGACAATCAAGTGTATGAATAAGAAAGGCTTGGTCGTGAAAGATGCTAAAATCCTCATTCTCGGTATCACGTTCAAAGAAAACTGCCCGGACATCCGAAACACAAAGATTGTGGATATCTATCATACGCTCACCGAATATACAGACAATATCACCATTTATGACCCGTGGGCCAATGCCGCACACGTGCGACACGAATATGACGTGGATGTCGTAAATGATGTGGATGTCGTCAAAAAAGAACTGTATGACGCGGTGATTTTGGCCGTGGCACACAAGGAATTTTTGGATATGGATGTCAAGTCGTTGGTGAAACCCGATGGCGTGATTTACGATGTCAAGGGCATCCTTCCCAGAGATATTGTGGATGGTAGGCTTTAATGATTGGTTGAGCACCGTTATGCTGTGACAACCCGTATTTTTTGGTTTCAATCTTTTTCTAGAAACCTACATATAATATTGTATAGATTGTGAAAAGACTTTTTATTGTAGCATTATTGCTTATGGCAGCAAATTTACTCAAGGGACAAAACTATAGGATGTCTCCTTGTATGTTTGGTTTGGAAGAGGCCAAAACCGATATTGAACGTTTCTACGCATTGTATAATACGCACGTTGAAGCTGTTAAATATGGCGTTGAGGTTGACTACGATGGCGTCAAAGAGGTGAATATTGAAATCCCCGCTGATGCCAAATCCATACCGTTGACCTCCTACAACATTTTCAACGACCTTGTAATTAACGTTAAAAACAATAGCAAGAATTTCTATCTGTTTTCTCTGACGCAGCCGACCGATAGTGTGTATATCTCTAAAAAGGTAATTGATGGCGGGGATTTCACGAATGTGAAAGGCCTTCGTGCCGGACAACATCTGGTCATATTGCAGGATGATAACCTTTGGGTAGATAAAAGACAGGGCCACGAATATGGCCATACGCGCAAAGACTTGCTGTATGTAGTTGATGGAAAGGCGGTTAATAAGCCCATAATGCCCTATAATACTAAAGAGACGAAACCTAATGTGCGTATTTGTCCTGTGACGGATGAGGTAAAGGTTATTTCCGGAATCACCATCAATCGTGTTAAAGATTCTAAATATAAGACCTACTGTTTTGATATCCAGAAACAGTATAATGTGGAACTGTGCGATGTGGTCATCAATACACCGGAAAGCAATTTGACGGCTGATGCCGCTATCCGTATCAATGATTGCGCTAAAGTGCAGATCGACCACGTGAAAATCAACGGAACGTATTCCAGAACAGATTATTATGGTTATGGGATCTCTATGAACAATGTATGGAAATCAGAGATCCTCTATCTCAATTCACGTTCCAATTGGGGGATTTTCGGCACGAACAATATCAATGATGCCTTACTTGACCATTGTGATATAAACCGCTATGACATACACTGTTACGGACGTGATGTGACCATTCGGAATTGCAAGTTCAACAACCTTTACAATCAATTCTCCTCTGTTTACGGCACGGTGCTTTTCGAAAAATGCGTGTTCAATAACCACGTGCCCGTATTGTTGGAATCCAGCTACAATGCCTACACCGGTTTTGAATTGAAATTCAACGACTGTGTTTTCAATATCAATAATAAATGCAACTATTTGGTGGATGCGCGATATTTAACAGATATTAGGAATTCCCGACCAGAGGTCTCCACTAAGAACCTGCCCAATATCACGATGACCAAATCAACCATTAATCTGTTGGAACCGGTAAAGAAATACTATATGTTCCATTTCGGTAGCGTTTCCTATAAGGATAATGTCGGTTATATCTCTTCTATAGAAGTCAAGAATTTGAAAGTCAATGGCGGAAAAGTCCAATTGAAAATTTGCAACAAGGATTTCCCGCACGAAAAGAAGATAAAGTTCCCGCTCTACAATCAGGTGATAGGTTTATAACAACTTTTGAAAAAAAATGGTAATCTTACAGATATGTTTAAGAAAGGTGTGTTGTTGTTTTTATGCTTCTTTGTGCGGTGTTGGCAAATGCCCAAGGAAAGCATTTCTTCACATTCGGATATGGGTATTCGCCAGAAGTGAAACCTTATCTTACCAATGAATTTTCCAATGGTGTCGGACCTTTCTTTGGAGGATATTCATACAGTGTCACTTCATGGCTAGAAGTGGGCGCGACATTAGGATATACACATGTGAATATGCCCGAAAACCCCGCGGATTTGAGCTCTGTACGATTGCAGGTGAAAAAATACAACAACATAATGTTGCTGGGTATGATAGATTTCGTATGGTTTCAGAAACCATATCTGAAAATGTACAGCGGTCTTGGAGGCGGAATAGACTGCCGAATTCAGTCAGGAGAACGTGGTCATTACACCAGTTGCTATTTTGCTTCGTAAATTACGATATTCGGAATTTCGGCTGGCAAACAAGTGTTTGGCAATTTGGAACTTGGATACGGAAGCTTAGGTATGATCAGACTTGGGATTGGATATAAACTACAAAAAAAATAATCATAGTACGTATGAAACGAACAATATTGATTCTCTTTATGACAATATTTTGTCTCGCTTCTTGTTCGAAGAAAGACGACTACAATTCCGTATCTAACGGACTATTGCAGACACTTCAGGATGAGAATCCTACCCTATCAATCAGTTATTTGTACGAAGGAGTGGTGGAATTTATGCCTCAGGTACCAAAGGCCGGTATTGCTTTCTACCCTGGAGGAGATGTGGAATATACGGCTTACGCGCCACTTATGGTGGAATTGGCAAAGCGGGGATATTTGTGTCTGCTGATTCGTATGCCCGAAAATTTAGCCCTATTAGACACAAAAGCAGGTGTGAGGTTGCGGAAGCAATATAAGGAGATACCTCATTTCTATCTTGCCGGACATTCTTTTTGGGGAGCATCGGCAGCTATGGCACTGGTCTCTAACCTAGATAACTTTGAGGGCCTGATACTTCTTGCGGCATATTCGACCAAAGACTTATCAGAAAGTGGAAAGACCATCCTCTCTATCTATGGAAGCGAAGACGGAGTGATGAAACTCGAAAATTACAACAAATACAAAAAAAATCTCCCTGAAAACTTGCACGAATTGATCATCAATGGAGGTAATCACTCAGGTTTCGGGTACAATGGGTTAATAAATGGAGACAACAATCCTGCGATCACAACAATGGAACAGATTACCCAAACAGCCGACTTTATTGATTTGTACGCAAAATAATTTAATTCAAGTTTCGCAAGTTGATTTCAGACAGTATTCATTTTTTCTGTGCTGGCTTGCAATCAGTATTCGTAAAGCTTCAAGCAGACCTCCATTGGAATGAAATGCAGTTCAACATTGTTTATGATAATTGTAGGCATTAAATTAATTTTCCTTAAAATGCCGTAAAAATCAAAATTTTTATGTACGTTTGCGCCCTCATTAAAAAACATATTTATGCGCCCAGATTTTAGTAACGTTGACTTTAAGAAAGTTCCTGAAAATCACGAGGATTTTCGTGAATGGGAAAAACAAAACAATATCAGTGCGGATTGGATGACCGCAGAACAAATTCCTGTTAAACAGGTTTATGGTGCCGAAGACCTTGCTGGTATGGAGCATCTCAGCTATACGGCGGGCATTCCACCTTATCTTCGCGGACCGTACTCTATGATGTATGCTTTCCGACCGTGGACAATCCGTCAATATGCCGGTTTCTCCACCGCTGAAGAATCGAATGCCTTCTATCGTCGTAACCTTGCCGCCGGTCAAAAAGGCTTGTCTATCGCTTTTGACTTGGCCACCCACCGTGGCTATGACTCCGACCACCCGAGAGTTGTCGGTGATGTAGGCAAGGCCGGTGTCGCCGTGGATTCCATCCTCGATATGAAAATCCTTTTCGACCAGATTCCATTGGATAAGATGTCCGTCTCTATGACGATGAATGGTGCTGTGCTCCCTATTCTCGCCTTCTATGTGGTGGCAGCTGAAGAACAGGGTGTCAGCATGGACCAACTTTCCGGTACTATTCAAAACGATATCTTGAAAGAGTTTATGGTCCGCAACACCTATATCTACCCGCCGTTGCACTCTATGAAGATTATCGCCGACATCTTCGAATTCACTTCCAAGAATATGCCGAAGTTCAACTCCATTTCTATATCCGGTTATCACATGCAGGAAGCTGGTGCTACCGATGATATCGAATTGGCTTACACGTTGGCTGATGGTTTGGAATACCTTCGTGCAGGTGTCAATGCCGGTATGAGTGTGGATGATTTCGCACCACGCTTGTCCTTCTTCTGGGGTATTGGTATGAACCACTTTATGGAAATCGCCAAGATGCGTGCCGCTCG
Organism: Bacteroidales bacterium; assembly: GCA_045600905.1. Classification (GTDB taxonomy): domain Bacteria; phylum Bacteroidota; class Bacteroidia; order Bacteroidales; family WCHB1-69; genus F23-D06. Next base: position 24,396 of record JAZRYT010000136.1, read on the forward strand.
TATGCTCTGGGCAAAGATTGTAAAACAATTCAATCCCAAGAACCCGAAATCTATGGCTTTGCGTACGCACTGCCAGACTTCTGGTTGGTCATTGACCGAACAAGACCCGTTCAACAATGTGGCTCGTACCTGTGTGGAAGCTATGGGCGCCGCCCTCGGACATACACAGTCCCTGCACACCAACGCATTGGATGAGGCTATTGCCCTCCCGACAGATTTCTCCGCACGTATCGCTCGTAATACGCAAATCTATATTCAGGAAGAGACCAAGGTCTGCAAATCTATCGATCCTTGGGCAGGTTCCTATTATATTGAAAGCCTCACCCACCAAATCGCTCATCGCGCTTGGAAACATATCCAGGAGATTGAATCTCTCGGTGGTATGGCAAAAGCTATCGAAACGGGTATCCCCAAAATGCGTATTGAAGAGGCTTCTGCCCGCAAACAATCCCGCATTGACTCTGGTAAAGAAGCTATCATCGGTGTCAGCAAATACAAGTTGGACAAAGAAGCTCCTATTGAAACTCTCGAAGTTGACAACACCGCAGTTCGTGAGGCCCAGCTCAAACGTTTGGCAGAATTACGCGCCAACCGTAATGAGGCTGATGTTAAGGCCGCTTTGGCTGCATTGACCGAATGTGCCAAGACGGGCAACGGCAACTTGCTGGATCTTTCTATTAAGGCCGCCCGTGTTCGCGCTTCCTTAGGTGAAATATCCGATGCTCTTGAAGAAGTATATGGTCGTTATAAAGCAAAAATTAATTTGATTTCAGGCGTGTACAGTGCAGAACAACAAAATAATGTAAGCTTCAAGAAGGCTTGCGAAATGTGCGACGAATTTGCAAAGAAAGAAGGCCGTCGTCCACGTATTATGATTGCCAAAATGGGTCAGGACGGCCACGATCGCGGTGCTAAGGTTGTAGCTACCGGTTATGCAGATATCGGTTTCGATGTCGATATGGGTCCGCTTTTCCAAACGCCTGCCGAAGCCGCTAAACAAGCTGTCGAAAACGACGTACACATTATGGGCGTTTCCTCTTTGGCTGCGGGACACAAAACCCTCGTTCCACAAGTCATTGAGGAATTGAAGAAACTTGGTCGTGAGGATATTATGGTTATCGTGGGTGGTGTTATCCCTCCGCAAGACTACGAGTTCCTCTACAATGCCGGTGCTTCCTGTATCTTCGGACCTGGTAGCATTATCAGCGACTGTGCCATCAAAATGCTCGACATCTTGTTGCAAGATTAATGTTTGAAACACTATAAAAGAAAAGAGGGTGACTAATAAAATAGTCATCCTCTTTTTTTGTGAAAAAAATGTCAATGCACTTTCCTCTGTTCGCAATTCACCATTTCCCCCTTTGCCGCTCCGATTTTTTTTGTATGTTTGCTGCTTTATTGATAAAACCCATTAGTATTGCATAAATATACCTGTAACTTGTTGACTAACAGTATTTTACCCCCCCCCCACATACACACTGCGCCCGCAGGAGTTGTGGAATAAAAGGCGTTGCGCCACAGGGAAAGTTCCAAGTATGGACGCAATTTATTGCGTCCGACAACCAATTAGGATTCAGGTTTCAGGTTTCAAGTTCCAAGAATGTAGGGACGCAATTTATTGCGTCCGACAAACAATCAGGTTTCAAGTTTCCTTGTTCCCTGCTCACCCCTTCATAACTTAATAGCTTCATAATTTAATATCTTAATAATTTAATAAAGTTTCAATCAAATGAAAAAACTCTTACTAACTTCCGTTTTGCTGGTTGGCATCGTGGCCGGGCTGTTCGCCCAGTGCGGCTTCGTGGCCGTTGCCTACGATGACGCATCCACGCACAGCGCCGCTTCGGTGGGACAGCTGTTCGCCCAGGGCGTTTCCGTTGGCGGCAACTACGCCAACGAAGGCCTCCAGCAGTCGTTCCTCTACCGGGGCAACGACACGCTGCTCTACGAAAACAGCAGCTACCCCGTGACCTATCGCCCCGCAGAACGCATCCCGCAAGGCAACCCGACAACCGTGAACGTCGGACTGACCCAGAACGTCTATCTGCTGCCCACGCAGGGGCTCGACTCCCTGATCGGCGTGATGGCCTACGGCGTGACCTTCACCAACGACACCACCGTGGTGGCTCCCTACAACGTGTGCGAGCACAACTTCGCGCTGTACGAGCCTTTGGTTCTGCCCGCCGGCTCCGTGCCTCCCGTACAATATTATAATAATAGGCCCGCCACGTACCCTGTGGGCGATGTGACCCCCGTGACCTGGAACTTCGCCGTGGCCGACAAGTCGCTGGCCGACATCCAGCAGGTGAACGTGAAGTTCCCGCCCTGCGGCACCGACAACTACGATGCGGGCATCGCGAATTACCCGTATTCCACCACGTTGCCGTATCCATTTGTGGCCACCGACTACGAGCACAACGAGTATAACACGGTGCGCATCGACTGCCACTGCTGGACCAAAGAGAACCTTAAATCCAAGAAATACGCCGACGGCGCAAACGTGTCCAACCCGATGGCTTACGTGAGTGCCGAGCATCCGGATTCCGCCGCCAACGTGGCCCGCTACGGCTATCTCTACACGTGGGACGACGCAGTATGCGCGCCTTTAGCTCCCGAAGCCGCCGAAGTGCAGGGTATATGCCCTAACGGCTGGCACCTGCCCACGGCCGAGGAGTTCTCCGTCCTGGCCAACCACTCCGCCTTCGAGCTGATGTCCACCACGGACTGGCTTAACGGCGAGGGCACCAATGTAACGGGCCTCACCGCGCTGCCCGCCGGCAAGTTCACGGACGTGCGCTCCGAGAACCTCCTGGGTGAAGCCACCTCCTGGACCGCCACCACCGTGTCGGCCACCATCGCCCGCTACTGCTCGCTGACGCACGGCTGCCCCGAACTCATCAACTACCACGGCAGCCAAACCAACGGCAAAAGCGTCCGCTGCCTGAAAAATTAGCGTTCAGGGATTAGGGATTAGGGTTT
>JAZRYT010000137.1:0-47088 GCA_045600905.1 Bacteroidales bacterium
GCAGAAGGCGAAGCCAAAGGCAGAGAGGAGGGGAGAATTGAAGGTGAGGCCAAGACCAAACTAGCTATGGCGAAATTGTTGTTAGAGCAAGGAGTCGATATAGAAATCATAATCAAGACTACCGGCTTGACGGCGGAGGAAGTCAGTATGGAGAGTTAAGAGGTGAATACGTTATTGCGATTGCTTCTTTAAACCTGAAACCCAACGTCCCGTTTAGAAGTTTTTTGAAAAAGGTGTCTATAACTCAAAATTATTATGTATGTTTGCCCGCTTTTGTAAAAAGTGTAACATCTTTTTTAAATAACTCATTATCAGAAATATGAAGATTGATATTTTACTTGGTTTGCAATGGGGTGATGAAGGTAAAGGTAAGGTTGTGGATGTTTTAACCTCCAAATATGATGTCATAGCCCGCTTCCAAGGTGGCCCCAATGCAGGTCATTCTCTTGAATTTAATGGAATACGCCACGTGTTGCACATTATTCCGTCCGGCATCTTCCACAAGGAAAAAATGAACATCATCGGCAATGGTGTTGTGATAGACCCGATTATCTTTGAAGAGGAAATCGAAGCCTTGGTGAAAATGGGCCTGACTCCTACAGAGAATCTTTGTATTTCCAAGAAAGCTCACCTTATAATGCCTACGCATAAGCTGTTGGATGCCGCATACGAGGCAAAAAAAGGTGCGCAGAAAATCGGCTCCACGTTGAAAGGCATCGGACCGACCTATACCGACAAGACAGCTCGTACGGGTCTCCGTATTTGCGATATCATTTCTCCGAACTTTGAGGAGAAATACCAACATCTTCTGAATCAACATAAAGAGATTTTAGACCAATATCATTTTGATTACAGCATGCTGCTTCCGGAATTGGACAAGAAATGGAGAGCCTCTTTGGCTACGTTGCGCCAATTTACCTTCATTGATAGCGAATACGTGTTGTATGATTGCCTGAAGGAGGAAAAAACCGTTTTGGCGGAAGGCGCCCAAGGCACGCTTCTTGACTTGGAGTTTGGTGCCTATCCGTTCGTGACATCTTCCAACACTATCGCAGCTGGTGCCTTCACAGGTCTCGGCTTGGATCCTCACTTTGCAGGTCGCGTCTTTGGTATTGTTAAAGCTTACTGTACCCGCGTGGGCAGCGGCCCGTTCCCAACAGAACTGTTCGATGCCACCGGCGAACAATTGAGAAATATCGGCAATGAATTCGGCGCTACAACCGGACGCCCGCGTCGCTGCGGCTGGCTCGATCTCGTAGCTCTCAAATACGCCATTATGATAAACGGCGTCACGGACATAGCACTAACTAAAGCAGACGTGATGTCGGATTTCGATACTATCGATGTCTGCACGGCATATCGTGTCAATGGCGAACTAACAACACAGATGCCCACGGCTTCTGATGCCGTCATTGAACCGGTCTATACAACCCTCAAAGGATGGAAGCAGGACATAAGCCAATGCAAATCATACGATGAACTGCCGCAGGTTTTCAAAGACTATATCCGTTTTATCGAAGAGGAAACAAAGACTAAAGTCTCCATCGTTTCCGTCGGACCGGATCGCGAAGCCACCATTTTCAGATAACGGCTTATGAAATTTTGGCAACATCTTCTCCTAATCGGACTGGCTCTATTTGGCTTGTTCGAGGGACGTGCGCAAACGTCCGCTTCGGAGGATGTATTGTTGAAAACCTTACAACATCAAGCGGACAGCCTGATTCAAGTTTATAAGAAAACTTCAATGCCGGCCTATTTCCTCTCTTATCGTGTAGATAAGGAGGAACAGTTTCGTATGTCTGCACTTTCGGGCAGCTTGACAAATAATCAGAGCTCTCGGCAATCTGTTCTCACTATCCAAATCCGAGTCGGTTCAGAGGAGATGGATAATTTTTATACTATCGACAGTTGCTCTGATGGGGCTTCCCAAACAAAAAACATTAAGCTTCCATTGGATGATAATGAGTTGATTATTGCTCAGATAATAAATTTTGAAACAGAAAAAACTTATCGTGAAGCTTGCCAACAGTATGTTCAGGCTCTTTCCGAATTGTCGGATAGACAATATATCCACGAAAAGAAAGGCGAATATGTAAAACCTTTGCCTTATGCTTATTATGAAATGCCGATTGAAAGCATTTTTTATGATGAGACGGAAGTAAGGCATCTGATGGAAAGTGCTACGGGTGATATTTTGCAAAATGTAGAATGCACTGCTGTTTTCCAATGTGATAATAATAGAAAATATTTTGTTTCATCAGAAGGCGCGGCCATTGTCCAAAATTTCATGCATACCTCGTTGCAATTGGAATTGACTGCCTTGTCCGAAAATGGCATACCAGTGCATCTTCCCAAAAAATACGATGTGGAATTTCCGAATGAATTGCCATCGGCGGAGAGCTTGAAACGTGACGTGCAAAAGATGGAGTCCACCTTGTCGGCATTGCGCAAATTGGAAAAAACAAGCGAGAGCATCTGTCCTGTCGTTTTTTCCAATGAGGCCGCCGGTGTCTTTTGGCAGCAGTCGTTGGTTCCGACGCTAACAAGAAGTTTGGTCCGTGATGGTGAGAATCTGCTTCCTTCGGATGTCAGTGTCGTCTCAGATCCGCTCTCTTCATTGTCAGACGATTGCCGATTGTCAGGTTCTTATCGCTATGACGACGAAGGTTATGAGGGCCAGAAAAGAAAGTTGGTGGATAACGGAATGCTTGTGGAAGCGCTTTACTCTAGTACTTGCAATGCGGATTATTTTTTGTCCAATGGCCACGGTCGTGCTGTTGCCGGTCAACAGCCTGCCCGCGTGCCCGCGAATTTGGTGGTGACGACATCCCGTCCCCATTCGGATGAGGAGTTGTGGAGCGCTTTGCGTCAGGAAATTTCAAAGCAAGGTAAGCCCTTCGGCTATTGGGTAGAAGCCGCTTCGATTTCCGATGACGGGAAGTTTATTCAGCCCTTGATAATGTGGAAAGTGTATGCGGACAATAGGAAACCCGATGAGCCGGTGTATGGAGTGGAATTTGTGGGGACACCGCGAACGACGTTGTCACAGGTCGCAATATTGGGAACCACAAAATACTATACGGCTTGTTCGATGAATGATGTGCCGTATCATTGTTGCTCTCCGGCGGTTCTAGTCGCACAGATGGAGTCCCGTGATTCTAAAATGGTTCCGCTAACACTTTCGGTAACCCGTTTTACTCCGAGTGAGGATTTGGCAGTGGAGGAGGAATCTTTTTCTGATGTGGTTTTCCGTGCAATGGATGACGAGATAGAGGCAAATCTCCAAAATGTAAATTCGAATGAGCCACATCCCTATTACATCAGCTATTTGGTGACGGATGCGGAAAAATGCCATATTGAAAGCACACGCGGCAGTCTGGTCGTTACGAACGCGCAGCCAGAACCTGTGCGTGATGTGCAGACTCGTGTGCTGGTCGGCGACAACAACTTCAACAGTGATTATGTGGAATATGAAACAGAATCCATCGAAAATAGAAATCCTTTTCCACTAGACAATAATTATAATAATATACGTCAGCTGCTTTCGCAAAATACGGATGGCGCGCTTAAAAAAGCGTTGCGCGCATACGTCGACAAACAGCGTTTGGGCAAACCGCAAAATCTGCCGGATAGAAGTTCTCTTTGGGTGACGAATCTTCAAATGGATAATCTGTACAGCAAGTTAAACCAGTTCTTGTTAGAGAGTATTGCCAATGAGTTGTCCGCAAGATTTGAAGGCTATAGCTTACTCACGCAATCCGGTGCGCAGATAGATGCCTATCGTGGCGATGCTTATTTCAAAGCTTCAGATGGTGTGCAGTATCGTCAGCCCGTATCGCTGATACGTATTCGTGTTTATGCTCAGACGCAAACCGAAGATGGTGATGCATTGTGTGATTATACGGATTTCTTTTTTCAGGATGTCCAGGAGTTGGAAGATAGAGAAGCGATGCTCTCCGCTGTAAATGAAATGGCGGAACGCCTGTATGAATTGCGTGCGGCACCAATTGTTTCGGATGTTTACGAAGGTCCGGTTATGTTTGCGGGTACCGCGGCCGCGCAGGTCTTTGTAAGTGCTTTTGTGGAAAGCGATGCCAATTTGGTGGCACGCCGCCAACCGTTGCACATTGGTCGGAACGGTGGGAAAAATAAGGACAAGGAGATGTCCTTGTATGATAAGATCGACCAGATGATTGTCCATCGCTCCATAGATGTTCATGCTGTTGACGGCCTAACTGCCTTTGAGGGAAAATCTCTAATAGGACATTATTATATAGATGCGGACGGAATGAAGGTGGAAGGCGATTGGGATATTGTCCGACACGGAGAATTAGTCACTTTGCTGACCAATCGTGCTCCGATGGAGAAGAAACATCAGTCAAACGGCCATCAGCGCCTCGCTTTGCGAAAGGGACGGCTTGAGGCAGAACCGGGTGCTGGGATTCTAAAGCTTACTTGCCATAATCAGCTTAAAGAAGAGCAGTTGATAAAAATATTACGGAAGCGGGCGCGTGCTGCGGGCTATTCAAATGCCTATATCGTTTGGAAAATGATAAGCGAAAATGGACATTTCCAACCGGTATATGTGACCAAAGTCAATGTGGCAAGTGGCAAGCAGACACTTGTCAGAATGAATGGTATTCGGAATTTCACGATAGATGATTTTGAACAGATGTGTGCGTCCTCTACAAAGAAAATTGCCGTCAATGTGATGACAAACGGAGATGAGAAGGCGGCGTTGGAAGGTGTTCCCAGCAGTGTCATCGTTCCCAATAGACTTCTTTTCGAAAAAGTCAGACGACTGAATACGGATAATTGATTTTGTTGAAAAAAAATCATTTTTCAAAAAGAGATGGAAAAAATATTTTCCTATTTTTGCAAGGTTTTTGTGGGTGGGGATTTTTTACTACGATAATTATTAACTAAAAGATATAGGAGGATTTATTTTGTTAAAGAACAGATGCTTAATAGACCCGTCGGATTTCACACGCGAAGAATTTCGCGAAATCTTTGATTTGGCACATCAGATTGTTGCAGATCCGGAAAAGTACAGCAAGAGTTGTGAGGGAAAAATCCTGGCAACTCTTTTTTACGAACCCAGCACCCGTACGCGTTTCAGTTTCGAAGCTGCTATGTTGCGTTTGGGCGGCAAGGTGATTGGTTTCTCCGAACCCAATTCCAGTTCCACCGCCAAAGGTGAAAGCATTGCTGATACCTTGCGCACCATCGAATGCTATGCTGACATCGCTGCGATGCGTCACCCCAAGGAGGGTGCTCCCCGTATGGCCAGCCACTACATCAAAATGCCGCTTATCAATGCCGGCGACGGTGGCCACCAACATCCTACTCAAACGCTGACGGATATCCTGACTATCGAGCGTCTCCGCGGCGGTGTGGAAAACAAAACCTACGGCTTTTGCGGCGACTTGAAGTTCGGACGTACCGTCCATTCCCTCGTCAAATTCCTCAGCAATTATGAAGGCGTGAAGTTCATCTTCATCAGCCCTGAAGAATTGAGAGTCCCAGAATATATCCGCGAAGAAGTTGTCAAGAAAAAAGGTATTCCGTTTATGGAAGTTGACCAGATGGAACCGTATATGGGTCAACTCGATTTCTTGTATATGACCCGTGTTCAACGCGAACGCTTCTTCAATGAAGAAGACTATATTCGCTTGAAAGACCGTTTCATCCTCGATACTGAGAAGATGACGTATGCTCGCCCTGACACATACATCTTGCACCCGCTGCCACGTGTGAACGAAATCAGCCCTGATGTTGATAGTGATCCCCGTGCACAGTATTTCAATCAGGCCAAAAATGGTATGTATGTCCGTATGGCTCTCATCTGCAAACTTTTAGGAATCTATTAAAATTTTGAAGCTATGTTAGAAATCAACAGTATAGAAAAAGGAATTGTTATTGACCATATCAAGGCCGGTTACGGTATGACCGTATTCAACTACTTGCATTTGGACAAGGCTGAATATAATGTGGCACTCATTATGAATGCCTATAGCGAAAAGATGGGAAAGAAGGACATTATCAAAATCAATAATGTTATCGACATCAATTACGACTTCCTCGGCCTCATTGACCCTAATGCAACCGTTAATATTATTGAAAACGGCAAAACTGTCAAAAAGGTAAAACTCGAAGTCCCTGAAAAGGTCGTCAATATTATCCATTGCAAGAACCCACGTTGCGTTACTTCTGTGGAACACTATTTTGACCACGTATTCCATTTGGTAGATAAGGAAAAACGCTCTTATCGTTGCGAATATTGCGACGATATCGTTATCCCTTATCCGAACAAATAAGGTGTTTGTGAGGCTGCTTTTTCTAATATTTATGCAAATATCTGATAATCAATAGGATTTTTTTATTGAAAGATATTTGGATATTTGAAAAAAGATTGTATTTTTGCAGCCTCATAACAAAAGGTCTCTTGGCCGAGTGGTTAGGTACCGGTCTGCAAAACCGTTGACTCCAGTTCGAATCTGGAAGAGACCTCTGAAAGGCAATCCAAATGGGTTGCCTTTTTTGTTTCCATTCCGTAAAAAATCCTGATGGTGTGAGTGTAATTCTCTCCTCCCCAAAAGAAGTCTCTTCGTGATTTCGAAGCTTTTTCAGAAACGTCGTCAATTTTCGAAAAGAAGTTCCTTTGCGAAACACTGTGTCCTCTGCGGTAGAAAAACAAACCGCGGAGCCCTGCGTAGGACTAGGCCATAAAAGGAAGAAAAAAAGTTTGCCGAAACATCTGAAGGATGGTAAACTGCAGATTCCAGTTGTTTTTTCAGAAACGTCGTCAATTTTCGAGAAAAGTTCCTCTGCGAAACACTGCGTCCTCTGCGGTAGAAAAACAAACCGCGGAGCCCTGCGTAGGACTAGGCCATAAAAGGAAGAAAAAAAAGTTTGCCGAGACATCTGAAGGATGATAAACTGCAGCTCCCAGTTGTTTTTTTCGGAGTTTTTTCAGGAACGCCGTCGATTTTCGAAAAAAGTTCCTCTGCGAAACACTGCGTCCTCTGCGGTAGAAAAACAAACCGCGGAGCCCTGCGTAGGACTTGCCGAAAAGAGAAAAGAGATGAAATCGAAGTATGTGTAAATAATTGTATTACAACAATATAATAATCAAAATAGAAAGTTTTGGGAATAAAAAAGCCCTTAGAAATGCTAAGGGCTTTACGGTGGAGCGGAAAACGAGACTCGGACTCGCGACCCCAACCTTGGCAAGGTTGTGCTCTACCAACTGAGCTACTTCCGCTTGACTTTGACGGGTGCAAAAATACACTTTTTTTGATATGGTGCAACAATTTTGAAAAAAAATTTTTTTTTTGTTTTTATACCCCTATTTTTTCTATCTTTGGCGGCTCAAAAAAACTGATATATAATCTAAATATTATAATATGGCTGAACAAGTTAAAGGTACTATATCCCAAATTATCGGTGCAGTCGTTGACGTTCATTTCGATGAGGACTGCCAATTGCCAAACATCTACGATGCTTTGGAAGTTATTAGAGATAATGGTGAAAAATTAATACTCGAATGCGAACAAGACATTGGTGAGAATACGATGCGTTGTATCTCTATGGACTCTACCGATGGCTTGCATCGTGGTATGGAAGTCGTCGCTACCGGAAGAATGATTACCGTTCCGACGGAGAACATAAATGGTCGTCTGCTGAATGTCATCGGTGACTGTATTGACGGTATTGGCGATGCAAACTCCGCAAAACGCAGCGAAATCCACAGAGATCCCCCTACATTCGACAATCTTTCTACCTCACAAGAAGTTTTCTATACGGGTATTAAGGTTATCGACTTGATTGAACCGTATGCCAAAGGTGGTAAAATCGGTTTGTTCGGAGGAGCCGGTGTCGGTAAAACGGTCCTTATTATGGAAATGATTCACAATATCGCTAAAAACTACGGCGGTATGACTGTGTTTACCGGTGTCGGCGAGCGTACTCGTGAAGGTAACGACCTGTTGCGCGAAATGCTCGAATCCGGTGTCATCCGCTATGGTGAAGATTTCGTGAAAAGTATGCAGGCCGGTGGCTGGGACCTCTCTAAGGTTGATAGAGACGAACTCGCAAAATCCCAGGCTACTCTGGTTTTCGGACAGATGAACGAACCTCCCGGGGCACGTGCCCGTGTCGCTCTTTCCGGTTTGACGGTCGCTGAAGGCTATCGTGATGGCGATGAAACAACCGGCGGTCGTGATATCCTTTTCTTTGTGGACAACATCTTCCGTTTCACACAGGCCGGTTCCGAGGTCTCCGCATTGCTGGGCCGTATGCCTTCCGCTGTGGGTTACCAACCGACGTTGGCTACGGAAATGGGTATGATGCAGGAACGTATCACTTCCACCAAACGCGGTTCCATTACGTCCGTACAGGCTATCTACGTGCCTGCTGATGACTTGACAGACCCCGCTCCTGCAACGACGTTCTCCCACTTGGATGCAACTACCGTGTTGAGCCGTAAGATTTCCGAGCTCGGTATCTATCCGGCTGTCGATCCTTTGGATTCAACATCCCGTATCCTTTCTCCCGATATCGTTGGCGAAGAACACTATCGTACTGCACAACGCGTGAAAGAAACACTGCAACGCTACAAGGAATTGCAGGATATCATCGCCATCCTCGGTATGGAAGAACTTTCTGAAGAAGATAGAAAGACTGTCCACCGCGCACGTCGTGTACAGCGCTTTATGTCCCAACCGTTCTTCGTGGCTGAACAATTTACCGGTATCCCTGGTAAGTTTGTCAGCATCGAAGATACTATTAAGGGCTTCAATATGATTTTGAATGGCGACCTCGACTACCTCCCTGAAACAGCTTTCAACTTGGTGGGTACTATCGAAGAAGCTATCGAAAAAGGTGAAAAAGAACTTGCATCCGCTAAATAGTTTCTGCTATGACGTTAGAAATCAGAACTCCGGACAAATCAGTTTTTACAGGCGAAGCCAGCTTGGTACAGCTTCCCGGTATAGACGGACTGTTTGAAATCCTGGAACATCACGCACCTCTGGTGGCTGCTTTGCAAAAAGGCCGTGTCAAAGTGCAAGGACAGGATGGAAAAATGCAGTATTTTGAAATCAACGGCGGTGTGGCTGAAGTGCTCCAAGGTAAAGTCTTAGTGCTCGCCGAATAAATATCACCTTTAATAAAATATGGTACGGAGAGAACGATTCGTTTTCTCCGTACTTTTTTCAATACATCTACATAATTGTAATAGGATCAAAAGACAATCACAATGTCCGTATTCCCGAATAGTTTGAAAGAAATTCGTCATACGCTGCACCAAAAGGCCGAACCTTCTGGTCAGGAGTATGAAACCCAGAAGTATATTTTGCAGCAGTTGGACCTCTGCGCGCCTGCCAAAGTGCATACTTTTTGGGATAGCTGCCACATCCTCGCTGTTTTCGATTCCGGTGAGGAAGGGCCTACGCTTCTGTTTCGCGGTGATTTTGACGCTGTACGCGTGCCTGAAACGATTGACGTCCCTTATGCATCACTCACACCGGGGGTGTCTCACAAGTGCGGTCACGATGGCCACGCCACCATCCTTTTGGGATTAGCAGAACAATTGCATCTACACCCTGTTAGAAAAGGGCGCGTGCTGCTTTTCTTCCAAGCGGCAGAGGAGACTGGACAAGGTGCCGCGAATTTTCTCAGTACGGACGTCTTGTCGGAATACCAGCCCGATAAGGTTTTTGCCATGCACAATATTCCGGGAGTCGAGATGGGATCGGTGATCTGCCGACCAGATAGTTTTACCTGCTCGGTCATCAGTTGCGATATCGAGCTGCATGGCCGAACTTCGCACGCGGCCGAACCTCTGAAGGCAATTTCCCCCTATCCGGCCGCTAAGACTATAGTGGATAAATTGTTGGTGTTGAACCAATACGATATGGCACAGAATGATTTCCGTCTGTTGACCTTGGTGGAGTTTCGTATAGGCGAACAAGCGTATGGTGTTACAGCAGGCCACGGCGTTTTGAGATTCACCCTGCGGGCAAAAAATGACGAGCTGTTGCAGAAAACAAAACAGTCGTTATGCGAAATCGTGGATGAAACTATAGCACAAACAGAAGGCATAACCTCTAAAATTGAGTGGAAAGAGTATTTTGCCGCATCCAAAAACCAAATCGAGGCGGTTCGACAAATTCGTCAGGCTGCTAAAATGTGCGGACTTCCGTACATAGAAAAAGAAGTTCCATTTTCCTGGGGTGAAGACTTCGGATTGCTTACCCAACATTATGAAGGTGCGCTGCTCGGACTCGGTTCGGGTATTAATCAGCCTTCCCTTCATCATCAACTGTTTGATTTTCCGGATGATTTGGTGCCCATCGGTGTGAAGTTGTTTTATTCCATTATCGAACAGAATAATTAACGTTTTTTTCCGTTAACGCTCCTGTTATGAAAAAAGCTATTGTATCCGTTATAAATGATTTGGTGACCGACCAACGCGTGAATAAGAACTGCCTGACGTTGCAAAAGGCTGGCTATGAAGTGTTGCTCGTGGGACGTCGTCAGCGCAAAAGTCCGCCGATGGATGAAAGACCATATGCCTGCCGTCGAATGAAACTGATTTTTGAAAAAGGACCGTTTTTCTATGCGGAATACAATATCCGACTTTTCTTCTTTCTGCTTTTCCATCAGGCTGATATGTTGTTTTCCAATGATTTGGATACTATTTTGCCCAATTATTTTGTGTCTCGCTTGAAACGCTCAAAAGTGATTTTGGATAGTCACGAATATTTCACGGAGACTCCGGAGCTGGTGAATCGCCCGCGCGTGCAGCGCGTTTGGAAATGGATAGAGAACTTTACGGTTCCCAAATTGGGGAAACTTATTACCGTAAACGAGTCCATTGCAGATCTTTTCCGTGAAAAATACAAGGTGAAGGCGGCTGTGGTTCGTAATATCCCGATGAGTCGGACAATGCCTCCCAAAGGAGATAAAGTGGCATTGGGACTTCCTACAGATATGCATTTGCTGGTTTTGCAGGGCTCCGGCATCAACGTTCAACGAGGTGCTGAAGAACTGGTCCAGGCTATGCAGTTCCTGCCAGACTGCCTTCTGATGGTTATCGGCGGCGGTGACGTCCTACCCACTTTAAAGCAGATGGTTGAAGAACTCGGGATTGCCGACAATGTTCGCTTTTTACCCAGAATGCCCTATTCTAAAATGATGGCCTATACCCAATTGGCAGAAATCGGCTTTACGTTGGATAAGGATACAAATCTCAATTACCGTTTCAGTCTGCCGAACAAACTGTTCGATTTTATTCAGGCCGGTGTCCCGATTGTGGCATCCCATTTGGTTGAAATAGAGAAAATTATTCGCCAATACGATATTGGAACTTTTATAGAAGACCATACGCCCGAAACAATTGCCGCTACCATTCAAAATGCGTTGAAGGATTCATCCCGTTTGGCGCATTGGAAGCAGAATCTTCCCATTGCTGCAGCTGAATTGTGTTGGGACAACGAAGAAAAGATTTTATTGGATGTGATAAAAAGCTATGAGTGAGAAACATCTGCATATTATCTCTTTGGATGTACCTTGGCCTGCCAATTATGGCGGTGTCATCGATATCTACTATAAGGCGAAAGCTCTATCGGAAGCTGGCGTGAAAGTGCATCTTCATTGTTTTGAGTATGGTAGGGGAATGACAGACCATCTCGACTTTTGTTATCAAGTACATTATTATAAAAGAGACACTTCCATTAGTAGGCATATCAGCAGATATCCCTATATCGTGGTTTCCAGAAAATCGGAAGAGCTGGTGGAAAATTTGCTGAAGGACAACTATCCTATTTTGTGCGAAGGCTTGCATTCCACAGCCGTATTAATGGATAAAAGATTATCTGATAGAAAAGTTTTTGTCCGCACGCATAACATTGAACACGACTATTATATGTCGTTGGCGAAAGCTGAATCCGTTCTTTGGAAAAAAATCTATTTCAACATAGAAGCGTTTAAATTAAGACATTACGAAGATGTTTTGCGCTCTGCAAGTGCCGTTTTCGCTATTTCCCAAAAGGATACCCTATATTTTTCTTCCAAGTATAAAAATGTCCAGTGGATCCCGGCTTTCAGTGGTTTTGCTGGTATTCAAAGTCTTCCCGGAAAAGGCTCGTACGTGCTTTATCACGGAAATTTGTCGGTGAGGGAAAATGAAGAGGCAGCCATTTGGTTGATACAAAACGTTTTTTCCAAAGTCACCGCACCGTGCATCATAGCAGGACTGAATCCGTCCAAACAACTCGTGCAGAAAGCCTCCATGCTTTCCAATGTGTCTATTCGTGCGAATTTGCCCGAAGCTGAAATGTCGGAATTGATACAAAATGCGCACGTGAATGTGATGGTGACAAACCAACCGACTGGCCTCAAACTGAAATTGTTGAATGCTTTGAGTAAAGGTCGTTATTGCGTCGTCAATTCCAATATGCTAGCTGGAACCTCTTTGGAGGACGCTTGTGTGATAGCTGATAAGGCAGAACAGATAATATCGGAAATCAATCGTCTGATGACCGTAGATTTTACGCGAGATGATATCGAAAAAAGGCAAAGAATCTTATTGTCAATGTACAATAATTCCGTAAATGCCGAAAATTTGGCTAATGCGATTTTTACTTGCGAAACCGAATAGCAAATTAGGAATGGCGGACGATGGAGAAGACATCCTGTCCGTTGGCTTTCAAGATTTCCTGTGCCTCCTGATTTTGCATAATGCTTCCTCCAATGATATTGAAATCAAAGATATAGGGGTTTGAAAACCAATGGTTGATGTCCATTTGAAGTTCCAATTTGGAAAGGTTGTCTTTGGCTATTGCAAAATCAGATAGGGGCAGGGTGACGGTGAAATTGTTATCAATGAATCCCGAGATGTTGCCTTCTGAATCGCGTAGTTGTCCGATGCCGCTGTGCAGATTGAAGGGCGTGCGTGTTCCGTTTTCATTCCTCCACCAGCCGTTGATTTTCATATAATGATAGCCGCCGCCAAGGTTGGCAGGCCAACTCATCGCGTTCTCGGGCGCGTCTGTATAAAAATAGCTGTGATTCAATTCCGGAGAAAGTCCGAATACAAAGCTGATGGATTTGTAGCTCCCCACGGGAATTTCATCAGACAATTGCCAAGACAGGGTGGCGGCAATGTCGGCATCTACATAATGCGCACTGCGGTCGGAAAATATTCTCACCTGAGAACCGTCATTATTTGTAAGAATGATGTCGGAGATGAAATATTGCGCCTCCGTGACGCTGTATTCGTTTCCGGCAGCATTCACATAAATGCGAGTGTCTTGTTGCAATGGCTGTCCGTCAACAGCAAAAGAAAAATCCACTTGCATCGTGCCCGTTGGCTTGTGACACGATGCAAGTAGTAAGGTTAGCGTAAAGAAATACAGCAGTTTTCTACCACTCATCTTCAACAACTTCTTCTGGTAACATTCCATCTTCCAGAGAGTTGATGAGTTCTTTGACCTGACTGTCTATTTGAGTGAGCCATTCGTACTGGGAAGGAGACCAATATGGGCTGTCGGTTTTGAACCAGTTTTCAATCGGGGCGGCAGATGCGGCGCGTTCATTGAAGTTGGAGATGGTATAGCGGTAACGACCTTCGCGGCATTCCAATTTGAAATTGTAATAAACCACGTTCTTGGGCATCATTGTGCCGTCTTTCTGTTTGGAGAAAATACGAACGGTGGATCTCATTTCAATAACGCCTTTTTCCTCATCGGCATTTTTGATGACTTCGGTGGTGTTTTTATAATATTTCTTAACCCAAGCCATCGCTCTGTCGTAGAGGATTTTGGGCGTTCCTTCTTGTTTGATGACGTCTTGGTAGGTGACCAATTGGGTCTTTTCATCGATAGGCAGATCCGGAACGACCAATTTGGATGCCGGTTTTTGAGCAACGGCACATAAAGTGAGTAATAAAACGATTATGGAAAATACTGCTTTTTTCATAGGTCTGGTTATTTTCTGGTGAGTAATTGGAAATAAAGATCGTATATGTTCTTTTCGTCTTTTGGAACGAAGACGCTGTCGGATAACGTCCATTCATCCTCTTTTATTGTGGGGAAAAAGACATCGGCCGTAAAAGATGATTGGATGCGTGTGAGGTATAATTTCCCGGCGTACGGCAAAAAGAGTTTGTACATCGTCGCGCCACCCATAATGAAGGCTTCTTCCTCGTTCTCAATTAATTTGAGGGCGTCTTCAATGGAGTGAACGGTTTCACAGTCTGGAAAGGTCACATCGTCCAACGTGACCACGATGTGACGGCGGTTGGGCAGCGGCTTCTTGGGCAGGGATTCCCAAGTGCGGTCTCCCATAATGACGGTGTGCCCGGAAGTGATTTCCTTAAAATGCTTGAGGTCGATAGGCAGGTGGCAGAGCAATTGGTTCTTATAGCCTAATTCAAGGTTCTCGCCGACTGCGGCAATCATACTGAGGTTCTTCATAGGGGTAGGTTTTAACGGGCGGCAAACATACTAATTATTTTTGTATTTTTGCCGCCCTTGTGACGTTATGAGTAAAAACACTTCAAACAATCAGATAGAGATTAAAAACAGGAAGGCGGACTACCAGTACTTCCTGCTTAATTCTTATACTGCCGGTATTGTGCTGACGGGTACGGAAATCAAATCCATACGTGCCGGCAAAGCCAATATCACTGATGCGTATTGCTCTTTTATCAATAACGAACTGTGGGTACACAATATGCACATCAGCGAGTATGCGGCCGGCAGCTACAACAACCATTCTCCAAAACGCGACAGGAAACTGCTCCTTACCAAGAAGGAAATCAAAAAACTGCTCACGAAGTTGAATGAGCGTGGTTTTACCGTTGTTCCGACTTTGTTGTGGATTAATGAAAATGGCTATGCGAAGCTGGATGTGTCTCTGGCTAAGGGTAAGAAATTGTATGACAAGCGCGAGAGTATCAAGGAGAAAGATGAACGCAGAAGAAAAATGCAGGAAGAATGAACCCGTTAATAGATGATGAAAACGCTTTGCCGTTGCCCGAATCCTTCAACGACAAAAGCAAGATTTACTACAGCATAGGCGAAACATCGAAAATATTCGATTTGCCTGTCTCTACGCTCCGCTTTTGGGAAAATGAGTTCGATATGCTCAAACCGCGCAAGAATAAAAAAGGCGATAGGTTTTTTTCCAAAAACGATATATCCATCATTCGAACAATCCATTATCTTACGAAGATAAAGGGTTATACATTGAAAGGCGCGAAGGAAGCACTGAAGAACAATATGGTTCAGGAGGCCGAAAATGCGACAATTATTGAATCCCTGACGAAGGTCAAGGAAATGCTTTTGAAAATCAAAAAGGAATTAGACGAATAAAAAAGGCTGTTTGAAAAAACAGCCTTTTCTTACAGTCGTGGGGGGGGGTAAACGTGTGCGTTAAGGAACGCTACCAGTTTGGCCATGGCGATTCCGCGGTGGCTGATTTTGTTTTTCTCATCGGCGCTTAGTTCCGCGAAAGTTTTGTCATAGCCGTCTGGCATAAAGACGGGGTCGTAGCCGAAGCCGCCTTCGCCGTGAGGCTCTTCCGTGATGTGACCGTCTATTTGGCCCTCAAAGTAGTAGGTCCTGCCATCGAGGATAAGGGCGACGACTGTTTTGAAGCAGGCTCTACGGTCGGTCATCCCTCTCATTTCAGCCAAAACCTTGTTCACGTTGTCGGCGTAGGTGCAGTGCTCACCGGCAAAACGTGCGGAATAGACACCCGGTCTGCCGTCGAGCGCTTCGATTTCCAGTCCGGTGTCGTCGGCAAAGCAGTTGGTGTGGTACTTGTCAAAGACGTATTGGGCTTTTTGCAGGGCATTGCCTTTGAGCGTGTCGGCAGTTTCCGGGATTTCCTCCGTCTGACCGATGTCCTGGAGGTTCTTCAGATTCCATTTTGCGCCGACAATGTCTCTTGCTTCCGCAGTCTTATGTTGGTTGTGGGTTGCAAAAACTATTTCCATATTGTCATAAACAGAAAAAGATGGCATAATTGCTTATGTCATCTAACCTAAAATATTGCTAAATACAAGTATTGATTACTGGGCAGCGCCGCTTACTTCAATAGCTTGTTTGCCTCTGTAGTAACCACATTCAGGGCATACGCGGTGTGTGAGGATGGGAGCACCACAGTGGCTGCAGGTTGTCAGTTGAGGAGCTGTGATGAAATCGTGAGCTCTTCTCTTATCTCTTCTCATTGCTGAGTGTCTTCTTTTTGGATTAGGCATAGTATATAAATTTTATCAGTTATTATTAATCAAATTTCAAATTCTTCAAAGCGTCCCATCGGGGATCGTTTTCCTCTTTGTTCTCTGAACCTGAGAGCTCTTCCAATTTGGAAAGGGCCTCGGGATCGCATGTGGAGTGGCCGTCTTCGTCATCTTCGTGGATAATGCTGATGGGCAGAGCTAAGAAGATGGACTCATAGACAAACTGGTAAATATCCAATTCGTAGGTGTTCTCTTCCAAAACCCAAATGTCGTCGTCATCATCGTTTTCACCCTCTTCCACGGAAGGAACAAGCTTGACGATGAGGCGCTCATCAAAATCCATTGGCAAGGTGACGGGAAGCAGGCAGCGGTCGCACGGAGCTATCACGTAACCTTCAAAATGGCACTTCACATCTACCAATTTCTCAGTTTTTGACATCTCAACCCGCAAATTCAGATTGCCGTCTCGAACCTCGGAAATTTCTGCTAATTCAAAGAACTCTTTATCGCAATTAATTGAAAAACAATAAATTCCGTCTTCTACTCCAGATAGTCTGAGCTTGAATTGGTCTCGTATTTGCTTTTCGTTCATTGCTAATTTTTAAGGGGTGCAAATATACACTTTTTTCTATACACTACATAGTGTTGAAAAATATTACTTTCCACTAATTACTTTCTCCAGTTTTCCGATGGCGTTTTGCCAATCGTAATGGTTGTGAACGAAGGCATTTCCATTGGAGGCGAGGAGTTGGTGGTATTCGGTGTCGCGAAGTAATCGGGCGATGGCTTCCACGTATCCGGAAGTGGTGCTGCAGGTGATGATGGCCTGTTCGGACTCGGCGGTCACGAGCGGTTTGCCGGCCAGTGGCGAGGTGACGCAGGGCAGCTGCATAGACATTGCTTCCAATAGTTTGTTCTGCAAGCCGGTACCCATTCGCATCGGGGCTACGAAAATGCGCGACTGCGCGTACCATTCGGCGGTGGAATTCACCCAGCCGGTGACGATGATGTCCTCGCTTTGCAAAGCCTTTACGCGGGTGGCGGGTGTGGCACCGCAGAGAACCAGCCGAAGCGTCGGAAATTCTTTTTTCAACTGGGGAAAGATTTCCGTCGCCAAGTAGGCGGCCGCATCCACGTTGGGTGCGTAGTTCATATTCCCCGTGAAAATCAAATCGTATTTCTTCTCCTCGTTATGGTAGCTAAATGTATCGAAGTCAACACCATTGGGAACCACGGCGATTTGTGCTTTGTCCTTATGCGGAATCAGATCCCTATCGACGGCCGTGATAATTGTTTTCCCGTCAAAGCAGTCGAAGATTTCAGCCTCATAGCGGCTGATTCTTTTGTGTTCCATCTTGTAGAACGGTCTGGTCAGCCAGGAGGCCTTTTCATAGCGTCGAAGCATCCCTTTGGAAAACACATCCTGATAGTCCAAGGTTTTGGGAACAGGGGAGTATCTGACGTATTCGGCCATTCTGAAAAGTTGGCAGTAGATGTGGTCCGGTTGGATGTCGGCGATGATTTGTTTTATTTTCCGGTTGTTCTGTTCGTTGTAAAAATATCCGCATTGAAGCGGGAGGCCGCGGAGGAAGGCGCGTGCCAAGTTGAAACAACGCCTTACTGCGCTTTGTTCCAAAAGGAAAATGCGTCGGCAGTAAGGCGTTAGTTGTTGGATGTCGGAATCGGATACGGGACCGTCGTGCATAGCGGCCAAATAGATGTCGTGTTTTTCGGACAGACAGCGTATTTGGTGGAATGCGCGCAGCTTGTCTCCTTTTTCAAGGGGGAAGGGGAAGCGGGAAAGGACGACCAGTATCTTCATCTACAGATAGTTTCGTTATTTGGAAGGATTGTCAATGACGAATTCCGTTTTCTTCATTAAAGATTTTTCGATACGGTCGGCTATGACCACGTATTCGTGAGCCTTGTTGATCATCATAGCGGCATATTCCTTGTCTTCCAAAGAGGATGCGTTGATTTTGACGTTCAGATAAGCTCCGTGGATGGCGGCGCGTGCGCAGAGAACACCTACACCTGCATCGGATACGGATGCGGGATTGCCTTTCTTAATCATAGCCTCGCAGATTTCGAAAACCTGGAAAGAGGTTTCGATGGTTCTCATCGGAACTTCTGTAGCATATTTGGTGGCGTCCTGGATGGCCTGCTTGCGAGCGGCTTTCTCTTCAGGAGATTTCTTCGGCATACCGAATGCGTTCATAATAACATTGAAGGCGTTGGTGTCTTCGTCAACGAGTGCCAGAAGCTGGTCTTTGACCTGCTGGCCTTTTTCTGCCCATTTGGAGAAAAATTCCCATTTGGAATCCCAACCCGGTTTGTGGGAGGAAAGATTGGCGACCATTGTGCCGAGGGCTGCACCGAGAGAACCCATATAGGCGGAGATGGAACCACCGCCGGGTGCCGGGCTTTCAGATGCGGTTTCGTTGGCAAAACCCGTGCAGGTCATATCCACTAACTTGGGCGTGGTGTCTTCTTTTTCCAAAAGATATTCGATGACTTTTTCTTCTGCATTGAAAGGTCTCAAATCATCAAGACCCATAGACTTGATGGCGATTTTGACCATTTCCTTTTCGTCAATACCGAGGGAGCGGTGTTGTTTGGCGAGATAGTATTTGGCGGCGTCAATCAGAACTTTCTTGGGAACGAGGCCGACGATTTCAGCGCCGGTGACGCGTACGCCACGTTTGGAAGCTTTCTCGCAAACTTCGTCGAATGCGACGTGAAGCGGAGTGACGTTGGTGTTGGTGATGTTCATGGTAACCTGGGCGATGCCGTATTCGGCGATGTACCAGCCGATGGCCTTAGTGCCTTTCAGAGTGCCGGGCATCATAACGGGATTGCCGTTTTCGTCTTTGATGATCTTTCCCGTGATGGGGTTGCCTTCGCGTCTTGGACGGCCTTTTTCGCGAACGTCAAAAGCAATGGCGTTGGCGCGGCGTGTGGAGGTGGTGTTCAAGTTGTAGTTGACGGCAATCAGGAAATCGCGGGCACCGATGGCCGTTGCACCGCTCTTAGCTACGCTTTCCGTGAATTTGCTGGGACCGAAGTCCGGTTTCCATTCTTTGGTGGAAATACGCTCTTTGAGCGCTTCGTATTCACCGGCACGGCAGTTGGCCAAGTTACGTCTCTTCTCTTCAAAAGCGGCATTTTCGTAACAATATACGGGTATCTTGAGTTCTTCACCCACTCTTTTGGCGAGTTTGTGCGCGTATTCGGCAGTTTCCTCCATTGTGATGTTCGCAACGGGAACGAACGGGCAAACGTCTGTGGCACCAAAACGAGGATGGTCACCGTGATGGTTGCGCATATCAATCAACTCCTGACATTTTGCGATTAAGGAGAAGGCTGCTTCAACAACGGCATCAGGCGTGCCGACGAAGGTCACTACCGTGCGGTTGGTGGAAGCGCCGGGATCTACATCTAACAAAGTTACGCCTTCGGCGTGTCTGATAACATCGGCTACCTGTTCAATGATTTCAGGATTTCTGCCTTCGCTAAAGTTGGGTACACATTCAATTAATTGTTTCATATTTTATTGTATTGA
This sequence comes from Bacteroidales bacterium, assembly GCA_045600905.1. Classification (GTDB taxonomy): domain Bacteria; phylum Bacteroidota; class Bacteroidia; order Bacteroidales; family WCHB1-69; genus F23-D06. The sequence continues at coordinate 19,815 of JAZRYT010000137.1, forward strand.
TTATTAATACGATATTGTTTTTTTACAAAAGTCTGCAAATGTAACATTTACTTTGATATAAAGAACAGGGCAAATGTATCAAAATGTTGTGTTAGGGGTAGGGAGGAGAATAATGGTGAATGATTAATGGTTGATGTAGATACTTATTCTTCTCTTATAGTAGTAAGGATGCTGATAGGTGAAGTTGTAATATGAGGGACGAGATTCTTTATCATTCTTTTATAGGAGGGAGCTCCGCGCGATTTTGCGGTGAAACTTTAACAAAAAAAGGCACCGAGAAACCTCAGTGCCTTTATAGTAGGAGCGTGTGTGATTACATTCTGAAGGTAACGGGAACTTGATAGAAACAACGTACGGGCTTACCCATGTTCTTACCAGGTTTCCATTTTGGCATAGCCATAACGCCGCGCATAGCTTCTTTGTCGCAATCAGGGAACAATGGAACTTTGACTTTGGCGTTACTTACACGGCCGTCTTTTTCAACGACGAATTCAACGAGGACGGTACCCATAATACCATTGTTACGAGCAACTTCGGGATATTGAATTTCCTTGGAAAGGAATGCGTTCAATGCTTCCGGGCCACCAGGGAACTCAGGCATCTCTTCGGTGAAATAGACCGGAGGAGCGGTTTCGGTTTCGTCTTCTACAATGTCAATATTATCATCTTCAACTTCAGCGATAATATCATCTTCGAAAACGTCTTGGCCGAAATCAAAATCGTTTGTTACTTGGATGTTGTTTTCCACAATGTTCAAAACAACTTCTTGTTGTTGTTGAGGTTGTTCTGGAGGAGGGGGAGGGGTTTGATCTGTTGCGATGACATCTTCATCCTTTACTTCGATGAAATCATCATCTGCGACAGTGAAGGCTGCAGCTTTGTCTTCGCTGGCAAACAGTTCGAAGCCTGCATAAACCAGACCTAAGACAACTACGAGTCCAACGAGAATAAAGATTCCTCTTTTATTCTCAAGGTCTCCTTTGTCGGTTTTCTTTGCTAACATAATTTTAGAATTTTATGTGTGAATGAATCTAATATTTCTAATATTTTCGGAACGGCAAAAGTAACATTTTTATTGTTTGCCCCAGCATTTTTTTTAAAAAAGTTTTTATGGATGCCAAATGCAGCCACCACAGCAATTTACGTCTGCCCCAGTGACGCTTCTCAAACAATTTGCCTGTTGCTCTAACCTCAAAATTCCAAGGAATGCAAATATTATGGCTTCTTTATAGTTGATGGTCAGTTTGTCAGGAATTCGGACGTTTTTCGGCCAGAAGTTGCCGATTTGTTCAATCAAAAAACGGTTTGATGCCCCTCCGCCTGTAATAAGCATTTCTTGTGCTGAAGTAGGAATGGAATGGGCGATTTGTTGAGCTATATGTGTTGAAACCGTATGGAGACAGTCCTCGATCGGTGCGGATGCCGCATATTTGTCCGATATGGGCAGAAATGAGCTTTCGAACCATTCTTTGCCTAAGGATTTAGGGTGGGATCTTGAGTAATATTCAAAATTGTTCAATTCTTCAAGCATAGACTGAATGAAGTTGCCGGAACGGGCTGCTTCACCATCTTTGTCGTATGGAAGGCCGATTCGGTTGGCGAGGTTGTTTAAAGCCATGTTGCACGGGGAAATGTCGAAGGCAACGCGTTTGTCGTTTTGTCGGAACGAAATATTGGAAAAACCGCCAAGGTTGAGGCAGGCATCATATTGTCCGAAAAGCAGTTCGTCGCCAATGGGCACTAAGGGTGCGCCCTGCCCGTGGTGTGCGACATCTAACGTTCGGAAGTCGCATACCGTAGTGATTCCGGTCCGTGCGGCAATTACGGCACCACTGCCGATTTGAGTGGTCAGCCCCTCGTCAGGTTGGTGAAACACCGTATGGCCGTGGGATGCAATGAAGTCAGGTTTCTCGTCAGTGCCCACAAACTCATTGATGCGTGTGGCAATCACCTCGCCCAAATCCACATTTAGTTTGCAATATTCAAGAGCTGAAAGCTCCGTTGCATTGGCAAGCCTGCTACGGAATTCAGTGGAGTAGGGGAACGTGTCTGCTTTCAGCACTTGATAATTCCATACGCCAGCAGCATTTTCTTCGAATTGGCACCATGCCAAATCAATGCCGTCGAGCGATGTGCCAGACATCACGCCGATACCAGTGCGGAACTTGCTCATGTCAGAAGTGCTGTGAGTTTGTCAAGATGGATGCTGTTGGAACCTTTCACCAAAATCATCGAATCTGTAATAGGATGTTTGAGGAGCTCTTCATTCAATTCCTCTACGTTGGCGAAACAGTGCTCGGGCTGGTGCGCGTCGAATTCGCTGCCGACAAAGATGACATCCAATCCGAACTCTTTGCATAAGTCGATGATATGTCGGTGCTCTTCCCGGCTGATGGCACCCAATTCGCGCATATCTCCCAAAATGGCGCGCTTGTGCGGATGAGCGAGTTTCGCAAGATTCCGAATGGCAGCCTCCATACTCGTAGGATTGGCATTGTAGTAGTCCGAGATAATCGTGTTGCTGCCAATCGTGTTGATTTGGGAACGGTGGTTGGTAGGCATATAGGCGGCCAGACTTTCCGCGATAAGGTCGTCGCTAACACCGAAGAAATGTCCGATAGCGGCAGCAGCCAGGAAATTGTAGATGTTGTAGCTGCCGGTAAGATGTGTGTCAATAATATGGTTGGCCACGTTGATACGCAGGTACGGCGACATATTTACGATGTTGTCTTCTCCGCCGTCTGCGTAGAAAACGACTTTGTCATATTCCAAACCGTTTTGCAAAACCTTGTCGTTCACGTTGACGAAGAGTGTTCCGTCGTTATGGATGACGGCGCGGTATAGCGCTTTTTTCGTGTGAATGATTTCCTCTACGGAACCGAATCCTTCGATGTGCGCTTTGCCGATATTGGTGATTACACCGAAAGTGGGCTGCGCAATACGGCAGAGGAATTCGATTTCTCCGGGATGATTGGCACCCATTTCCACGATGGCCATTTCGTCAGAGGGCTTGATGGACAGCAGGGTGAGAGGAACACCAATATGGTTGTTCAGATTCCCCTTGGTGCAGGCGGTTCTGAATGTGGAACTCAAAACGGCGTGAATCAACTCTTTGGTGGTGGTTTTCCCGTTTGTACCTGTGACACCTATGACCGGAATGGTTAGCTGTTCGCGATGGTACTTCGCCAAATCCTGCAATGTCTTCAAACTGTCTTCCACCACGATGCAGTTCGGGTTGGAGAACAGCTCTTTGTTTTCCGTAACCACGTATGCGGCTCCGGCTTCGATGGCCTGCAATGCAAATTGATTGCCGTCAAATCTTTCACCTTTGAGGCAGACAAATATGCATCCGGGAATAATGTTCCGGGTATCCGTGCAGATTTGCGGATGACTCAGATATTTGGCATATAATTCTTCCATCTTTAAAAGTTATATTAGTAAATGAAGGGGAATACGCGTTTGAGTTTTTTGCGGTCCATTTCTTCTCCAAATTCGGATTTGTAACGTTTGTAGAGCGCATTGGCGCGCGGTACGAGGTTGGCGAAAGTCCAAATGAAGAACACAAGACCGGAAATAGACCAGGTGAGGATGGCGAAACCAAGCCATTCCATCAACTCTCCGAAGTAGTTGGCACTGGTTACGTATTCAAACATAAATCCTTTAGGAAGATAATGCTTGGTGTCTTCATCGCTTTTGCGCAAGTGGCGGATGATGTAGTCGGAACGCAGATTGACCACAAAACCGAAGATGAAGATGCACGTTCCGATGATGAATTGCGGAGACCAAAGCCAAGCCGCATCCGTATAGGAGAGTCCGAGGACGTGGTAGTTGGCCTTGTATGATTCGAAGAAAATCCAATAACCCTGCATCATAGCATTGAGGATGTTGAAGGCAATGCCCATAAACATCACGGCCAAAGGCATTTTGCTCTTTCCTTTCAGCAACCACGGGAAGATGAGGGAACGCTGGAGGTAGTGTGTTTCGAAAATAAGTAGGAATATCATCGGTACCAGGTCGAAGCGGTGCGGGGAGCACAGCCAGATGATAATCATAGCTAGGAAAATGGGAAACTCCATAAGGAACCAGGCCAATTTGTTGTTGATGGCCTTCCCCCATTTGCTGTTCGTGAACTGTCCGTAGCCTGCGTTGACAAAATAAAGACAGATGAAAACGACAGCTGCGATTCCAATCATTACCCATAGGTATATGTTGAAAGCGGATGTTAAAAATTCGGGACTCATAATAGTATAAATTTAAGGGTTTTTATCTGAAAAAATGTCTGTATTTGCTTCGGCATCCTCCTTGGAAGAATGATGCGTATTCTAAAAAGATATCAGTGGGATTGGTTAATGGTTCCAAACCGAATTGCGTTCCGAGTGCGGAAAGTTGCTCTATGGTGTTGAAGGAAACAGGACAGTCGTGCGCGGGTTTGCTGTTGTGCGGCACGCGTGTGGAATCCGTAAATGTCCCATAAACCTCATCGGGAAGTGATGCCGGCAATATCAAATCAAAATCTAAGTTCGCATCTTCACTGTGAGCGGTTTGCAACACGGAAAATGAACAGCTTCTCACTTGCTCCCTTATGGATTCGGGTATGGGCGAGTTTGTGCTGTTGAAAACAAACAAATGAGAAAAAGCCTCCTCTTCCAACTGTTTTGTTAGGTCAATAGGAGTTGTGCAAACAGTATGTTTGTAAATATCCTCCATCAACGCTATGCTGGAATCGTCCATAGGACGACCGCCCACGCAGACGTTGGGAAACAGTCCCATATCGAAAAGTCCTTGCGAATTAAGGTCGGCTTTAATACTCAGAAATCCGGTGGAAGGTTTGGCCTGAATGTCCAAAAGCATACAGAGGTTCTCCAGCTCGATGATGCCGCGTTCGTCCAAAAAACGTTCCCATACTAAAAATACAGGAGCCTCAGCTTTTGAAATCATTTGGATGAAAGATTCGACATCTTCAGGGACGAGATGATTGAGGCCTAATAGTTCTTGGTAATCTTCTTGGAGGAGCTTCTGCTTGTACGTGTCGAAATCCTTTCCTAATCCGTTAACGTATATGCCTTTGGCAAGGTTGCTGTGAAGAAGGTAATGACAAAGGCTGCGGAAAAACGCCCCGTAGTTTTGGATGTTTAATGTGGATGGCGTATTGAAAGGATAACGTTGGGCTTTGGGGCAGGAATCGACAATTTTTCGGACGATGTTTTGGGATTCCGCATTTGTTTGCTCGTCAAAAATGCAAAGGAACATATCGGAACCGAAAAGCTCGGCAAAAGGAACGATGTCGTTTTTGTCGATAAAGAAGGCGGTTCCTCGGTTGTAATAGTCAAAGGAACCGAGTGCGTTGGTTTGTAAGCCGGTGCGTGCGAGGCGCTGCATCATATAGAGTTCCTCATTGGTATAATCTCCGGAGGAAATTACCAAAGTCCGATTTTCTGGTGCGTGGCTGTATTGTTCGGCAATGTGTCGAAAGGCTTCGTCAAAGGAGATGGGGCAGTGCTGTCCGTTGATTTTCAGGAGAGGTTGTAAAAGTCGATTCATTCCTTATTTTTTATTGGTAAGGGCGTGGAAGAGTTCTTCCATACCGAGGGCGTTCAGCTCGTCACTGTGTTTGAGCCCGAGTTTTTCTGCCATATTGGGAAGTTCGCTGACTGGTGCGTCAGCCACGAGTTTGCCCTTGTTGATGATGACAACGTGGTCGCACATAGCCTGCACTTCCTGCATAATATGGGTGGAAAGCAAAACGGTTTTGTCTTTACCGTACGCGCGAATCAGGGAACGGATTTCTATCAGCTGGTTGGGGTCGAGTCCTGTGGTCGGCTCGTCTAATATGAGCACTTCGGGATTGTGGATGAGTGCCTGGGCAATGCCCACGCGTTGTTTGTAACCACGTGACAAAGCCCCGATTTTTTTATGCTGTTCGGGAGTCAGTCCTGTCTTTTCGATAATTTCAGAGACACTTTTGTCGATGTCTTTAAGATGATGAATGCCGGCAATGAATTGCAGGAATTCCTTGACGTACATATCATAGTATAGAGGATTGGCTTCGGAAAGATATCCGATTTTCTTGCGTAATTCCAAAGAGTCATTCCAAATATCCAAACCACATACTGACACGTCACCCTTGGTGGGCGGAATCAGGCAGGTGATGATTTTCATCATAGTGGTCTTGCCGGCTCCGTTTGGACCTAAAAAACCTACGATTTCACCTTTTTTGGCTTCAAAACTTACGTCGTCCAAGGCATATTGGGTGTCGAAAACCTTGGTGACGTTTTTAACAACAATAGACATAATACCGCTATTTTAATGGGGCGGCAAACATACATAAATTTTCGCTTTTAATTACCTGCTATTTTTTGTATTTTTGCCCGCTTTTTTGCAATATGGACGATAAAGAAAATATAAAAGCTTCAAAGAGCAGATGGAAATCATTGCTGCAACTCATAGTTTTCGTTGGGTTGGGCGTTTTTTTCATTTGGATATCCTTGCATTCCCTCAGTAAGGATGATGTGAAGATGATTTTTGATTCGATGTCATTGGTCAACAATCCATTTAGTTGGATGATGTTGGGGTGCTCTGCGTTGATGGCGATAATGGCCGATGTGGCGCGTGCCGTCCGCAGCAAAATACTGTTGGAACCGTTAGGCTATAATGTCCGTATGCCGATGGCTTTCTATTCCGTGATGGTATGCTATTTGGCCAATTTGGCATTGCCACGCCTGGGCGAAGTGCTCAGATGCTCCTTCCTCCAACGATTCGAAAGAGTCCCCTTCCAAAAGTCCTTGGGTACTGTGATAACCGAACGCGCCGTGGATATCCTTGTTTGGATTGTCCTGCTCTTTATCGCTATCGGAATGAATACCGGAATGCTGAATCAGGTGGTCGTAGATGAAGACACCCAAATGACGATCGGAATGTGGATGGAACAAAAGGGACTCTCTTTGATTGGCAATTATTTCGTCTATATTCTGATTGCATTTGTCGCATTGGCTTGGTTGGCTCTCCGCTTGACGCGCCGTTGGTGGATGAAAGTCCCCTTCTTCGCAAAAGCCAGAAATTTCCTGGTGGGTATATGGCAAGGCTTTATTTCTATAAAAGATCTTCCTAAACCCTGGAAATATGTCATTTGGACAGCCTTGATGTGGGTGTTCTATTTCTTGGGCACGTATTTCTTCTTCTTCTCACTGCCTTATTTGCAGCATATCGGTCCGGGAGCCGCCTATTCTGTTTTGGTGTTCAGCACCATCGCCTTTATGATTTCACAGGGCGGACTCGGCTCCTATCCGCTGATGGCCGCCGGCATTTTGATTATGTATGGTGTGAATTACACACAAGGCCTTGCTGCCGGCTGGATCGGATGGATCCTTCAAACGGTTGTCGTTCTTGTGTTAGGTTTCGCTTCCCTGATTATTGCGTCATTTTATAAAAAGTCACAACAGGAAAATGTCAATATAGTTGAGTAGAGATGGATTGGTTAGAACATATTAATAGTAAGATTGTATCTCAGGATTTTTTTGTGCAGAATGAGGAAATACTGCATAAACAGAAAATCGTGTTCACCAATGGATGTTTCGACATCCTGCACCGTGGCCATATCACCTATTTGGCAAAGGCAAGACAATTGGGCGAGATTTTGGTGGTGGGACTCAATAGCGATGACTCCGTTCGTCGATTGAAAGGCCCTGAACGTCCCGTCAATGATGAAGTAGCCCGCGCGCAAGTGCTCGCTGCTTTGGAAATAGTCGATTATGTCGTGCTTTTTGAAGAAGATACTCCTTATAATATAATAGTAAAGGTCAAACCGGATTTGCTGGTCAAAGGTGGCGATTATAAAATAGAGAATATTGTCGGTGCTGATTTCGTCCAACAACGCGGAGGCCAAGTACTCACGATTCCCTTTGTGGATGGCTTTTCTACAACGTCCATTATTGATCATTTAAAAAAATAATCAATGAAACGAATTTTGCTCTTCTTGTTGTGCTCGCTTTTAGGTAAGCTGTTGACGGCCCAATCTGTTGATGTGACAGCCTATTCTCAAAACGTCTCTTTGCAGGATACTTCATTCGTTTTGGTGGAAACTTCGCAACAACTTGAATCTTCATACCCTCCCATAACGGAAACCTATCAAATTCCCTCTTACGATTTGTATGACCAATATTGGGATGTGAATCATTTGAGAAGCAGAATGCTGACTATCCCTTTTACGAATGACAGACTGATGCTTATTTTGGTGCAGTCGGCCAATAATCCTTTTGAACTGCCTTGCGTTTTTGATGAAATAATGCTCAATTACGGACCTACTAAAAAGGGAATCTTCCATCCTGGCGTCGATTTGAAAGTAGAACCGCAGACTTTGGTGAAAAGTTGCTTTGACGGTGTGGTTAGAGTGGCCAAGAATTATGGAGACTATGGCTTAACGGTCGTTATCCGTCATTACAATGGTTTGGAAACTGTGTATGCACATTTGGATAAAATTTGTGTGAAACCGGGACAGATGGTGTACGCCGGTGCCGTAATCGGACAAACAGGCCGTAGCGGCAATACCAAAGATTATATGCTTCATTTTGAAACTCGTTTTATGAACGAGTTCTTTGACCCGAGTTTGATTATTGATTTTGAGAACGAAACGCTGGTGAAAAACACGTTGGTGCTGATGTCTTCAGATTTGAATGTCCTCCCCTTGGAAGATGTCGGAAATCTGGTTCCGTCTCGTCCTTCTGTCCCGCAGGCAAAACCTCAACCGCCAGCACCCAAGCCGCAGCCTTCCGAAGTGAAGCCTCAGGAAACACTTCCTGCAACCTCTTTGCAGAATGCTTTTGATGGGGAAGAGGAATATCACGTCGTTCAAAAAGGTGAAACCCTTTACCGAATAGCTGCCAACCATCAAACAACGGTGGATGCGATTTTGAAGCTGAACAATATTAAAAATGCGGATGTGATTGGCGAAGGACAGCGGTTGCGCGTCCGATAGCAGAAAGAATTAAGTTTTTATTCTTTAAAAAATCAAAGACATCAGGTCTTCTGCAGTGGCTCCGTTAAAGAAGTCGCCAATTTGGGTGTTCGCCAATGCTGAGGAAACAGCTTCTTTTGTGTGTGCCGTACCAATGAGAATTTGCGATAATTCTTCGGGTTCTCTGCGGGAAAAGAAGTCACCATGGAATTGGAGGTCGGCAATATAGCCCTGCTTCACGTCCATCATTATTTCTATAGAACCGCCCGGAGTACGGAGCTTGCGGTTGATGGCGTATTGGGGAGACTGCCCGTAGTTCCATTCCCACGTGCTGAATTTTTCACGTTCCATCTGGGCGATAACCTTCTCTTCTTCGGCGGTCAGCGTGTCGATTTGCGTTAGATGGCTTTGACGAAGGATGAAGTTCATCACGTAGTCTTTGAATTCGAGAACGGTCATTGGCTGGGGCAGGTGCTCGCAGATATTGGTGACGCGGCTGCGCACGGATTTTACAGCCTTGTCTGCGAATTTTGCTGGATCGACTTTCAATGCTTGCGCCAGATTGTTTTGGATGGTGGAGAACAGCAGGGTGCCGTGCTCGAGTACGCGGTTTCCGTAAAATACCATAGCGTTGCCGGATATCTTCTTGCCCTCAATAACCAAGTCGTTGCGTCCGGAGAAGGATGCGGGAACATGAAGCGAATGTAAGGCGTCAACTATGGGCTGGAGGTATTTCACGAAATTGATTTCCTTCTCTTGGGGTTGGATGTTTTGGATGAATGAGAAGTTGAGATTTCCAAGGTCGTGGAAAACCGCACCTCCACCAGTCAGACGGCGGGCAATGATGATGTTGTTTTGTTCAACATACTCTTGGTTGATTTCAGCCAGCGTGTTTTGGTGGCGGCCGATAATGACGGAATTGTCATTTTGCCAAAGCATAAAGACATCATCGTCAGTATGTTGCAATAAGTAGGCTTCGACAGCGAGGTTGTGATGTGGATTTTGTGTGCTAAGCCAAAGAAATCTCATAAGATTTTTTGAAATTTTGTTTTTTAAAAAGAGACGCACCAATTTATAAATATAGAGACGCACCAATGGTGCGTCTCTACAGGGGTGGTGTTTGAAAAATTATTTCTTGAAATAACGGTTGAACAGACCTTGGAAGCCTTGGCCGTGGCGTGCTTCGTCTTTAGCCATTTCGTGAACGGTGTCGTGGATGGCATCCCAGTTCATCTCTTTGGCGCGTTTGGCGATACGCATTTTGTCAGCGCAGGCACCACTTTCAGCTAACATACGTTTCTCGAGGTTCGTTTTGGTGTCCCAAACCACGTCGCCGAGGAGTTCTGCGAATTTTGCGCAGTGCTCAGCTTCTTCGAAAGCATAGCGCTTGAAAGCTTCTGCCACTTCAGGATAACCTTCGCGGTCAGCTTGACGGCTCATAGCGAGGTACATACCTACTTCAGTAGCTTCTCCCATAAAATGGGCGTTGAGGTCTTTGATCATTTCTTCGTCAGAAGTCTTGGCAACGCCGATGACGTGTTCAGTGGCGAATGTGAGCTCGCCGTCTTCTTTGACTTCTTCGAATTTTTCAGCGGGTTGGCCGCATTGAGGACATTTTACAGGGGGCTCTTCGCCTTCATAGACGAAACCGCAAACTTTACATACGTATTTTTTCATATTGTAGTGATTTTATAAGTGTTTTTCTTTATTCGTGAGTTCGTTTAAAAGTATTTGTCGGAGTGAGGTGGATGATATGTCGCGGGTCATTTTGCCCTCTTGGCAAATGGAAATAGTGCCGGTCTGTTCGGAAACGATGACGGCGATAGCATCTGTCATTTCTGTGGAACCTAACGCTGAGCGATGGCGTAGTCCGACTTCCTGGGGAAGGTCTTTGTTCTTGGAAACGGGGAGAATGCAGCGTGCGGCTGTCACCCGATGGTCTTTGATGATCACGGCTCCGTCGTGCAACGGACTGTTCTTAAAGAAGATGTTTTCCAAAAGCTCGGAAGACGGACGTGCGTCCAAAATCTCCCCCGTGGCCAGATATTCGTCCAAAGGTGTCTCGCGGGCAAAGATGATGAGCGCCCCGGTCTTGGTCTTTGCCATATTGTGGCAGGCATCACGTACGGCGTTTACCTCTTCTGAAAATTCACTGGTGCTGCTTTGCTTGACGAATTTGTCGCTGAAGAAGCGTAGAAATTGACCGTCTCCGATATACAGCAGGAATTTCCGAATTTCAGGTTGGAAAAGGATGATGATGGCCAAAATGCCCACATTGATGACTTTTCCCAAAAGCGCCGACAGCAATGTGAAATGGAAATAGGCCACGACTTTCCAAATCACATAGATGATGGCAATAACCCAGAACAGCTTGACGGCTGCCGTGCCTTTGGTGAGCTTGTACAACTCGAACAAGAGGATGGCGACAATCAGGATGTCGATAACATCGATGATGCGGAAATTAACGAAATTCAGTGACCCGAGTATTCCCATAGTTGCTTGTTATTTTGCCAAAGAAGCGGCTAATGCGATAGAGTACATTTTTGTTTTAGCGGAGTCGCCACGTGAAGAGAGCACGCAGGGAACTTTCGCACCCATCAGGCAAGCGCCGAGTTCGGCGTGGTTGAATTTCGTACAGCATTTGTAGAAAACGTTGCCGGTCTCGATGTTCGGGAACAACAGACAGTCAGCATCACCAGCCACTTCGTTGCGGAATTTCTTGATGTCAGCACACTCTTTGTCGATAGCGAGGTCCAAAGAAATCGGTCCTTCAACGTAAGCTTTCACATTGGAACGTTCAGCGTCCTTGGCGAGGAGGGCGGCGTCAACATTGGCGGGAATGCCGGTCAGCATCTGTTCTGAACAGCAAATCAATGCCACTTTCGGTTTCTCAATTTGGAGGGTTTGTGCCGTCTGAATCAAATATTTCATAATGACGGATTTCTGTTTGTAGTCCGGTGCCGGAATAACAGCGACGTCACCAACGGTAAGCAATTTGTGGTAGGCGGGGTTCTCAATAACGGTGATGTGCGTGAGGGTGGCTTTCGGAGGACAAAGGCCGGCATCCTTGTTCAAGATGGCGCGCATATATTTGTCGGTAGGAAGAAGACCCTTCATCAGGATGTCACCTTCGCCGTTGTTAATCAACATACAAGCAGTTGCGGCAGCCTTGGTGTCAACGGTTTCGTGAACGATTTTGAATTTCTTGATGTCGATGTTGAGGTCTTGGCAAACCTTTTCAATGCAAGCGGTGTCGCCTACCAAAGTAGCGTCGATAATGCCCAAATCCACAGCTGCGCTAACAGCTTCGATGGTGTGTGCATCATTGGCGTTGGCAGCCACTAATCTTTTTTTCGGTTTGAGCTTGACAGCTTCTACTAATTGGTCTAATTTTGTGATACTCATATTGTTGAATTTTATGTTTGTGTTTTTTAAAAGAGACGGCAAAAATACATAAAAAAGCCGAAAGTGTTATCTATAAAACGACAAAGACCGCAAGTGGGCGGCCTTTGTCGTTTGAGTGTTAGGATTCGGGTTCGAAATCGGCTTTGGTGACGCCGCACATCGGGCAGGTCCAATCGTCCGGAATATCTTCAAAGGCGGTTCCCGGAGCAATGCCGCCGTCGGGATCGCCAATTGCCGGGTCGTAAATATACCCGCAGATTTTGCATACGTAACTTTTCATAGTGTTTGATTTTTGATTGTTGATAATGTTGTTTGCAGGCTTTGCCTCCTCAGACGCACCGTGTGGGGCGTTTTTCGGAGTCTTGCCTTTTTTTACTTCGTGATAATAAGAATAGGTCAGCGGCTTCTCGTCTGACAGGGAGGCGCAATCCACTACTTCCCCAATGAAGAGGAAGTGACTGCCCACATCCACCTGTTGTACGAGCTTGCACTCAAACCACGCAATGGCGTCGTCCAACACGATGGGAACGTTTGTGCGTTTTCCCAAAATGTAATTGGCCTTCTCGAATTTATTGATGTCGCGTCCCGAATGGAAACCGTAGTTGCCCAAAACGGATGGAGTGTAATCCTGCTTGAGGACGGAAACAGAGAAGTTTTTGAAAACCTCAATAAATTTGGCTGAGTAGTTGTTTTTGTTGCAGGCAACGGCAATGTGCGTGGGGTCGGAGGATACCTGGATGGCGGTGGTGCCCACAAAGGCGTTTTTTTCATCGGCACAGCCGGAGGCAATGACGTAAACGCCGTAACTGAGTTGGTTGAAAGCTTTATTATCCATAGTTCGTTAGTTTTAGATGCCGGCAAAAATATACTTTAATTCAAAACATATTTATCGGAATGGTGAATGGTGAAATCAATATTGCCAAATGTTGGCAATTGCCTGTGTGGACTATTTTTTTTAATACGATTGTTTTGTTCTAACTACCAAAAAAAAGTGTACTTTTGCGCTCGTTAAAAAAACAACCTATATGTTTGATGTTTCCTCTATACGAATTATTCCCGATTTCCCTAAGGCTGGTGTGAATTTTTATGACATCACAACGCTGCTGAATAATCAGAAGGAATTTCGTAATGCCATTCAAGATATGCTAGGTGTCGCCCAGGATATCAACCCGGATGTGATAGTCGCGTTTGAAACGAGAGGCTTCTTTTTTGGCCCAACCCTGGCGTATATGATGGATGTGCCTTTCGTCCCTATCCGTAAAAAAGGGAAATTGCCGGGAGCCGTTTATTCGGAATGCTATGAGCTTGAATACGGTCAGGATGTAATAGAAATACATCAAGGCTCTATCCGACAAAATCAACGAATCCTTTTGGTGGATGATATTTTGGCGACTGGAGGAACAATGGAAGCCGGCGTGAAACTTGTTCGATATTTCAATCCCGCATCGATAGACTCCCTCTTCCTTTTGGAATTGAAAGAACTAAAAGGCCGCGAAAGGCTTTCTGGTTACAATGTACACAGTTTAGTGCAACTATAAATAATAACTTAAAATAACGTAATAATGAAAAACATCGATTGGAAAAGTTTGTCTTTCGGTTATGTTAAAACCGACTACAATGTACGCTGCTATTTCAGAAACGGCGAATGGGGTAAAGTAGAAATTACTTCTGATGAATACATCCCTATGCACATGGCTGCATCCTGCCTTCACTATGGTCAGGAAGCTTTCGAAGGTATGAAGGCCTTTAGAGGCAAAGACGGTAAAGTCCGTTTGTTCCGTTGGGAAGAAAACTGGAAACGTCTTAACAACTCCTGCGACGCTATTATGATGGCCCCTATCCCAAAAGAACTTTTCTTTGAATGTCTTGAAAAAGTCATCAAACTGAATGCTGACTATATTCCTCCATTTGGAACAGAAGGTTCTCTCTATCTCCGTCCGCTCTTGATCGGTACAGGTGCTACCGTTGGTGTTAAGCCGGCTAACGAATACCTCTTCTTAGTATTCGTAACTCCTGTTGGACCTTACTTCAAAGAAGGTTTCAAACCGACTGATATGCAGATCGCAAAAGATTATGACCGCGCTGCTCCACTCGGTACAGGCCATGTTAAAGTCGGTGGTAACTACGCTGCTTCCCTCCGCGCAGGCGAACGCGCTCACCACGAAGGCTTCAGCGCTTCTATCTTCGCTGACGCTAAAACCAAAACTTACATCGACGAAGCCGGCCCCGCTAACTTCTTCGGTATCAAAGACGGCAAGTATGTCACTCCGGACTCCGGCTCCATCCTGCCTTCCATTACCAATATGAGCTTGCGCCAAATCGCTGAAGACCTCGGCCTCGTTGTTGAAAGACGCCACGTCAGACTTGACGAAATCGGCACTTTCGAAGAAGCCGGCGCTTGCGGTACCGCAGCCGTCATCTCCCCGATCCGCATGATCCAAGATCGTGAAACAGGTACGGAATATGTCATCGCTAAAGATGGTAAACCTGGTCCTTGGAGCATCAAGATGCGCGAAATGCTGATGGGTATCCAATATGGTGAAATCGAAGACAAACACAATTGGTGCACCATCGTTGAATGCTAATTATAGAAATTCACAATATATATTTAGGGATGTGGCGACACATCCCTATTTTTTTTATCTTTGCCGCCACTGTTTGAAAAATAATATTTATCAATAACTAATTTATAATCAATATGATAATAAAAGATAACTTTGTCAGCAGACATAATGGTCCGAGCGCTGAGGAACAACAGAAAATGTTGGCCACTATCGGCGTTAAAACAATGGACGAACTGATTGAAAAAACCGTACCGGCAGCCATCCGCCTGCCGAAGGCATTGGATCTTCCCGAAGGATTGACGGAAGGCGAATACCTGAATGTTATTCACGGTTTGATGGCCAAGAACAAAATATACAAATCCTATATCGGTATGGGTCACTACAACACCTTCACCCCTGCCGTTATTTTGAGAAACATTTTTGAAAACCCGGGTTGGTACACCTCCTACACTCCGTATCAGGCTGAAATTTCCCAAGGTCGTATCGAAGCCCTGTTGAACTATCAAACGATGATTAGCAGTTTGACTGCTATGCCGTTGGCTAATGCTTCTATGCTGGATGACGCTACCGCCGCTGGAGAAATGATGCTTATGTTCTTCCGCAGCCGCAGCCGCGAACAACAGAAAAACAACGTTTGCAAATATTTCGTTTCTGAAGATGTTTTCGAACACTGTATCGGTGTTATGCAGACAAATGCTGCTCCGCAAGGTATCGAACTCGTCATCGGCAATGCTGATGAAGTTGAACTCGACAACACCTTCTTCGGTGCGATGATTCAATATCCGAACCAACATGGTGAAATCCACGATTTTCGCGCTTTCGTTGAAAAGGCACACGCTCTCAACATCTTCGTGGGTGTAGCTACCGACCTCTTCGCTTTGACATTACTCACTCCTCCGGGAGAATGGGGCGCTGACTGCGTTACTGGTTCCACCCAACGCTTCGGTATCCCTATGGGTTTTGGTAGCCCAGCCGCTGGTTTCTACGCTTGCCGTGAGGAATTCCTCCGCCAAATGCCGGGCCGTATCATCGGTGTTACCGTTGATGCTCAAGGCAACCGTGCCGTCCGTATGGCTCTCCAAACCCGCGAGCAGCACATCAAACGCGAACGCGCAACTTCCAACATCTGTACTGCCAGCGCACTGACCGCCATCATGGCCGGCTTCTATGGTATGTGGCATGGCGCAGAAGGTATCAAAAACAAAGCTGTCAAGATGAACGTCCTCGCCGGCGTCCTCGCTGACGAAGCTTCCAAATACGGTTACAAACCGACTACCGACTTCTTCGACACCGTTTGTATGGAAGTCCCTGCCGGTATCACTACCAAAGACGTACAGAAAGTGGCTCTCGAAAAGAAAGTCAACTTCCAATACTGGTGCGACAGCTGTATGAGCATCTCCTTGGATGAAACCGTCACACACGACGACCTCAACCTCATCCTCGAAATCCTCGCTACAGCTGCCAACAAACCGTTTACTCCGCACGTGTGCGACGGCAAATGTGATGCAAAACTCCGCATCCCCGCTGCTTTGGCACGTACTTCCGCCTTTATGACGGAAAGCATTTTCAGCAAATATCATTCTGAAACTGAGATGATGCGCTATATGAAGATGCTTGAAGTGAAAGACCTCTCCCTCAACCGCGCTATGATTCCGCTGGGCTCCTGTACGATGAAGTTGAACGCAGCCGCTGAAATGCTTCCGCTGAGCTGGGCTGCAACCTGCAACATTCACCCGTATGCTCCCGCTGACCAGGCTCAAGGTTTCATCGAGATGATCAACGAAGTTTGCGAATGGCTCTGCAAGATAACAGGCTTCAAGGCTATTTCTCTGCAACCAAACTCCGGTGCTGCTGGCGAATATGCCGGTATGACCGTTATCCGCAACTATCACGTCAGCCGTGGCGAAGGCCACCGCAACATCTGCCTGATTCCTTCTTCCGCTCACGGTACCAACCCTGCGTCTTCTGCCAAAGCCGGCAACAAGATTGTGGTGGTGAAAGCTACTGAACACGGCGAAGTTGATATCGAAGATTTGCGCGCAAAGGCTGAACAATATCGCGACAACCTTTCCTGCTTGATGATCACCTATCCTTCTACACACGGTGTGTTCGAAGAAGGTATTCTCGAAATCATCAAAATCATCCACGAAAACGGCGGCCTCGTCTATATGGATGGCGCCAATATGAATGCACAGGTCGGCTTGACCTCTCCGGGCAATATGGGTGCTGACGTATGTCACCTCAACTTGCACAAGACCTTCGCAATGCCTCACGGCGGTGGCGGTCCTGGTGTCGGCCCGATTGGCGTTTGTGAAAAACTCGTTGATTTCTTGCCGAAACACGCTATGGTCACTGTCGGTGGCAAGCAGGGTAGCCAAGTGGCTTCCGCTCCTTATGGTAGCGCTTATCTGCTTCCTATCACCTACGGTTACCTCAAAATGCTCGGCGGCGCAGGCTTGAAACAAGTTACTGAACACGCTATTTTGAATGCTAACTATATGCGTGCAAGATTGGAAGGCCATTACAAGATTCTCTACACTGGCACTAATGGTATGTGCGCTCACGAAATGATTTTGGACTGCAACGAGTTCGACCGCAGCGCCGGCGTACAAGTTGGTGACATCGCCAAACGTTTGATGGACTATGGCTTCCACGCTCCTACAGTGGCATTCCCTGTCCACGGCACTTTGATGGTTGAACCGACCGAAAGCGAACCATTGAGCGAACTTGACCGCTTCTGTGACGCTATGATTTCCATCCGTCAGGAAATCCGCGATATCGAAGAAGGTCGTGCTGACCGCGAATGCAACGTCATCAAGAACGCTCCGCACACTATGAATGTGGTTTGCGCTGACGAATGGACACGTCCTTACACTCGTCAGCAGGCTGCCTTCCCGATGGCACACACCGAGAAGTACTGGCCGACTGTCGGCAAGATTGACGATGCCTTCGGCGACAGAAATCTCGTCTGTGTTGTAAAAGAATAATCGGATACAATATACTATATAATAAGGTCCGGATCACGAGGGTGGTTCGGACCTTATTGGGATTAAGGGTTAATGATCATAGCAAAACAAGTATGGAATACTAATGAATATGTCTGACAAATCTTATCGACCACGCAATCCAGGCCATAACTATTATGGTCGAGGTACTTACCTTGTTACGTTGATAGTAAAAGGAAGGGAGCCATTATTAGGTTGTTTGAATGATGATATAACCAATCCTGAAGTGAGATTGTCACCTATAGGTGAAGTTGTTCAACAATTGTGGAATATTTTACCTGCAAAACAGGCATTTTTCGGCAATAATGTTATTGTGCATGCTTGTGTATGCATGCCTGATCATTTTCATGGAGTGATTGAAGTTTTAGAACCAATGAAGTGGAATTTGGGCGATATTTTGCAAGCATTTAAAGCGGCTTGTACCAGTCGGTGGCAGCAGCTCCAAGGCTTGCCCTTATCCACCAATCGACCGATATCGGTTGATTGGGATAACCCCAAAATTCCTGACTGGCTACGCGAAAAAGCCCTGAGACATAGCACTGAAGGTTCCCTTGTTCGATTCTTGTCCAAAAAGCAGAGACAAGAGTATTATACATTGGTAGGGAAGGAATACAGACCTCTTTTTGACGACAACTACGATGACACCGTGTGTCTTGATAATCGTCATCGGGAAGCGATGATTGCCTACGTTCACGACAACCCACGCCGAAATATTTTGCGAAGGAAATTTCCCGATGTTTTGCAGCGCTGTCTGAAAGTGCAAATTGGAGACCACTGTTATGGCACTTTTGGTAATCTTTTCCTATTGCGATGGGCGAATAAAGTTCAGGTGCAATGCCACCGAAAACACCCTGTCAACGGACAACCTTATGAAACCACTGACGACTATGTGCGTCAATACGAACGTTGGTTGGAAACCATTATGGGGGGAGCAACAGTCGTTGTGACACCTGGTATCTCGCGTGGCGAATTGTTGATGAAAAATGAATGTTTGGAGAATGGTTACCCGCTTATTCATTTACAAAATGAGCCCGTAAACCGATACTGGAAACCAGAGAAGAGGCGTTTTGAAGCTTGTGTCAGAGGAAATCTGCTGATTCTTGCTCCTTGGGGACTAGATAATATGGATTCTGTGGATGGGGCACCTTCTTGCTCTGATTATAGTCGTTTCCACAATCTAAATAAACTTGCTGCTGAAATTTGTGCGTTCAGCGGCAATGCAAAAATAGTTTTTTGAATTGCGATATACATAACATATATTATGAATTTATAGAAATATTCGGCATGAATATTTGATTTTCACAAGGTTATTGATGTTTTTTATCTATAATTCGCTTTTATCACAAAATTTTACATTATGAACCACAACGAAGCTTATATCTTCCTACTATGGATATGCTTGTTCCTGTCCCCTTTTATTTCCAACGCCCAGAGCCACCACAACCGCTGGGACTTCAGCGATTATTATCCGAAAAATTATTTCTTTAACGATAATGATGAGGATGACCAAGAGTATAACGACTGCATAGGAGAGGCCGTTTTTTATATGCGTAAGGCAGGTGTAAAACCTTTGCGTGACTTGAATCTGGAAAAAACAGACACTGTTCTTCGTTTGAACTATTTCCCGAAATTTGCGCATCCACTCTTTATCCAAGTGACCAATCACAATGGTCACGCTTTCCTGACTTGGCAGAAAGGTAATGCCATTCGCGGTCACGTGGAACATACCACTTATTTGGCATTAAGCGACAGTGGCTGGGTGGATGAGACGGAAGACGAATATTACGGCAATGACTGGCAAGCGGGACTCCTTGACTCCAATGCACGTCAATTGCTCCCCAACGAATGGTCGAAAATAAGAACGTTCCTTGAAGACAACTATTTCATCCATGCTTCACGTGCCCAAAGATGTACAGGCTTTGAAACACCTTATTTGCTGGAATACCGTGACCCCAAAGACCAAAATACCCGTTATGTGGAATGCTATTATGATCATGGTCAGGAACTTGATCTGGTGAAGTGGCTGATTTCTTTAGTGGATCCCGATTATGTGGATATGGATATCCGTTATGCGAACGATAGAGAGTTCTTCACGAAGCCACAATTTCCTGGCGGTGCCGATTCCATACAACATTTCCTTCAACAAGTTGTGCAGTATCCCACGGAGGCTTTGCACCGTTTGGAGGAGTACAAAACATTTTTGGAAATACTTGTTGAAAAGGATGGCACTATCAGTTTAGTTCACAACGACTCCCACGCTCCCGACAACTACGGGTTTGCAGAAGAGGTGATTCGGGCTGCGAAAACGATGCCCCGATGGATTCCCGCCACATATGAGGAGAAGCCGGTCAGATGCTATGCGAATGTTCGATACGCCTTTGCGCTGCCCGACTCTCTGCGCCCCCGTTACGGCAATCCCATTCTTGAAACAAGACGAGATTCTTCTAGATGGAAAGACATTGAGGCGTGCCATAGAAAACTGCTCGTCAATCCGCAAGATAATAAAGCGATGTTGTGGATGGGCAAATACTATTACTGGGATTTCGTATGGGAACACGAAACAATTACCGAACCTACAAAATTAGACTCCATTCAATATGAAATCAGGTGGGATGATTTCTACGACCGCACTCCGGTTGTGGTCAATCCGGGCGATAGTGCCTTGAAATATTTCTATAAGGTGTGGCAGATGAATCCGGACACGAATACACTTTTAAATTTGTATATGCCAATTTTACAATTAGAGTATTGCCTTCAAAAACCGCACAATCCTGCTGTAAAACTGCCTTTTGACACGGTGCCGGGCGTGTATTTCCCATATTCCTATTTTGTCAATTGGCCGGAAAACGGAGTTTGGGATGCAGGAACTGATTATCATGTGGGTGCAAATCAAGTGAGTTTGTGGAGCTCGTGTTTTTGGGTAAATTTTGTATCTAAAGAATTGGCGGCAATGAAAGAACCTGTGCTTTATGATTACAAGCTGCAATCGGATGAGGAGATTTTCCGATGCTCGTTTTTCCCATCATTTCATCCGTCGGTTTCATTCCGAATAACAAAAACTGGCCCAAAGACAACACTCTATTGGGAAAAACTCATACCACATTACAAAGAGAAGGCCGATAAATTTGAAATCTCTTACTCTTTGAAAAAAGGGAAGAGAACGGTAAAGCCTTCACAATATGAAGAATTTGTTCAGCTGATAAGCGATGTGGAGCAAGCGGATTTGCCGCGTTCCTGTTGGTTGGATATGACAGATGGTGCCCTATGGCTTTATGAGCATAAAAAAAACCAAGGCTTCCAGGCACACCTTACCAATTGTATGCCGGGAAGCCTTAGAGAAGTTTTCTCGTGGCTCGTAAATATGAGCAATTTAGGCGTTTCGTATATGAAAGAATATCTGTAATTATACTCTCTTTCCGTTTAAGAAGCACTGTTCCACTTTATTGCTACCAAATCCGTAGCTCATATAATAGATAGTATCCATCGGCTTGGTAATGAAGAAGTTGGCGCGTTTACCCTTGGTTATGGTACCCAGCTCATCCTGTACACCCATAGCGTATGCCGTATTGATAGTTGTGGCGTTGATGGCCTCTTCGGTCAGCATCTTGTACATCACGGAACCCATAGCCACTACCAGCTGCATGTTGCCCGACGGGCAGGAGCCTGGATTATAATCGGAGGCCAATGCCACGGGAAGTCCAGCTTCCATCATCTTGCGGGCGGGAGCGCAAACCATTCCCAGGAAAAAGGCCGCGCCTGGCAAAATGGTCGGCATCGTCTCACTTCCCAACAAAGCGGCAATCTCTTCGTCACCCGTGTGTTCCAAATGGTCAACGGAAAGTGCGTTGTATTTCACACCCACCTGGATGCCACCAGAATAGTCGAGCTCGTTGGCGTGGATTTTCGGACGGAGACCGTATTTGATACCTTGCATCAACATACGCTCGGTCTGCTCGCAGGTGAAGAATCCCTTATCGCAGAACACATCCACAAAATCAGCTAAGTCTTCGGCGGCCACCATCGGAATCATCTCGTTGATGATGAGGTCCACATATTCGTCGGGATTCTGCTTGTATTCCATTGGAACGGCGTGCGCACCTAAGAAATTGGCCTTAATGGTCATCGGGGATTTTTCCTTGAGACGGCGGATGACGCGTAGCATCTTCAGTTCGTCATCGGTACTCAAACCGTAGCCGCTCTTTATTTCGCAGGCGCCGGTGCCAAATGAGGCCATCTCTTCCAAACGCTGCCATGCTTGGTCAAAGAGCTCCTCTTCGGAAGTCTCGTGAAGCCTTTTGACGGAATTCAAGATGCCGCCGCCGCGTTTGGCAATCTCCTCGTAGCTCAAGCCCTTTATCTTGTCGATGTATTCCACTTCGCGACTGCCCGCATACACGATGTGCGTGTGTGAATCGCAGAAGGACGGGAACACCATTTTGCCGGTGGCATCAATCTCCTCGATATGCTCTTTAACTTTTTCTAACACTTCCGGCGTAAGATCTTCCATACGACCGAAATCTTTGATTTTTTCACCTTCCACCAAAAGGAAAGCGTTTTCAATAATCGGTAACTTCTGCATGTCTTTGCCGGCACGCCATTTCACAGACTTCGTTTCAGCCTGTACCAGTTGTTTGATGTTTTTTACTAATATTGCCATAAGAGTAATGTGCTAATGTGTTAATGCGATAATACGATAATGTGATAATTCGGTAATGTGTTAATAAAGATTCTTAACCTATCATTTGCCTTTAATCATTATTCATTGTTCATTAATTACTTTTCCCCGTAGTCGTAGCCGAATTTCTTCATCAGAAGGTCGCTGTTGCGCCAGTCTTTGAGTACTTTGACGGAGAGGTCGAGGAAGATGTGTTTTTGGAGGAAGTCTTCGATAGAGGCGCGTGCGTCTGTACCTAACTTTTTGATGGCAGAACCTTTGCTTCCGATGATGATGGCCTTTTGTGTGTCGCGTTCCACATAGAGTGTCGCGCCGATGCGGATGAGGTTCTCATCCTCTTTGTAGCTGTCCACCACTACCTCTACGCTGTAGGGGATTTCCTTTTTATATTGTAAAAGAATTTGCTCTCTGATGAGTTCGGATACGAAGAATCGCATAGGACGGTCCGTAAGCGCGTCTTTGGGGAAGTAAGGCGGACAGAGGGGGAGCAGGTTGATGATGCGGTCGCGTACCTCATCAATATGGATACCTTTCAAAGCAGAAATCGCGAAAATATCTGCTTCTGGGAACACTTCTTTCCAAAAGGCTTGCGAAGATTGTACTTCTTCTTCCGAATATTTGTCTATTTTGTTAATGATGAGAACAATGGGACGGCCGAGGGCTTTGATTTTCTCAACCAATTCTGCGTTGTATTTGGTCTCACCACATTCAATTAGGTAGAGAACAATGTCTGCATCTTGCAGGGAATCCACGACGAAGCGCATCATCATTTCCTGCATTTTGTATGCGGGATCCAATACACCTGGAAGGTCGGAATAGACAATCTGGTAGTCGTCGCCGTTGACGATACCTTTGGTGCGGTGGCGCGTGGTCTGCGCCTTAGAGGTCATAATCGAAATCTTCTCACCCACCAGCTGGTTCATCAGAGTGCTTTTCCCGACATTCGGATTGCCGATGAGGTTGACAAATCCCGCACGGTGGTTTTGAGTGTTTTCTATTGTGTTTGGAGTCATAATCTAATTTTGTTGGTAATAGTGTAATTGGGGATATTCGTCTTCTTTGTTGAAAACCAGATAACTGAAGTGAGTCAGCCAATCTCCCGAGTTGAATAAAAATGATTGTTCGGACAATGGATATTCAATCGGAATATGGCGATGTCCGTAAATGAAGCAGTGAACAGATTCTTTTTCCAATACTTGTCGAGCATACATAGTCTGATACTCCTCTTCACCTTTGAATCCCAATTTGTCGTCCGGGTGTGCGGCGCGGCTCTTTTTAGAAATCCAACGAGCGATAGCGAAGGACTGTCTTGGATGCAACATACTGTACAGTACTTTGCTGATTTTGAAAGAGAAGAGATGCTTGAGGAAAAGATACTTGTATTGCTTTCCCCCGATACCGTCTCCGTGTCCGATCAAACAACGTTTGCCATTGATACAAAAGGCCTGCTGGTCGAAGAAAACCTGACAGCCGAACTCTTTGGAAAAATAATCTTTCACCCAGTGGTCGTGATTCCCGGTGAAAAAATAAATTTTAACACCGGCACGGTTTAATTCGTATAAGGTGTTGAAAAGTTTGAAAAAACCTTTCGGAACAACATCTCTGTATTCGAACCAATAGTCGAAAATGTCGCCTAAAAGAAACAGATAATCAATGTTTCCTCTGCAGTTGTTCAGCATTTGGATGAGCATCTCCTCTCTTTGTGAACTTCCCACGTCGTATGCTGCGCCTAAATGGGCGTCTGACAAGAAAAGCACATTGCCTTCAACATATATGGGGTTTGCAAAGAAAGAGCTCTTCATCGTTAAAATCTATTAATCCAGTCGGCCACTTCGCTGGCGGGGATGTTGTTCATACAATTAAAATGCTTACGAGGACATTTGTCGTACCCGAGTTTGGAACAGGGTCTGCATAAAAGCGGGCAGACTTCAAAGTTTCGGAAATTGGTACGGTGTCCTGGCATATAGGGGTACATTCCGAATTCGGGGATGGTGTTACCCCAAAGCACGGCCGTGGGTTTGTCAAATGCGGCGGCGATGTGCATCAATCCTGTGTCGCCGGTGATGACGCTGTCGGCCTGTTTTAAAATAGAACAGGATTGGTACAGCGAGAATTTGCCGCATCCGTTAAAGGCACGGTCGCCTAATTGGCCTACTACCTCTTCGCCTGCTTCAAAGACGTCCTTGCCGCCCAATAGCATAATGGGCTTGTGCAGGATGCTTCCGATTTCGATGATTTTGCGGACGGGAATGCGCTTGGTGGTGTGTTGGCCGGCCAACACGACGGCCACAAATCCGTCTTCGAAAACCATTGGCAGGTCGTCTTCATCATATTCCTCTTCTTTGGGAATGAAGAAATCCAAACCCTTGTGGTCATTATGGACGTCCAAATCGATAACGGATTCGAAATAACGATCCACAATGTGAACATCAGGAAGGAAGTTGAGCTTCAAATATACGCTCATCCATTTCTTGAAGTTGACTTTTGGGAAAGTGGAGTAGGGGACTTTTAATTTTCGTCTAACCTGTTTTGAACGATGGTTCTGCTGCAAATCAATGACGAAGTCGAATTTTTCAGTGTCCAATTCTTGGAAGAGGGAAGTTTTTTCCTTTGCGACATACAGATGTAGTCTGTCGATGTAAGGATTGGGTGCAAGAACTTGTTCGTTCTCTTTTTTTGTTAGAAAATGCAATTCAACACCGGGAATTTGATTTTTCACGGCTCGAATCACAGGGGTCGTCAAAACGATGTCTCCGATGGAACTCAATCGGATCATCAAAATTTTAATCGCCGACGGGGGTTGTATTTCATCCATAGTAAAAATGTTTATTGCCTTCTATTAATAGGTTTATGATAATGATTGTCAACGGGGGCGCCGTAGATGCTGAGTAAGTAGCGCATCATTTTCTCTTCTGAAACATCGCGTACAATCGCCTTTTTATGCAGGTATTCCAGAAAATGTTCTTTTTCTTCTGTTGTGTAAAATTCACGGTATTGCTCGCTGTCGTGCATCAAATCGTTAGCTATGTAGTTGTTGGGGAACAACGTGTAACTTTGGTAGATTTGATGGTCGATGAGTTGGCAGACGTGAAACAGTTTGTCGTTATTGTTGATGTTTGTGGGAATCTCGTCCAGCTCTTTGTCGAGAGGCGTTCCGATTGTTAGAGAAAGACGCCCTTTTTGGTCAAAAATCCCGTGTTTGATGCTGTCGAAGTCCTCACCAGGGTATTTTTGGTAATGTCCGTTCTCGCTCAGCGCCAACTCTCTGGCTTTTAAGGCATCGCAAGGCTCGTATTCGTAGCATACGGTGGTTGGTGTGATGTGGAGTTGTCGAATGGCCTCGATAAGATTTTTGTCGTGGCCCATAGAAGCCATTTTCACCAGTCCCTGTTTGGTGAAGTCATAGCCGTCTTTGGTACGGCCGTCGCGTTGGGCAATCCATACGGATTCCTTTTCTTCCCAAAGGCTGTACTGGATGTATGCGGAAAGATGCTGGAAGTTAGTCAGTTTTTCACGGAGCGAACCCGAACGCTTGACCAGGAACATCTTGTTCAGACGTGCTACCTCGCCCAAAACGGGGGTCGCTATGAGATTGTCTCCAATCGCAATCTTGGAAGTCTTCCTTTTTTCCAGGAAGAAGTAATACTGCAACAAGGCAGAGTCAAATGTGATGTCCCGATGGTTGGCAATATAGAGATATGCTTGGTCGGGCTTTACATTTTCGATACCTCGGAAGGTGACGCCTTTGGAGAATTGCTTGACGAAAGTTTCAATGAATTTCCGAATGAAATCGGCCTGCACATCATCAATGCAGTGATATTTGTCGAAATCCTGACGGAAGTCGTCGATAGTATAGTGTGGAATACATTTTATAATGGCATCCTGGAAGCGTTTGTCTTCCATCAATAGACGATATGCCGCCGGAGCTTCGTCTTCATTATAAGGTCGAATGTCATCAAAATTTTCCATAAATCACACTGCAAAAATTAGGGCGGCAAAGATAGAAAAAATGTGCGAATGTGCCAAAGAGGAAATGAGCTAATATCCTTGGCATTCTTCCTTATTATACTTCTGCTTTTTTATACTCTTGCACTTTAACACAACTACAGCTTGAGTATCTCCTCCTCCGTCATACCTGTGAATTTGACGATGACGGAGATCTCCACGTTGTCGTCCAGCATGGCGCGCGCAATTTCCGCTTTACCTTCCGCTTTACCTTTCTCCAAGCCCTTCTCCAAGCCTTTCTCCATACCTTTTTCCATACCTTCAGCAAGCCCTTCCGCTTTGCCTTCCGCTTTGCCTTCCGCTAATCCTCTCCTGTGCGAGCAGCGCATGGCATCCTGCACGTCCTCGTATTCTAGCACGCTCTTGTGGTATTTTTCCTTCTCCTCGTCGTCCAGCTGCGCCAGTTCGCAGACGCTGAACAGCTTTTGGAAGATTTCGTTTTCGCCGTGAGTGTCCTGTCTTTCCATATTGTTAATGTTTTTCAGTATGTGGAGCCATTTGCCCATTCCGCTGGTGGATTCGTCCTTTCTGGAATGGGCGGCAAATTCGCAATATCCATTCACCCTTGCACACTACTATAGTTCGAGTATTTCCTCCTCCGTCATACCTGTGAATTTGACGATGACGGAGATCTCCACGTGGTCGTCCAGCATGGCGCGCGCAATTTCCG
>JAZRYT010000138.1:0-6465 GCA_045600905.1 Bacteroidales bacterium
ATGAGATAGCGGAAATGCTCGAAATAGAACCTGAAAATCTGCTGGAAAAGTATATAGCTGAACCTGAGAGATTTACAAAAATAGTGAATTTGAAACCCCTACAAAATGCAGGGTGAAATCAACTTGCGAAACTTAAATTAATGATTAAGGGTTAATGATATGGGTTATTGGGATGTCCACCTTTCCATCACGATGGCGGCGGCGATGGCGGCATTCAACGATTCAGCGGAAGGGCCTGCTGTTTTGCCGCGCGGAATAGTGATACGGTTCGTGATACATTCTGCCACAGGAGCGGAAATTCCGTTGGACTCGCTACCAATGACAATGATGTCGTTTGTTTTGAATTCAAAGGTGTTTATCGATTCTCCGTCCAGGAACGTGCCCAAAATGCGACGATTGTCTTGTTCCTTCAAAAAAGGGACCAAACTTTCGTAGCGGACACGCACGTGACAGAAAGAACCCATCGTGGATTGTATGGTTTTGGGGTTATACAGCTCCACACAATCAGGAGAGCATACAATCTGCTGGATGCCGAACCAGTCGGCCGTACGAATCATCGTACCCAAGTTGCCGGGATCCGCGATGCGGTCTAAGACAAGAATCGGTTCGTTCTCCCCTATTGGTTCAGACAGCGACGGTTGTCGAACAACGGCCAAGAGTTCTGGTGCCGTGCTCAATGCGCTGATGCGTTCCATCTCGCTCTGGCTCACCAACGTCACCGAAGTATTGCACAATAGCATTTGATTATCCTGATAAGCGTTTTCCGTGGCAAAAACATCTACCACGTCAAAGTCGGATTGCAAAAGCATTTCAACACTTTTACGGCCTTCCACTAGGAAAAGGTGTTCTTGGTCGCGAAACTTCTTCTGGTGGAGTTTGCGGATATCGGAAATTCTGCTTTTGCTAATCATCGGACAACTGTTCAAATTGGCGGAAGAGCTGTTTGTATTCGTCGCGGATGGGGAGAGAATTGTGCGTTTGGCGGTCAAAGCCGGCCAAAACGCTGTAGCAGGTCGTTTTCACGACGTCTGTTCGAACATCACGCAGTTGCTGCATCATTTTGACACTCTTGTTGCCAATTGCAACGACTTTGGATTCGCAGACGATGTTATCGTGAAATTCGATTCCTTCTTTAAAATCGAGTTCCACGTGAACGAGGACCATATCCATTGTGTGCCAATCCACTGGATTTTTAAAAACGTGTTCAAAATAGCTGCTTCTTCCGAAATCAAAATAATTGCACTGTGCGCCGTTGTTCACGTGCGCAAACGGGTCCAAATCGCTCATTCGCACCTGTATGGGCACCTGAAACTTATACGGCTCGTTTGAATTACTCATAACAATGAAAGGAGGCTTTTGGCCTCCGTATGGTTATTAGAAATGGAATCTAATTATTAGAGAGCGTTAATTTTCTTAACAAGACCAGATTTGAGGTTGGCAGCCTTGTTTTTGTGAATCATACCCCTCTTGGCGAGTTTGTCGATCATAGAAGTCATAGCTGACAACTTCTGCATAGCTTCGTTCTTATCTTCGATAGCGCGGATGTCACGAAGGGCATTACGCATCGTTTTGGAATAATAACGGTTTTCTAATCTTTTTCTTTCGTTTGCTCTAATTCTTTTGATAGACGACTTGTGGTTTGCCATTTTTTTCTTTGATTTATATTTATTTACGTTCTTTTTTTTCGGGCGGCAAAAGTACACTTTTTTTGGAAATGTACAACCCCCTGTAGAATTTTATTTTTCTATCACAACTAACTGCTTTTCAAAACAATATCATCATTTCTTCTCTTTGCGGGAATTTGTTTCAGCGGAGACGTCCTCGTTATGTTGCGGCATTTCGATATGGCGCACGTATATATCGCGTTGCGGGAATGGTATTTCAACATTGTTTTTATTCAACGTATTATATACGACTTCATTAACTTTGGCCATGAATGACGGTTTCTCTTCAACAAGCACCCAGCATATAATAACGAGGTTGACGCTGTTGTCGCCAAAATCCGAAAATGCTACTTTTAGACCCTGTTTGCTGTCCACAATGTTCTTTCCTACGGCATTTTTCACCAAAAGAGGCTGTAGGTCTTTCAGCAGCATTGTGCGCACGCGTTCCACATT
This sequence comes from Bacteroidales bacterium, assembly GCA_045600905.1. GTDB lineage: Bacteria > Bacteroidota > Bacteroidia > Bacteroidales > WCHB1-69 > F23-D06. The sequence goes on from JAZRYT010000138.1 coordinate 2,118, forward strand.
CACCCCGTATGCCACGCCGACAGGGATTTTCACCATCACATATCCGTGATTGCGCGTCAGGTTCTTGAAGTTCTTATTAAAGAGCGCCGTATTCAGGAATGCGATCACACTGCCGTCCAGCGTCACAATCTGCGTACTCTGATAATTGATGCTTTCCACCTTTCCCTGTATACCATCGCACTCGATATAGTCGCCGACACGAATACGTCCCGTCATCAAAGATATGCCGTATATGAAGTTTTCCAAAAGATCCTTCATGGCAAAACCAAGACCAGTTGCCAGACCAGCAGCCACGATGGAGATGCCGCTACCTGGGACTTGCAGCAGAACAAGAGCCGCAATAGCATAAATACCCCAAATAACAATGGAGATGATATTATTGGCCAAAGTCAGATTATTCGGGGAGTGGACATCCTTCATTCTGCGTTTCTTTAACAGCACATAGAACGCACGTGCCGCATAATTCAGATAACGGAAGAAGAAGAAGAGCGCCGCCACCAGGCATATCTTATAAAGAGACAGCTGTATCAAGCCCGGTTTATCCAAAAAGACATACAGGAATATCTTCCTGCAAACGGAAGTCATCTCAAAAATGCCTGCTGCCCAATAAACACTCAGCAGCACTGATAGGACGGCCATCACCGGCAATGCGGCCTTATAGAGGAAATCATAAAACCACGTTTGGGCGATGTACTCCCCTTTGGCCATCTTCGGCTGAATTTTTTTGAAGAGCTTGCCATAGTCATTTTTACCTTTAATTTCAATATTCTTTTCTTCAGCGATTTTGCGTGCCAAATGACGGAACTCGTACATCTTTGCCAAATCATAGAAGCAGGTAATAGTCTGAATAGCGGCCAATTGAATTGTCCACCACATCATAATCTGTACGGCCAGTAAAACGAAGCCCAACCAGGAAGCCACACAGGCCACCATCATAGCCAGCAGGGAAATGACCGTGTAGATTTTATCACTATCCGGCAACTTCTTGATTCTACGTTTGATAACAACAATTTGCCAAATTGTGAACAGCAGCAATATGGGAGGATAAATCAAATTCACCAAATTGTTCGGAATCAAGATGATTCTAAACACAATCACAATGAATGCCATCGCCAAGAACGGGAAATAGACACTCACGCCACTTCGTATCTGCATATCACTCAAACGGATAAGCAGAGACACCAAAATCACCTCCATCAGCCAGGCAAATGTAATCAACAAGGAAATAGCCATCAGGATGAAATTCTGCTTCACAAAGAAATGCGCCGTCATTATGGACAAGGCGAAAATCCCCACACCGACAGCTATTGTCAGGAAGGGTCTTTTGCGCTTGGAAATCACTTTTTCACGAACTCGTTTGGACAGCATCCAACGCATAATCACGTAGCTGAGCAAGCTGGCAATAGCTATATAGAATAATGTAAAGATAGAGACACCGACAATCACCGGACCGCGCCATTCGGATGCCTTTTTCAATGGCCGGTATTTGTCGTCCACATCTTTTTTGGCAAGCATATACTGCATCCGCAATTTCTTCAAAGTCTGGAAATAATTATTTCCGCCATTCACGAAAATGCTTTTTTTGATATTTTCATATTTGGACATAGCGTACGTGTTCAACTCGCCAACTCTATGTGTCACCCTTTCGTAATGTTCTTGGTCGCGTTCCACATTTTCCAATAATTTGACATAGTTGTCACGTAATGCACTCGCATATTCCAGACAAGCTTCACGGTCTTCCACACCCTGTTTGTCAAGCATAAAAGGTCCGATTTTGCTTGTGTCAAGTACCAATTTGGGAAGCATTTTACGGATAGAATCGGGGATTTTGGCCAATTCGCCATTAGGGAGCACGCGGGGAGGAAGTTCCCGCAACGCCTTTATTAACTTATCATAGCGTTCTATTTCGGAATTGATACGTTCCTTCATTTTGGCGTATGGCATGTGATTCATTTTCAAATTGCGGTATTGCTCCGTAGCTTCCTGACAGGCATACGCCATATCAAATGTGAAATCCGCATTTTGAGAATAGAGCATCAAAGCTATCTGATTGCTTCGCTGCATCATTTTTATCAAATTGGCGTGCTGTTCAACATTGCGTTTTTCAAAAAGCATCATCATGGCCTTTTGTTCTTTATAGGTTGTTTCCAACTCCGCACGCAGAACGCCCAACGTTTGCGCAAGATCCTTTTCCTTAAGGACGGCGTGGGCCTGAAACATTGTCAATGCTGCCAACAGTGCCAGCAGAAAAAATCTTTTCATTAATATGGTGTTTAATTAGACTATTTATTCAATTCCTTTTGTGTCTTCCACATAAACACGAGGCTCATAGCTGCCACCACGGCACAGGAGAGTGCCAAAGTCTTAGCTCCGCTAATCTCCGTAAATTCAACATCATCCACTATCACACCGCGTCCTTGCAACGAAAAGGACACGATGAGGGAAAGAGCATTATGGAGGAAATGCGCCAATATCGGAAGCCACAGGGATCGGCTCCAATAGAAGAGGTATCCCAAATAAGCTCCCAACATCATTCGTGGGACAAATCCGAAGAACTGGAAATGGATGGCACTGAAAACAAAAGCCGAAATCCAGACGGCGAGGTGCGGCTTCCCTGTCTGTTTCATCAAAAAAGATTGGACAGTACCTCTAAAGAGGAATTCCTCACATATTGCTGGAAGTGCGGCCATCACCAGCAGATTCAGAATCAACGTGGTATTACTATGTTCAAAAGTCAGGAGCGTCATCATATCCGCTGCTCTGTCTTCCATTGCCCGCATCCATTGCTGGACATTGGCCATTGACTCAGGCAATTGGAGACTTTGATTCCATTGCTCCATCACGGCCACCAGAGGCAAAATAACGATGGAGAGCAGCAATGTCACATTCACCAACAGATAGTGTGGTTTGCGATTGGCAGACTCGTAATTCAACCATTTCTTATCTTGGCAATACGCGAACAACAAGGCCGGAACCAAGAACATTCCTATAGAACTAAACGTTTGAACAATACGAATGTAACCTGCCGGACTGCTTGCTTTATACATATCCAACGTATGATAGACCGCATAGGCAATGAGTTCGCCAATACCACTAAAGACGACTCCGAAGAGGAAAACAAAGAGCACCAACCACACAAGTTGAACCGCCCAGTGTTTGCCGGCAAAAAAAGGTTTCACGAAATCCATACAGTATATTTAAATCAAGCTCTACTTAAGAAACGCAATCACATCGCCTTTTTGGACCTTTTCTCCTTGTTCCACAATCACTTCGAGTAATTTTCCATCATACAGAGCGCGAACTTCCTCTTGACCATAGTAAGCTGCGATAAAGCAGACGACATCGCCTTCTTTATAACTGGTTCCCACAGGTTTAGCCATGGAATTTTCCTCCACGGCAAGTTCCCAAATCACCTGACCGGAAACGGGAGCGACTACCATTTTGGCATCGGGATCCTTGGCCAAAACGCGGTCAATGACTTCCTGTTTAACCACTTCGGGCAACTTGACGACTTTGACCACCTCGCGAACATTGGACTTCTCTTTGGCGGCGGCAAGTGCCGTTTCAAAATTCTTCTTAGCCCTACCCTCTTTATAGTCAATGTATTGACGTTCGTGCATAGCCAATTCGAAGAGTTCTTCATCGTCTGGGCCGCAGTCCCAACCTCTCTCTTTCATCATTTCACGATATTTGGGAAGTTCATCGGGATAGTTGTCTTGAGGAACACCGTCGAAGAACTCGTAACCCTTTTCCTTAGCCAATTCAACGATTTCAGGAGCCAGGGGACCGGGCAGGCGGCCACAACGACCAAGAATCATATCCCACATATTCTTATCCATACTCGAATAACGAGGTTTGCCTTGAGCCTCAGCCAGAATATTCATCAAAGCTATATTCTTCACATATTGGCTAAAAGGGGTCACCAAGCCTGGCGTACCGACGCGAGGCCAAACGTACTGGACCTCATTGAAAAGTTTCACAAGCAGTTCGTCTTCAGAGAGTTCCTTCTTACCCGCATTGCGCAAGGAAAGATTAATGGCATCCTTCAAGCCTTTCAAATCGGCCATCATAGAGCCCATCATACCGCCTGGCAGGCCGCATCCGAGCAACAATGACGTGCAAATCTTGTTTTTAGGCTCGATAAAATAACCGAGGAAATCGTCCATAAATTTCTGGGTAAGGGAACGAGCCTCCATATAGGCATTCATATCGATATCGGGGACATCGTAACCGGCGTCACGAAGCATTGCCTGTACAGAGATGACATCGGGATGGACCATACCCCAGGAGAGCGGCTCCATTGCGACATCGATAATGTCGGCACCATTTTCACAAACTTCCAAAACGG
>JAZRYT010000139.1:0-4718 GCA_045600905.1 Bacteroidales bacterium
AATAACTTGACTGAAGCTCAAGGAGTTCCCGTTCTCTACCAATAATTTTTTCCATCTTTATTGTAATGATTTTGAGACGGCAAAGATAACATAATTTACAACATTTGGACAGGTATCTAATTTTATTTTCATCCAAATGTGGTAAAAATTGTGCGATTTGGACAAAGATTCAATGGCAGAAAAAATGAGAAAAGAAGTTAAGATAATCGGCGGCAAGTTAGAGTTTTATTCATCCGGGTTGGCACACCGCAGGAAATCATGGTGATTACGCTGGCACACAAACGGTAGAGACGGTGCACCGCGCCGTTCACGATAAAACAATTGAGTTTTACCCAAAACGATAAAAAAATCATTAATCTGGGTAAATCTCATATCAGTTTTACCCAAAACGATAAAAAAATCATCGATTTGGGTAAAACTCAAGAAAAAAATGTATTTTTGCAGAAAAATTTAAATATGGGAAACATCATTGGTCGTGATAAAGAAATCGCCTTATTGGAGCAGTACATACAATCTGGCAAAGCGGAATTTATTGCACTTTACGGACGACGTCGTGTTGGAAAGACTTACCTCATCAATTCTCTTTTTGCAGACAGATATGCCTTCAGTATGACTGGAGTCATTGATGGAGAACCTTCCGAACAAATGGAGGCTTTTGTGGAATCATTAGAATTCTATGGCTACGAGATAAACCAAACACCGACATCATGGATGAAGGCATTTGTCGAACTTCGGAAATTTCTTCAATCTAAAGTTGAGGAAGATGCTCCTGTAATTCTTTTCTTTGATGAAATTCCAAGTCTCGACACGCAACGTTCGGGATTCATTCGTGCCTTGGGCTATTTTTGGAATAGTTGGGCTTCGCTACACGACAATATCAAACTCATTGTTTGCGGTTCAGCCACATCTTGGATGATTAAAAACATTATTGACGCAAAAGGGGGATTGCACAACCGTATCACGCACGAAATGTGCCTTCGTCAATTTACGCTTGGCGAAACGGAAAAATACTTGATAGCCAAAGGTTTTCCATGGAACAGACTCAGCATATTGCAATGCTATATGACTTTTGGCGGCGTGGCCTACTACCTCAGTTTGTTAAATCCGCAGGAAAGTCTTGTGCAAAACATCGACAGACTGTTTTTCAACGAAAACGCGGAATTGAGACGCGAATACGACCGTCTTTTCAAAACATTGTTCAACTCAACGGAGCCATACAAGAAAATTGTCAAACTGTTGGCAGACAACAAAAAAGGGTTGACACGTTCGGAAATATCATCGCGTTTGTCTATAAGTGGAAGCACATTGACCACTATGCTTGAAAATCTGCAAAACTGTGAGTTCATTCGGCTTTATTATGTACGCGACAAAAAAGTTAAAAGCACAGGTGGAATCTACAAACTGACGGATTTTTACATTATGTTCTACCTTAATTTTGTGCCTAAGGCAAAAACAGAAAGCAATTTCTGGAGCAATCACATTAACACGCCTGAAGTAAACAATTGGTTTGGCTTGACATACGAAAGTATCTGCCTAACGCACATTAGGCAAATCAAGGAAGTGTTGCACTTGGACAGCATATCGACAAAATGTTATTCTTGGAGAAGCAAAAGTTCAATGCCCGGCGCGCAGATAGACCTCATCATTGACCGTGCCGACGATATGATCAACCTTTGCGAAATCAAATACTCGAAAGACGACTATAAAATCACGCAAGAGGATGATAGGTTGTTGCGAAACCGCATGACCGCTTTCCAAAACGAGACAGGCACACGAAGCGGCATCTATCTTACTATGATAACGACTTTCGGCTTTGCTCCAAGCGTTTACAATGAAACCGTACCGGTGAAGTTGGGAATGGACTGCTTGTTTGGATAGCTTCTCGCTTTCAAAAGTGGAGCGACAAATTTCGGGGTTACGGTATATTTTTAGCTTTAAAATTTCGGGGTCACGGTATATTTTTTGGAAAAAGATTTTTGGGAAAATATTTTTAAGCGACAAAATCACACTTCTTCCGGTTTATATGACGGGACTGATTTAACGTTTATTTATTTCCTTTGGCTCGGTTGTGTGTTTGGCAAAGCATTTCACAATTCCCAATGGTGGTGCTGCCACCTTTGCTCCAAGCAGTGACGTGGTCGGCATCCATTTCATTCAACTTCCAAATTCTTGTTCTATTGGCATTTGTGCCCATAGCGCACAACGGGCAATTGGATATGCCTTTCACAATGGCATCGGTTGTCTGTTTATGATATACGGTATTCTTTGTTGCATTGTCAAAAACGCGAATTTCCAACAACCTATCATCAGCGCAGCCGCCCAAAACATATTCAAATATTCCTTTTTTGTTGGCAACATATTCGTCCGCATATAATCGGTCAACTTCTGAACCGACTTTAATTTTATTGAACGGATTTTTATGATACGTTTCATACAGACGACCCCACTCCAAACCGCACATCTCTTTTTTAACTGTTGGAAACACACTGTCAATCCAATCGATCACGCTATTGAAATAGGTTTCCATTTCATTGATGTCCGTATCCGAACGATGGGTGGCCATATAATTTTCAATATTTCCTTTGCTCACCCAATCCAAGGCGCATTCCAAAAAGTCTTGGCGGTTGGCAACACCTTTGATGAATGCACTCCATTTCTGGATGTTTGCGTTTTGTGAATTGCTAAACACTTCTTTTGCTTTGGTTACAAACGGCCCGGAATATACCGCGTTCAACAGCTCTTGCGGTTTCAATGGAACACCGGCAATATTGATGATCTTGAACCACTCTTTTATTTCTGTTTCGGTTCCTTCACAAATATAAACCAACAGTTTTGAGTTGTTGATAAGTTGTTGTTTGTCTGATGCCAAACTTGAAAAGTACTGTTCCATTCCGTTGGCGTCTTTAATGGCAAACTTTCCGGTGACAAACCGACCCAAGGAAGTGATGCGTTGTTGCCCGTCCAGCACTTCAAGCCTGTCATCTACTTTGTTGAAATAGATGAGCCCCAGTGGATAACCTTTCAGCACGGATTCTATAACGGCCACGTCCTTTTTGCCATCATTGTAAATGTAGTTTCTTTGGTATTCGGGCTGGATTGTCAATTGACCATTCAAGCCGAACAAACCCTTGCCTTCTAATTCGTTGTAAACGAAACCTTCACAAACTTCCTGAATTGTGTACTCTTTTAATGTCGTTTTCATTTTATTGTTTTTTACGGATTAATATTCTAAAATAGGGGCATACACCATTGATTGACAGATCTTTACCATCATTTCCTTTTCTAAATTTTACGATTTCAAACTGTTCAGGGCAATACTTTGACAACCACGAAATTGGAACTCCCATCACACCGTCGTAATCGCTTGGAATGGCATCTGAAAATGGAATATCAATAGCATTATAATTATCATAGTTTTGATAGCCAACATCTTTAATTTCCGGGTGCTTGCTGTATTTGAGATTGTCCGCCATTGTCATCAGCTGCATAGGTTGATGGCGGCGTCCGTGCTCGATGTTGGTAAACCACCCTGTGCCAGCAACACTTATGAATTTTGTTCCTTTTTCATCAATGTACAATTCGGTTCCCTTCATTTCATATGTCTCAGGAACCATAAATGTCATATTTTTTCCATTTACGCGCTGGTTGAATCTATTTCCCAACCATACCTTATTGTCTTTAATCAGAGGAAACACTTCTTTATATGTTATGGCATTTTGATTTCCAATGATGACGAATTTCTTGTCTGCCTCCATAATCCACGCAATAAACTCTCTAAACAAGCTGAACGGTGGATTGGTGATGATTATGTCGGCTTCCTCTCGTAAGGCTTTTACTTCATTACTACGGAAGTCGCCATCGCCTTCCAAATATTGCCATTCCAAATCTTCAATGTCAATCTTTCCACTGGCATCGGTGTCACGTTCAAGCGTGAAAATCTTACCTTTTATTTTGGTCTTATCCAAATCAAAGTTGGGATTTTCCTGTTCAAACAGAGTTGGCTGCCAGTTCAGGTCTATGTTTTTGCTTTCTATAGCATAACTTGTGCTAATCAGCTTTTTCAAGCCAAAGTTTTCAAAATTCTGTGCAAAGAATTTTGTAAAGTTTGACCATTCGGGATCGTCACACGGAAGAAGGATAGTCTTGTCCCGAAATACATCCGAATTATATTCCAAATAGGCGTTTATTTCATTTTGAATGTCCGCATACTGAGTATAAAACTCATCGTTTTTTTTCGCTTTTGCCTGCGATAAATTCTTGTTTGCCATACGCATTTGCTTTTAGCGTCTGGCACTTGTTCCCTACGAACGCAGAACGTGGACGAATCTTGTCCAACACTGCGGTCGTAGGAAACCGGTAAAACAGACAAGAACGCCCACGTATGCGTGAGCATCCGCAATCTGTCCTCGGTTTTACTTGAAATTTCCTACGTTTCAGTGTTCTCGAACAAATAGCAAACGCTATGATTTATAATAATATATCAGTTGAATGTTTATCTTTCTGTTTTTGTTAATTGTTTGTTGTTTAATGATTTAATAAGAATCGCAGTATCTGATTTGTGACTGCAAAGATGGTTGATTTTCGTTTTGCTCATCAATCCATTCCCGTAATTTTTTTTGCAGGAGATCTTTGTCTGGCAGATAGAGTGCATATTGCTGCGCATAAATGTTAGCGTCTTTTGGCAATGTTAATTCAACCAGCATATCGTCTTTTCGTTC
>JAZRYT010000140.1:0-12787 GCA_045600905.1 Bacteroidales bacterium
TGATTTCCTCGTTGAGCAACACGGTTACCAGCCCTTCGAGCACGACGAAGTCGGCCTTGTCGCGCAGCAGGTTCTTCGCCGCCCAATCGAATCTGACGTATTTTTCGGGTATCATGGTTTCGCTTTTTTCGGAGCCGCAAAGATAATTATTATTTTCATTTGATTTTTTCATCGCATAGTTTTTTTCTTTTATTTATTATTTGCGGCAAAAATAACATAAACCATTAACTATATTGACGATTTTTAAAAAATTATATCACACTTTATTTAAGATTGTTACAAAACCAGCTTTCAAAATTTAACAATCAATAGTTAAAAAACAAGTGCATGTTTGGGAGTTTTCGGGGTGCCTGCGGCGCGGGGTCAACCGCAGAGGACGCGGAGTAACGCGGAGGGGCGCCTACGGCGCGGAGGACACACTTTATAATTATTGAACTTTGTACATTATACATTGTTAATTGGTTTTTGTATCTTTGCACCCTCAAAATAAAAATACTAAATACTTATGAATAAACAACTTAAAAAAATCAACAAGTCAGAAATTTGGGCTTACTGCCTCCTAATTATCGGCAGCTTTCTCTTTGCCGTAGGCGATGTAATGTTCGTCAACCCTTATTTGCTTGCTCCTGGCGGGACATACGGTTTGGCCAACGTATTCAACACATTGTGGCCTTGGAGAATCAGTTTTTACGCTATTTGTATGGACATTCCTTTGCTGTTGATTGGAACGTGGATTCTCGGTCCCCGTTTCGGCGTTAAGACTGTCATTTCGACCATTTTGATTTTCGCCTTCACTTGGGTTATTGAAACTTTGTGGGGATACGATCCCGTCATCCACGAAGGTATTGTCGCCCAAGCTGACGGCATTCAGTCTTTAGTTCAAATACCCCACGGAGATAACTTTTTCCGTCCTGACTATTTTCTGAACACAGTAGTGGCAGGTGTCATCTACGGCATTGCCATCGGACTGATTTTCAAATCCGGTGCCACATCAGGCGGTAGTGACATCATCTCAATGATTCTGCACAAATACACGAAGATATCTCTCGGCACACTCGTTTTGGTGGTCGATTCCTGCATCACACTCACCACTTTGATAGCATTCAAGCAAATCCGTCTGCCGATTTATTCCATCATCCTCATTGCCATTGAAAGCAAGGTCATCGACCTCATTGTAGATGGTATCAAATCCTATAAAACGGCCTTCGTCGTTACTGACAGAGTAGAGGAAGTCCGCCATTTTATTCTCCACGATATGAAACGCGGCGGCACGGTGTTCGCCGGTACAGGACTTTACCAGGGTGCTGAAAGACAAATGATTTACGTCACACTTGACCGTACGGATCTCATCAAGCTCAAATCAAATTTGCGCCGTTTGGATCCCGCCGCATTTGTCAATGTGATTGAAAGCTCTGAAATTATGGGTATCGGTTTCAAAGCCCTCCCCGAAGAATAAGTCTAATAATTTTTTATTCGCTGTTCGATAGCGAGTATTTCATCGCGCAAGGAGGTTGCCACGTCAAAGTCCAAATCCTTAACGGCTTTGTCCATCTCCTTGCGCAATTTTTTCATACGCGTCTTCAGTTGTTCGACGTTGAGCAACATAATGTTGTCCTCAGCAGCCTGCGGTGTCGGTTTTTCCATCATCGCATACTGTTTCTTACCCTTCTCACTCTTCATCGTGACAGCCTCGTCAATTTGGCCGGCGAGGTAGATTTCCTCCGACTTCACCACGCCTTTGGGAACGATGTGGTATTTTTCATTGTAAGCCATTTGTTTAGCCCTGCGTCTGGCTGTTTCGTCCATCGTGGCCTGCATAGATTTGGTCACTTTGTTAGCATAGAAGATGACATGTCCGTTCACGTGGCGCGCGGCACGTCCTGCCGTCTGTGTCAAGGAACGTTCGTTACGCAAAAAGCCCTCCTTGTCCGCATCCATCACGGCCACCAACGAGACCTCAGGCAAATCCAGGCCTTCACGCAAAAGGTTCACACCTACTAAGACATCAATGGCACCGAAACGCAAATCCTTTAAAATCTCGACACGGTCCAATGTGTCAACATCCGAGTGAATGTAGCAAGACTTTATACCTATATTAATAAGGTATGAATTCAATTCCTCTGCCATTCGTTTGGTCAAGGTGGTGACCAGTACACGCTCACCCTTATCTACTGTGTCTTCAATTTCGTTCAGCAAATCATCCACCTGATTGGTGGCGGGGCGCACTTCTATTGGCGGATCCAACAGTCCCGTTGGGCGCACCACCTGCTCCACGACCACGCCCCCCGACTTTTTCAACTCGAACTCGGCGGGTGTCGCGCTCATAAAAATAGTCTGTCCAATGAGGTTCTCAAATTCGTCAAACTTCAACGGACGGTTGTCCAAAGCGGCAGGCAGGCGGAAGCCATAATCTACCAGATTGATTTTGCGGGAGCGGTCGCCGCCATACATCGCCCCAATTTGCGGAACAGTGACGTGACTTTCATCTACCACTAAAACAAAATCTTCAGGGAAAAAGTCCAAGATGCAGAACGGACGTTCGCCCGGTTTGCGCTTATCAAAATATCGGGAATAGTTTTCTATACCCGAGCAATAGCCCAGCTCCTTCATCATCTCCACGTCGTAATTGACGCGGTCATCCAAGCGTTTGGCTTCCAGATGTTTGCCTATTGATTTCAAATATTCTATTTGCGCTCCCAAATCCAACTTAATATTGTAGATGGCCTCATTCATCGATTCCTGCGTGGTAACGAAAATGCTGGCGGGATAAATCGTGATTTGGTCAATTTTCTGAATCACACCACCAGACAGCGGTTCGATTTCGGAGATGGATTCAATTTCATCATCAAAGAAGAGAATTCGATAGGCTATCTCATTATAAGGAGGGAAGATATCCACCGTGTCGCCTTTTACGCGGAACTGTGCGGGCTGCAAATTAAGCTCCGTACGAGAATACAGCGAATTGACAAAAGCCAAAAGCAGTTTGTTGCGGTCGATAACCATTCCTGTATGGATATGAATGACGTTTTGGGCAAAATCATCGGGGTTGCCGATGCCGTAGATGCAGGACACAGAAGCAATTACGATGACATCGCGGCGACCGGAAAGCAGCGATGCCGTCGTATGCAGTCGCAACTTCTCGATTTCGTCGTTGATGGCCAAATCTTTCTCTATATACGTATTAGTGGTTGGAATATATGCCTCCGGCTGATAATAATCGTAGTAGGAGACGTAGTACTCCACCGCATTTTCAGGAAAAAACTGCTTGAACTCGCTGTACAATTGCGCGGCAAGTGTTTTATTGTGACTAAGAATCAATGCCGGCCGGTTGGCTTTGGCCAACACATTGGCAATGGTAAAAGTTTTGCCCGAACCAGTCACGCCGAGCAGCGTTTGGGCTTCGTCCCCGCGTTTAAGGCCCTCCACCAGCTGTTCAATAGCAGTGGGCTGGTCTCCAGAGGGTTGGTATGATGAAACAAGTTTGAAATCCATTAATTCTCTATCGTATGCTGTGTTAACTAAAATTCTTTTCCTGTTTGGAACCTAATATAAGATGTGGTATTCTGAAAAACAGGACCTTCGGATAAGGAAAATCCATTTTTCGCCGATATCTTCCTAAAGATCACAGTTCCAACTGATAACCCTGACCTATCTGCTTTAATAACCATAATTGCAAAAACGGATCATTGACCATATAAGTTTTATTGTTCTTGCCATCAGAATAATGTGTAATCCAATCTCCATCCAACAATTGTTTAATGGCTGATTGAACACTGCTGGAGGATTTAAGTTGGTGTCGGCGCACAAAATCACCGGACGTCACACGATTGGCAGTCCCATCAGCGGCTATCGCATACAGGACCTCCTTCGGTTGCGGCGACAGTGTGGAAAGCATCTTTTTATAAGTATGCTCGTTTTCCAGTATTATATCCTCAATAGCCCGTAACATAATAGAGGCATCACAAATAGTGTTTTCGTACGTCATCGAAAAAGCCACGTTGAATGTCTTTTGCAAGCAAAAAGTGTTACCATTCAACAACTTATATATTAATTCTGCTTCCTTTACGGCTATATTTTTATGGTATTCCTTAAAATGAAAATCTAAAAAATCGACATACTTCCGAACTTCGAGTTTGTCCAAATTCATCATAGTGGAACTGGCATAAAAGGGGCGAGAAACATTGTTGAACATCTCAGTAAGCAGATGACGTTCAGAGCCAGCAAATATAAATTGCGCATTGCTACAATGCTGAATGTGCGTTCGCAACAATGCTTCCGTATTTTTTTCAGGATAATGTGCAATTTGCTGAAATTCATCGATAGCGATTACGCACGGTTTATCTGCTTTGTCGATATAGTCGAAAATCTCCTTCAACGTGTATTCGGGATCGCGCAACGCTCCTAAGGAAAAACAAAATTTGGGCATTCCTGAAACCACATCGTATTTCAATTCGCCACTTATGGAACGAACCGTAGAAACAAAAGTGTCAACCATTTTGCGGCTCTGCGGTTTCAATGTGTCAAACAATTCCTGCCCTAACAAGTAGATAAATTCCTTAAGGGAAGATGTTGCCAAAATATCAACAAAGAACAAATAACATTGTCCTTTTAGGATTTCCTGCCGGAAACAATGATTAATGAGGCCTGTCTTCCCAATACGACGGGGGGAGGTCAGCACCACATTATGTCCATTGGTAATATGACGTGTTAACAATTCCGTTTCTGCTTCGCGGTCGCAGAAATAGGCTTCTGGTATTTCCCCTTTGAAAAAAAACGGGTTGGTCGGTTGATACATTTTGTTCGTTTTTAAGGCCGCAAAAATACATTTTTTATGATTATGCTGTCAGCATAATGCCAGCAGCATAATTAAATTGGTGAAAATAGGAGTTTAAAGTTTAAGGTTCAAAGTTTAAAAAGTCAAAGTCTATTTTTCTATTTTTGCGCCCTCAAAATTCAGCAATGCTTACTATCAAAAGAAAAACCCTCGATAACGGTCTGCGCGTGATTGTTCACGAAGACCACACAACGCCGCTGGCAGCCTGCAATGTAGTCTATAACGTCGGTTCCCGCGACGAGCATCCCGACCACACGGGTTTCGCGCACCTGATGGAACATTTTATGTTCACAGGCTCCAAAAATGTGCCCGATTACGACAAGGCGCTGCAGAAAGTGGGCGCCATCAACAACGCCTACACTTCGCAGGACCTCACAAATTACTACGTTGTGCTGCCCGCCAACAACATCGAGACCGCCCTCTGGATCGAGTCCGACCGTATGCACGAGCTCGCCTTCAAGCAAGTCTCTCTCGACATCCAAAAGCAAGTAGTCATCGAAGAGTTCAAAGAGAATTACCTCAATCGTCCTTACGGCGATTTGGCAATGCTTTTCAACCAGATGGCCTACCAGCGCCATCCCTACCAGTGGCTTCCCATTGGTAAAAAAACGGAACACATCGCCGAAGTCGATATGGCGATGATTAAGGATTTTTACTATCGTTTCTACCGTCCTAACAACGCCGTGTTGGTTGTGGCCGGCAACGTGCACTACGATGAGGTTATGCCCTTAGTGGAAAAATGGTTCGGTGATATTCCGATGGGTGATGTGCCCGCCAAAAACTATCCTAAGGAACTGCCCCAGACGGAGGCGCGCGTTCTGACAGTGGAGCGCGACGTGCCATCCGACCTCCTGCTCAAAGGCTGGCACATGTGCGACCGTATGCACCCCGACTATTACGCCTGCGACCTGCTGTCCGATATGTTCGGCACGGGGCAGTCGTCTTACCTGTACAAAGAGTTGGTCACCGACCGCAAAATCTTCACCGACATTTCCGCATCCATTATGGGCACAAGCGATGACGGACTCTTCCTCATCAGCGGACGCCCCGTTGACGGCATTCCCGTGGAGCAGGCCGATGCAGCACTTTGCGACTTCCTGTACGGTTATCAGTTCGGCTCCAACTTCGCACACGACTTGCAGAAAGTGCAGAACCGCGCCGAATCTATCTTGCTGAACAATGAAATCAAGATTGACGACCGCGCCACCAACATCGCCGTGGGTGAGACTATCTCCAACGCCGAGTACTTCCTCAACGAACGCGAGCACTACTTTGACGTCACCGAGGAGCAAATGCGCCGCCTCACAAAAGAGATGTTTACCGAAAGCGGCAGTTGCACCCTGTATTATAAAGCGAAATAGCTTTTGACCATTAGCTATTATTTCCTATTCGCCCCCACAGTCCCATTCTACGCCTCTCCCCATCTACCCATCTACCAACTCATATTTGGCCCTTTTCCCTATTTTTACATCTTACTAAAAAGACAACGATGCAAGCACAACGGTTTTGGACAAGGGCTTATCAGAAGAACATCAACAAAATGATTGGTGTTTGCTACCGCTATGTGGGCGACCGGCAGGTGGCGGAGGACTTGGCGCACGAGGCCTTCCTCATTGCCATTGAGAAGTCGGCTTCGTGTCGGAAATTGGGAAGCTTTGAGAGCTGGTTGATGCGGATCACCCTGAACACCACGCTTATGTATCTTCGGAAACGTCCCGACTTCATTCCCATAGAAGATGCGCACTCGGTGGGTGAATTGCCCGTATATGAGGAAACTGCAAAATTTAAGGAGAACGACTTTACCAAAGAGGAAATTTTGGATGCCGTTTGTGCTCTGCCCGACCGTCATCGAGCGGTATTCAATCTTTATGTATTTGAAAACCAAAACATAAGCAGATTGCAGAGACACTAAATATCGGAGAAAGAAGTTCCAAGCGCTACTTGGCGGAGGCCCGCCAGCAATTGTAGCAAACCCTGTCACAACTTCAAAAGAACAGACAAGCTCACATTATGATCATTTTATCCTTGTTATTCAAAAAATCATACGCCGTCGATGCCGTTTGCAAGGCAAAACTTTCCAGTTTGTCCTTAGCACCGCTGTCGGCATCGCCACTCGCTGCTGTGAATTGGGCGGCGGTGCCCAAGCCAAGCGGCTGGATGGCCCTTGCCGCCGCCCAAGTGCCCGTGACTGTTGGGACGACCGCTAGTGCCGTGTGCGCTTTGTCTTCTGCCGTCATCGTGTCCAACCTTAATCCACAACAGCCGGCAGACGGCCCGATTACGAGTATCACTGTAGTCGAAGACACTATCACCGCCGAACCGCTGGAACCCATCATTGAAAGTGAGACATCTTACGAGTATCGGGCTGACCTGCCGCTTGAAAACGTCCCTCCAACGGATAGCAACAGCCTATCCGCCTTGACGACCAAACTGCCCGATGGTACGCCCGCTACCTCAACGACGAAATCGCTGCCACCCGACTATAAAGGTTGGAAACTGATTCAAAAACACGGATTTTACGGACTTTGCGATGCCAAAGGGAACATCAAAGTCTATCCCAAATACACGAAAATTGACGCTTTTGACGAGTATAAAAAAGGGTGGGCTTTAGTAGAGCAGTTCGGCTTTGTAGGATTTGTAGATTCATTGGGCAAGGAAGTCGTGACTACGCAATACGATGAAATCGGAAAATTCGGACAGTACAGAAACAAAATGGCTTTAGTCAGCAAGGGCGGATTTTACGGTTTTATCAATGAAAGCGGAGAAGAAATCGTGCCTACAGAATATAGCAAGGAGGAATTAATCAAATAATCTTAAAATCAAATTGATATGAAAAAATTATGTCTATTGGTCGTTTTAATTTTGACCCTCAGTTTCGTGCAAGCGCAAAAAGTCCAGGACAAATTGGTTCGAATGCTTCCCGCTTTTTCATCTTTGAACATTGAAAGAGGGTTCCTCGGGAATGTGATTTTATGTCAGAGTCCCGAATCCAAATTGGAAATAGCCGTTGTGTCTGCGGACCACAACGCGGAACACATCGCCTCCGAAGTGGCCAACGGGAAATTGACCTTATCCATCAAAGAGCATCCTCAAAAAAGTCTGGATCTTAAAGTACTATATGTTAAGATTTATTCTCCGAAATTCGACTCAGTCACATCGGAAGGTACCTGCGATATCACCATTGAAAATGAGATAAAAGGTGATAACTTCACTTTAGCCTTAAATGGACCAGGAAACACGCAAATCTATGGGTTGCAAATGCGCAAAGACATTGAAATTATCACAAGTAGTGCGCGAGTGCTCACTGTTAAACAGGAGATGTGTTGTGAAAACTTCACCTTGGACGCAAACGGAGCAGGGGACATCCATATCAATGAGTTGCAAATGCGCAAAAACATTGTAATCAATGCGAGCGGAGCGAGCCGTCTCTACATAAAAAAATGTCAAGCAGAGGACATAGTGATGCAACTTGCTGGAACTGGAATCTTCAAAGTCGGGGAAATCACTGGAATGACATCAAACAATAAAGTGACTATTAATACGAGTCGAGTTGGAAAGACACTGCATACATCTCCGGAGAAGTCACCCAAAATGATTCTATAACAAGTATGGGTGTGGTGAAAGTCTCAGGTCCGGCGAAAGTCTTTCTAATGGTCCCCATCCTTGATCCGAAAACAGGCGAAGAGACAGGAGAAAAAGCGAAAGTTCAAATCAAATAAAGGGAACACCTGTGCGGTGCAGCGTGCTGTCTCAACATTACAAGGCATAGAACGCACATTGCAAATCAGCCGCGAACGATACATTTTTTGTGCTTCACGGCTGATTCTTTACATACAAATCAGCCGTAAACGATATTTTTTTGCGCTTTGCGGCTGATTTGTCGCGACGGAAAATAAAAATTATTGTACTTTTGCCGCTAATTTAATCAGAGGAAAATATGGCTTCAATAATTGGTAGAAAAGCAGAAATATCCGAATTGTCAGCAAGATACAACAGCGGAAAATCAGAATTCATAGCTATTTACGGTAGGCGGAGAGTGGGAAAGACTTTCTTAATCAAGGAATATTTTAAAAATCACTTCGCCTTTCAGCACACCGGTTTGTCGCTGGTTGATAAAAAATCAGGACAAAGGACCGAACAACTGAAACATTTTTTCTACTCTCTTCGGCAATATGGTTGGGAAGGAGAGCATCAACCCAGTTCTTGGTTAGAGGCCTTCTTTTTATTGAAACAATTGCTGGGACAAAAAGACGATGGGAGCCGTCAAGTTGTCTTCATTGACGAACTTCCTTGGATGGACACACCAGGTTCAGGATTCGTTACCGCATTGGAAAGTTTTTGGAACGGATGGGGAGACTGTAGGGATAACCTTATGCTTGTCGTTTGCGGCAGCGCGACATCCTGGATGTCCAATAGACTGATAAATGATAAAGGTGGATTGTATGGACGTCTTACCGATGTAATCAAATTGGAACCTTTTACTTTGAGCGAATGTGCCCAATTTTATGAGGCCAACGGAATCAATTTGTCCCGTTATGATATTACAGAAGGGTATATGATATTGGGCGGAATCCCATACTATATGGACTACTTTGCCAAGGGATTTAGCTTGGCCCAGAATATCGACAATCTTTTTTTTAGGAAAAATGCCAAATTAAAAGACGAGTTCAGCAGACTGTTTCGCTCAGTCTTCATCAACCCGGAAATGAAGATGAAAATCGTGCGAGCCTTGGGAACTTGCCATAAGGGGCTTACTCGGGAACAAATCGTTCAAAAAACGAACATTAAAGGAGGTGGTACGCTTTCCGAATCATTGGCGGCTTTGGAAGAGTCCGACTTCCTTGTTAAATATGTGCCGTATGGGTGCTCAAAAAGAGCTGTTCACTATAAACTTTCGGACAATTTCTGCTGGTTTTGGTTGCATTTTATGGAACAAGACCGCAAACAGGAAGACTTTTGGCAAGTGAACGAAAACAAACCTGCCGTCAGAAGTTGGTGCGGCATAGCCTTTGAAGAGGTATGTTTCAACCACATCCGACAAATCAAACAGGCCTTGGGAATTTCTGGTGTGACGACACGAATATCTTCTTTTATTGAGCAAGGAGACAACCATTCGGAAGGAATGCAGATAGATATGATCATTGACCGTGACGACCGCGTCCTCAATCTCTGTGAAATGAAATTCGTCCAAAGTGATTTTGCAGTTGATAGAGACTACAGCAGAAAAATTGCCAATCGTGTGCAATTCCTTCTACAAAAAGAGAATAGGACAATCCATTCCACACTCATTACCACATACGGTTTGAAATATAACGAATACAGCGGTTCATTCCAAAAGACAATCACATTAGATGATTTGTTCGTAGGGTAAACTTTTAGAATCATCTTTCACCCTCATTTTCCAAGTTTTTACTATTGTTTTTTTACTACCTTTGCGCGCTTTTTACGGCTAAGCTGTCAGCCAACTGCTAATAGCTAATAGTCAATAACTTGCAACAATTATCAACAATATTTACAAATAAATTTTATTATGGCAGAAAAAAAATTTATGACTTGCGACGGTAACTGCGCTGCAGCTCACGTTGCGTACATGTTCAGTGAAGTTGCCGCTATCTATCCTATCACTCCGTCTTCTCCGATGGCAGAATACATCGACGAATGGAGTGCCGGCGGCAGAAAAAACATCTTTGGTGAAAACGTCAAGGTTGTCGAAATGCAATCCGAAGCCGGTGCTGCTGGTGCCGTTCACGGTTCTTTGCAGGCTGGTGCCCTCACCACAACCTACACCGCTTCCCAAGGCCTTTTGCTGATGGTTCCGAATATGTACAAAATCGCCGGCGAATTGCTTCCTGGCGTTTTCCACGTATCCGCTCGTGCATTGGCTGCTCAAGCTCTTTCTATCTTCGGTGACCACGCCGACGTGATGAGCGCTCGCCAAACAGGTTTCGCATTCCTCGTGACCAGCTCCGTTCAAGAAATTATGGACCTCGCTCCAGTTGCTCACTTGGCAGCCATCGAAGGCCGTGTTCCTTTCGTTCACTTCTTCGACGGTTTCCGTACTTCCCACGAAATCCAGAAAGTGGAAGCTACCAACCAAGAGGATGTAGAAAAACTCGTCAACTGGGATGCTTTGAAGGCTTATCGCGAACGCGCCCTCAATCCTGAACACCCTGTTACCCGTGGTACTGCTCAAAATGCAGATATCTATTTCCAAACAAGAGAATTACAAAACCAATACTACGAAGCTCTTCCTGACATCGTTGCTAAATACATGAAGGAAATGAGCAAGATCACAGGTCGCGAATACAAACCGTTCAACTACTACGGCGTTCCTGACGCAACAGACGTAATCGTTGCTATGGGTTCTATCACCGACGTTATCAAAACCGTCATCGATAAGGAAAACAAGAGCGGCAAGAAACTCGGTCTCATCACCGTACATTTGTATCGTCCGTTCTCCGTCAAATATTTGATGGCTGTTATGCCTAAGACTGTTGAAAGAATCTGCGTTCTCGACAGAACCAAAGAACCCGGCGCTAATGGCGATCCTTTGTACCTCGACATCGTGGAAGCTTTCAAAAACAACGAACTCAACCCGATGATTATCGGCGGCCGTTACGGTCTCTCCTCCAAAGACACCACTCCTGCTCACATCGTGGCTGTTTACGAAAACCTCGTTTCCGAAAACCCGATGAACCAATTCACCGTTGGTATCAACGACGATGTTATGCACAAATCCCTCAAGGTTGGTGCTGAAATCTCCATCCTCCCGAAGGGCACTTTCGAAGCTAAGTTCTACGGCCTCGGCGCTGACGGTACCGTTGGTGCAAACAAGAACTCCATCAAGATTATTGGTGACAACACCAACAAATACAGCCAGGCTTACTTCGACTATGACTCCAAGAAATCCGGCGGTTACACCTGTTCTCACCTCCGTTTCGGTGACGAACCCATCCTCGCTCCGTACTTGGTTGGTACTCCTGATTTCGTAGCCGTTCACGTTCCTTCCTACCTCAGCAAGTATGACTGCTTGCGCGGTTTGAAAGACAATGGTACTTTCCTTTACAACTCCCCGTGGGATGTTGAAGAAACCAAGAAAAACCTTCCTGATTTCGTAAAGAAATATTTGGCTGTCCACCACATCAATATGTACACCATCGATGCTACTAAGATCGCTGGCGAAATCGGTTTGGGCAACCGTACCAACACCATCCTTCAATCTGCATTCTTCAAGATTTCCGGCGTTATCCCTTACGACCTCGCTGTTGAACAAATGAAGAAATTCATCGTTAAATCTTACGGCAAGAAGGGTGAAGACGTTGTCAATATGAACTATGCAGCTGTTGACCGCGGTGGCGAAATCACCAAGATCGAAATCCCGGCTGAATGGGCTAACCTCAACTGCACAACAGATTTCGTATTCCCGAGCAATCCCGAAGATCCCGACTTCATCAACAAAGTTATGCGTCCTATGGTTGCTCAATGTGGTAACGACCTTCCTGTTTCCGCATTCAAGGAAATCATCGACGGTACATTCCCAGCAGGTACGACCGCCTACGAAAAACGTGGCGTAGCTACTATGGTTCCTGAATGGAATCCTGCAAAATGTATCCAATGTAACCAATGTTCTTTGATTTGTCCTCACGCAGCTATCCGTCCGGTTGTCATGACTGACGCTGAATTGAAGAAAGCTCCTAAGGGTATGGAAACGGCTGACATCAAGGCTCCGAAGGAACTCGCCGGTATGCATTTCCGTATGCAAGTTTCCGTTATGGACTGTACAGGTTGCGGCAACTGCGCCGACATCTGTCCTGCTAAGGAAAAAGCGCTCACGATGAAACCGTTCGAAAGCCAACTCGCAGAAGCTAAGAACTGGGAATATGGTCAAAAGAAAGTTACCTACAAAGACAACTTGCTTGACAAATTCGCTAACGTTAAGAACAGCCAATTCGC
>JAZRYT010000141.1:0-6933 GCA_045600905.1 Bacteroidales bacterium
TTGTCTGTCCCGACTTTATCGCTTGCGAATCTCTCAAAAAAATCCTTGAGTATTTGCTACATCCTTCCATTCTTTCAATGAACTGTCCCAATCTCCGTCCCCTCGTCTCAGCGGGTCGCCCCGTTTCCCTCTCAATTGGGAGCGCAAAAATAGTGTTTTTCCGATACGGTTGCTCACCTACAACGCACTTTTTTTTACTTTTTCCTACAACACACTGATATTCAGCGCGAAAAAATTTCATTTTCTGCGATTTTCAATGCTCCGCGTCGCGAAAAAACGCGTTTTTACACACTTTTTCGGCGTTTTTTCGGGGCGTTTTTAGGGTTATTTCGGAGTTTTTTTCGGAAAACTCCGAAATAACACGTCATTTTGACCCCTTTTTTCCACCACGTTTCCGCTCTTTTTCCATTCCCGTACCTCGGAAAAAATCCACCTCCCGCGCTTTTTTCACGAAAATCCGCCCCGACCTATTGCTTCTTTATATATTTATAACATATTAATAGGGGATTTTACAGAGTATCGGAACATTGTCCGATCGCGATTCTAGTAATTTGTATGTTAGGTAAACCGCAGAGACCGCAGAGGTGCACCTACGGTGCGGCGCGGAGTGGCTTGCGCCGAAGAACAAAGCGTGCTGTCGCCGCCGATGGATGTAGCTTGCCCCGAAGGACTGCGGCAGGGATGGAAGCACATTTACGAGCGTGCGCGTGGGCGGACGAGCACTTCTATATGGAAGCAAATCTGGACTAATCGGAAGCAAATTTGCGCCTAACGGCGCATTGTGGGTGGGCAGCGAGTTAGTGCGGACAGCCCGACGGCACAGGGTCGGATGGAGGGTTGGCGGTGCCGGGCCGCCCAAATCTGGACAACTAGTATATAGTTGCCATGAAATTTTCTCGTGAAGATTTGATTTATTAAAAAAGCATTATCTTTGCCGCTTCCAAATCAATGTCTTGGCGGCGCCATGCACCTGCGGTCTGAAATGGGGGAACCGACGTTGCGGTGCTACAAGTTCTAACAGGTCCATTACTTCGATGGAGTTAAGAGCTAAGGGTTTCAGGTTTCAAGTGGAGCGACACCCAATTGTCAATTATCAATTGTCAACAGTCGAAAATTCCGCCGCCCGCCATCCTCCATTTTTATTATATTTGCGTTCTCAAAATAAAAATAGTATTATGGCTTGGATATACTTAATCATCGCGGCGATTTTCGAAGTAGGTTGGCCGCTCGGCTTCAAGTTGAGCGGACTGCATCCGGAGCGTTTTGGACTGTACATCACCTTGGCCATCGTCAGCATGGCATTGAGTGGACTGTTTCTTTATTGGGCGCAGAAGAGCATACCCGTGAGCACGGCGTACATCATTTGGACGGGCATCGGCGCCATCGGCACGTTCGTCATCGGTATCAGCTGCTTCGGCGACACCGCCTCGCTGCTACGTATGTTCTTCGCCCTGCTCATCCTCATCGGCATCGTCGGATTGGAGTTGAGCACGAAATAGCAACCGCCATCGCACAACGGGGAAATGCAGTTTGCGCAGCGGAAAGCGGAAGAAATTCATTTTTTCTATTAACCAGAACTAAGAACGGTTATTTGGAAAAAAATGTATTTTTGCAGACTCTCGTTATAACGATACTTTTATGGATAATAAAATTCTGTATCACGGCTCTGATAAGATTATTGAGTTTCCGCAGTTAGGCTTTGGAAATCCGAAAAACGACTACGGATTAGGTTTTTATTGTACGGAAAGTTTGGATTTGGCCAAAGAGTGGGCTTGTACGGAAAATCAAGATGGATATGCAAACAAATACTTACTAAATATGGACGGTCTGACCGTTATGCATTTAAACGAAGCCCCCTACCATATCCTAAATTGGTTATCCATATTATTGAAAAACAGGACTTTTATCCTATCAGAGGGTTTGCCTAAAGAAGCTCGTGAATACCTTTTGAACAAATTTTTGCCTGATTATAAGACATACGATGTTATCATCGGATATCGGGCAGACGACTTTTATTTCTCTTTTGCCAACGCATTCTTGAACAACACCATATCTTTGGAGCAACTTCGCAAAGCTATGATGTTAGGGAATTTGGGAGAGCAGATCGTATTAAAAAGCAAGCACTCTTTTGAGCAGCTCTCTTATTTGGAATGCATTCCCGCAGAAAGTTCTACCTATTTTTCCCAAAGAGACATACGAGACAAAGAGGCCAGAGATAATTTCCAAAAGGAAAAATCCAAAGCAAAATCAGCGGATGGTATTTATATGATTGATATCTTGAGACAAAAATGGACAAACAATGACGCACGCCTATCCTGAATATTATTTGGAAGATGCCATGAACAACTTAGGTGCGATGCTGGATTGCGCCGTGAATGTATATGGCTATACGACGGCAGACTTTTACCAGATGTTTTTAACCAGCGGTCTTGACAAGCAATTTGGGAATGGCAATCCTCGCTATATATGCGGAATGTCTGGTGTGGAATTGGCCGAGCAGGTTATCCATCGTATGAAGGGCAACTTTGAGTATCGGGAATATAGTCTTTCCGACCGCACGCCAGAATTTTGGGCAGGCTGGGTATTGGCATATTTCCAATGGTATAGCGGACATTCGTTTCGCTTCATCCAGCAAAACGGTCTGCCTATTGAAAAGATCGTATCACTTTATCCCACCTTGCACGAAGCAGATTTGTCGCATTTTGTCACGGTCGCACATTCTATGATTTCAACGCATCGAGCAAACGAAATGCAGATTCTCAAACGTCTGCGCCGTCGTTCGCAACTTACACAACGGGAACTGGCCGAACAGTCTGGCGTCACACTGCGGATGATTCAAGCATACGAGCAGAACAGACAGGAGCTGAGCAAAGCAGAAGCTGGTGCCGTCCTTCGACTGGCTCGCGTGCTTCATTGCACACCTGAAGAACTATGCGTATGACGGATCGTCATTCCGAACCTCCGACCTGCGTATGTTCTTCGCCCTACTCATCCTCATCGGCATCGTCGGATTGGAGTTGAGCACGAAATAGCAACCGCCATCCCACATCGGGGAAATGCAGTTGCGCAGCGGAAAGCGGAAGATTGCAGTCTCTATTAGTTGCCCAGCACCACGATTTGTCCTTTGAGGATATAGGATTTGCCAGTTCCCACCGCCATACTGATCACATAGTTGTAGATACCTTCCGGCACGAATTTTCCGCCGAAGGTACCGTCCCACCTGAAATCGGGGTCAATGGTGTGGAAGACGATCTCACCCCATCGATTGTATAGGGTGAGGTCAAATCCTACAATATCCTCGGTGCGACTCAGATAAAATTCATCATTGACGCCATCACCGTTAGGGGAAAAGGCATTGGGAAAATAGAGTTTGAATTCACAGTTTTCGATTTTATAGGCCGCCGAGTTTTTGCAATCTCCTTTGCTGGCCTCCACCGTATAGATACCTGGATTCTGTACGGTAATGGTCTGGCCACTTTCGCCCGTACTCCAGAGGAAGTTCTCCGCATTAGCATCGGCATACAGTACTGCCGAATACTCCTCACAGAAATCCTCCGTCTGGTTCAGAATACGCACATTCGGTGTAGGTACGAACTCCACGAAAACGGAATCCGTCAACGTACAGCCCTGCTCATCCGACACGGTCACGGTATAGCTGTTCGTCTCCGTCACGGTAATCGTTTGTCCGGTTTCCCCTGTACTCCACTCGTATGAGAACTGTTCTCCGGCATTCAGCACACATTCCGTGACATCCGACAAACAAAAACGCTTGTCCTCGCCCAGATCAACATAGAGGTTCTCGCCTAAGACGGTGATGTATTCCCAGATGGTATCGCCAACGGGCGTGACCACCACGGCAATGCTATGGATTCCCGCGGAGTCGAATGTAATTCTGAGCGTGTCTCCACTGAAATCCACCAACTGCCCGTCCACGTGCCACTCCACACCCAAAGTATTGTCAGCCGTGGAGAACGCGACAGTCATAGTATCATTCAAACACAGTGTATGAGTATTCGCGTGCACATTATATTCGGCACTACGAGCCGCCATTCCAGCGATATAGGCATAACTCTCATCATCCCCAAGGCCGTAAAAAGTGGCCAAGAACCGTCCAGTGTCAGCATCCATAATGTGTACGCCTTCACTAATGGGAATAGAGGCAAAACTGTATCCGGATGGACCCGTCGTAAAGGCAGAAGCGATATTCACTCCATCTAAGGTGATGTTTCCGACATCGTTGGTAGGTGCCACCACATTAACAAAGTGAGAACGAACCAGCGCAGTATTATACACGGGGACAATTGTACGGCTGATTCCCTGCTCCAACGAAGGCACTATAACCATAGCGGGATCTCCAGGATTTCCGCCATAGCAGTTGCCTGTGATATAGAAACAAACCAAGACAGGGGATGAAGTGCTGAGCGGCAAAGCATCGTATTGATACAAGTCTAAGTCCGACGGGTAAAAACTCGGAGTATGATTCGTTAGGATAAACTCGTAGGATTCTCCCGCATTTAGCTGAGTAACAAGTTGATTATCGATAAACACCGAACAGTTGTCATCACGACTGGTGACCTTTACGAAATCACCCACAAAATCAGAACAATAAGAAGTGGTTGTAGTGGGCTCTCGACCAATAGTAGGAACAATGACGTACTGGCAGCCTAAAAAGTCCGACGGGATCGTTTGTTCGAAAAGATGGTCACAGTAAGATGACATAACAGGAACATTCGTGCAACGGTGTCCTTGAAACACTGCCACCGGTTTTGATGCGACAAAACGGGTACCAGAGAATCCGGACTCTGGATAAAAGCCCGTAAAATAAACATATCCCGTTTTCAAAAGATAAACATTGCCTCTCATCAACAAGGTGTCCAGCGTGTCACCAGCAACGTAGATAGGTGGAGAGTCATTGTTGTCTTCTGAATAAATAGCCTCAGCCAACACGACCCGCAAACGGGTGCTGTCATAGGGAGCTACAACTGCCACCTGCTGTCCAGGGGCGCGGCTGCCATAAGTCTGCGTCATATAAGATTTTCGCAAGACAGAAGTGGGCAGGACAGAAGTCATATCGGCAGTCATGGAAGAATAGTTGGAAGCATAGACCAAAGCCGGCGCTGAAGTAGCAACGTGCAATCCACAATTGGGGCAATCATAAAAGATCCGTGGCACACAAGAATAAGGGACTAAGACGTTGATCGATGTATCCGCCGGGACAAACACGGTTGTATCCCAACCAAGCAAAGGCGCTTCTACATTCGCCGTACAGTCATATTCTGAGGAGATATAGATAGAACGACTGGCATCATCAACATTCGACAAAAAAGTAAGCCAAAAGTCTGTTCCCACCAATCCCGGCTCAATCTGCTGTCCCTTTGCAGCAGGAAGCATAAGTAAAGACAATATAATGGCATAAAAAATCTTTTTCATTATTCAGGAGGCCTCTCTTAACTGTTACTTTTTCACATTCTTGACTTTTTTCACCACACAAAGTCATCGCGAAATCATCTCAAAAAGACTTTGCAATAATACAATTTTTTTAAACAATTTTGATTCCCATTACCAAATGGAATAATTTCATTCATACTTTTCCTCTATAAATGAAATAAGAAAGTATCCCCAAAGAATCAGCAGCGCTTTAGGGGTGCGTTTTTCCTCTACGAACTTTGCCAAGAGAGGCAAGCGGTTCTTGTCTGTGTGCTGAAGCCTCATAAGGGAGGCGTGGTTGTAGGCCTATTTGCAAACGGAGTCCCCACGTTCCAGAGGAACTGGGTCTGCCACAAAAGTACCCGGCCTTTTCGCGTCAGTTGTGTTCTGTTTGGGAACGGGTTCGTCATTCGGTTTGGGTGCGAAGCGTTGCAGCTTCTGGCATTGCGCGATGTGGTATTGGAGTCGTCGCATAATCATTCTGTCGTCGGAGTCCTTGTCCGCCACATCAGGCCGGTACTCCTGTCGTTTGAGGAGTATGGCGTAGATGGTGACGAGCAGTTTGCGAGCCACCGCGACGACGGCCTTCTTAGGCGACTTGCGTGCGGCGAGTCTGCAGAACTGCCGCTGGAACTTGCTGTCCTTGGTGCGGACCGCGCCCCAGGCGCACTGCACGAGCATCGGCTTGAGGTGCGTGTTTCCCTTGGTGACGGCTGTGCTTTTGAGCTTGCCGTCGCTCTCGTCGTTGCGCGGGCGAAGGCCGGCCCATCCGGACAGGCGGCCGCTGGAGCCGAACGCGGACATGTCCACCCCGATTTCGGCGATGATGCAGATGGCCGAGGTCAGGCTGACTCCGGGGACGGTCTGCATGAGGCGCAGCTCTTCGTGGTAGTGGGCTTGTGCGAGCCCCTCCATCTCTTGCTTGGATTCGGCTATGCGTCTCTCATACAGGTCGTATTCCTCCAGCGCCTGCCGCAGCTGCCATACGTGCCTTGGTTCCAGACAGCCCGTCAGGGCCTCGGCCAAATGCGGCTTGCCCCTCGCCCTGCCGTAGATGTGCCCGGCCAGAGCGTCGGGACGCGTCTCCCCGCCGGCGACGGCGCGGCACACCTCGAGAAAGCTCTTCGTGGAGGCGCTGCTCAGCACGCTCCGCAGGCGTATCCCGCCCGCAACCAGTATCCTGTCCATCGCGGTCAGCGACCGGCTGCGCTGTTGGACGAACCTGGCGTAGGAACGGGTGTATGTGCGCAGCTCCTGCAGCACGGTGTCCGGTACGAAACTTGACGGCATCATACGCTTGTGCTGCAGCTTGGCTATCCACACCGCGTCCTTGCTGTCGCTCTTCCGACCGGGCATCTGCTTGATCAGGTACGGGTTCGCCACCACGGACTTCACCCCGCTTTGGCTCAGCACCGTCCGTATCGGGTCTATGTATATGCCCGTGCTCTCCATGCCCACCGCCTCCACACCCTGGGAGGAAATGTACTCGCACATCTCGCGGATCGA
>JAZRYT010000142.1:0-7159 GCA_045600905.1 Bacteroidales bacterium
GGGCTTTCTATATCCAGCAAACTGCAGCAAACGGATGGAGTAGGGATGTGATGCTGCTGCAGGTGAGCAGCGGATTGTACGAACGTTATGGGAAAGCGATTACTAACTTCAGTCAGACACTACCGTCTGTCCAATCGGACTTGGCGCAAGCGGCATTCAAAGACCCCTATCATTTCTGGTTCCTTGATGTCGTAGGTAAAAGAAACGAATTGGAAATCGAACGCCAGCTGACTGAAAAAATCAGTGATTTTCTTTTGGAAATGGGAAAGGGCTTTGCTTTTATTGGCCGCCAGTACCACCTTGCTGTCGCTAATGACGACTACTATGTGGATTTGCTCATGTATCACACAAAACTGCATTGTTATGTGGTTATAGAGTTGAAAGCTGTTGAGTTTATTCCCGAGTTCGTCAGTAAACTCAACTTTTATATCTCAGCTGTGGATGACACGCTGAAAAGCGAAAACGATAATCCCACAATCGGACTTCTCCTTTTCCGGACGAAGGACAATGTCAAGGCGGAATATGCCTTGAGGGGCATGACACAACCCCTCGGGATTGCTGAATATGATATGGAAAAGTTCTATAACCAGGTCAAATCTTCCCTTCCATCAGTAGAGGAATTGGAAAACTCCGTTGAAGATTTGTAGCCATGCCCAACCACACCGTAACCGACAAAATAGCAGGCAAAACCATCACCAACGAGGAGTTCTACAGAACATATGACGAAAATCTCAAAAGAATAGGAGATTAAGAACGTGTTACATGATAAAATATTAAGAAGATTAAATAGTATTTCATGGGCAAAGACCCTGTATGAAATAGCAAAATATGATCCTAACGATTATTCTATTAGGTCAGATGGGGTAATTGTTTATAATAAATCAGACTGGTCTGAGGAGACTGATGTTGGCAGTCCATATGATGGAGAGTTGCTGTCAATTGATAAGTATCTACAAGTTGAACAAAGATATGTTGAAACAGCAAAACAAATTGCAATAGCTTCGGGATGTCAATACTTGACCATTCAGATGTGCTGTCGCGCGTTTCGTTCGAAAACTTCGTCCTCTGTTACTAAGTTGCTGGTTCCCAGCCGCTTTTTTGAAGACGATAAGTGGTTGGGATTTTTTGTACATTTGCGCCTCGTTTTGTAGAGATCAAATATTATGGAAGAAAATAGAACTACGGAAATGACACTTACGGAAGCTGTCTGTCAGGCAAATAAGGCTTTTGACGGCGCTGTGGAAGTGCGTTGGGCGGAGGATGAAAACAAACTGGTCTTCGCATTGCCCAAAGCTAAAGTGGCATTGACTGCAGCGATTAAAGGCTTGCTTCTGTTGCTGCTGATTGTCGGAATTGTCACATACGTATTGCCTGTGTGGCTGGATGTGATTTTACTGTTTTTCTTAGGCTGGAGTTGTCCTTTTTATGAAACCTACCACCGCACTGTTATCGACATACAGCAGAAAAACATTCAGAGTTACTGGGGATACATCCCTATTAAAGAGTACTTTATGTCGGACTATGACAAGATGCTCGTTTACTGCCTTTCCGTCAATGGCTCCAGTCCGATTCCGGAAGACTTCTGCCTGACCTTTAAAGAAAGCGGTAAGCGCAAAGAACTTTTAGTAACGCATATCGGAAGTAAAGATGCCGCTAAAACATCTGCCATCAAAGAGGCTGTCGTCTCCCTCTTCCAACTTGTTCTGCGCGACTGCGGCATTGATGGTTGGGAGGATGAGACGCCGGAGTGCAGACTCATTCATAGAAATTCAATACATAGATGATGAAGGATCTTCCCCCTGTTGAACTTGCAGGCAAAATTTCCTATTTTTGCGCCACTCTAATTGGATACCAATGGAAAAGATAGCTTTACCTATTATAATGATATGCTGTATGCTGTTTTCGGCTCAAGATCTTTGGGCGCAGGAATTAGGCCTGCAAACCACGCCGAACCCGAAAGCCAACACTTACGTGGCTGTACTGAACGAGGAACGTACGACCGGACCGTTTTATGGCCCCATAAAAACCATACACACTTCTTCCAACAATTATGTGTACTCGATATTGTTGAATCGAGATGTTCACAAGGGGAAGCAGGAAATGGCCAGACACATTGAAAGTGACCAGTCGGAATATTCCTTTTCCAAAAACGGAAACCTGTTATCCCTACAGGTGGACTACAAACTGAAAGTGGATTATTTCACCTATAAGTATAATGGAATGACTGAGAAGACGTGGAATGAATTACAAAAGGAGAAAAATTGGTCGTCAAAAGTGTTTGATGGAACTGTTTCCTATAAATTTGAGGATGGTAGATTGACGGAACGGAAAGATGCTGTTGCTCGAGATATGAAAAAGGAAGTTTTATGCTATGATTCCTTGGGTCGTGTTATCTCCTACTATGGGGATGTAGTTCACTATAATTCATTCTTGAACACGCTGAATGCTTATGCTTCTCATGAATGCTTTTCCTATAATGCAGACGGCTTGCTGAATCGCCATTACCAAATTTCTATTAGAGAAAAAGATACTTCTCGTTCGGGATTGGAATATTTTGTTTATTCCAATGATTTAATCACCAAACGCTTTGTTTACAACAAATCGATTTATACTTTTATAGAAGATCAACCTGTTTATCGCCACTACTTCTATCTGTCAGTATTGGACTATGATACGCTTTCCAATGGGAATGTCGTGTCAGATACGCGGGTGCTTTTTTATGAAATGAATTTATCCGAAGATGAGGAACGGCGTATCTATTTTGATGACGACCTGGTGGCTTCGTTGATTGATTCTGTATATGAAAAAGGTGAAAACCATGTGTGGAGGGAGGACCGGTGCAGGACTCGTGATGTATGGACAATTCCCTATAATATAGGGCATTGCACCTATGACTCATTGAACCGTATTTTGCAGTGGAAAAATGAGTATCGGGATTTTAGCCGTGTTGAGAATACTATGGCCACTATGCGTTACGATGAAAAAGGCAGATTGATTGAGGCTATTGCGGAGGAGGGCCTATTTAAACAACCATTAATGGATTGGCAGAAAAAAGTCGTCCGCCAGAGAGCAGAGTACGACGACTATGGCAATCTCTTGCTGTTTGAATGGTATGAAGAGGGACAAAGCGAACCGTCCGATCAAAGGCGTTATGAATATGAATACGATGCGTACGGCAACTGGGTTTCGAGGAAGTGCTATTTGGACGGCGACCTCAAATCGGATGAAAAAAGGGAAATTGAATACTGGAGATAATTAGTGAAAATCTAAGTTCGTGTGCCCTTGAATGACAAAGTTGGTGGTGTTTAAAAGTAGGTTTTGGGCAAATGAAATTTTTTGTACTTTTGCATTGGTTTTTAACGGACAGAATGTAGAATTTGATTGTTTTGTCTTTTATATTCACAGGTAGATAATATGAAAACACTTTACATTATATCTGGTTGTAATGGGGCGGGTAAGACAACTGCTTCTAAGTCGATTTTGCCAGATATGCTTCATTGTCGAGAGTTCGTTAATGCTGATGAGATAGCAAAAGGACTCTCTCTCCTTTTAATCCGCAAAGTATGAATATTGAGGCAGGAAGATTGATGATTCAGCGCATTGATAAATTGCTTGAAGGAGAAGAATCTTTTTCTGTAGAAACCACTTTGTCTGCCAAATCCTATGTGAATATAATAGAAAGAGCCCATAACAATGGTTTTTTTGTTCAATTGATTTTTTTCTGGTTAGAGACCCCAGAAGCAGCAGTCTTACGTGTGGCTCAACGTGTTATTGAGGGTGGTCATAATATTCCAGAGGATGTGATTCTGAATAGATATTTTGCTGGAATTAGGAATTTCTTTAGGCTGTACAAAAACATTGTTGATGTTTGGTTGCTAATAAATAATGAAAGGAATCCAAGAGTGTTGATTGCACAGGGTGGAATTGGGTGTGAAGAACAAATCATGAATGTGGAATTATATAATAGATTCAAAGATTATGTCTGAAAATCAATTTGAAGAAGCTGTTGATATATTAAAAATGGCTTTGGAATATGCTGAATATGAAATGCTTCGGGATAAAGCAATGAAGAAAGAGTTCATTATCCAAAGTGATGGCAATGGAGGATGTCGCAAAGTCCCTGCTACGGCTGTATTTGAAGAATTGTTCAATGAGCCGGCGCCTTCTTATTGACGGCGAACTCGAATCGGATGAAAAAAGGAAGATTGAATACTGGAGATGAAAAAATTGTTATTTCCCGCTGATACCGCCGATGGGCGCAGAAAAAATATCCGCGACAATCTTAGAAATCTGCGTACAAAATATCATTCGGTCTTTACTGTCGTGTTGAAAGTGCTGAGCGCGATTAGTCTGGTTGTTCTTGCGCTGTATGATATTTTGGCAGTGGTTGTCTTGGTTGTCGATGCCAGTAGGGGAGGACTTCCTACAAGTACGGATGGCGAAATTGGGCTGTTCTGGGAATATCTGGGCGGATGGGCCAACATTATTTCTGGTCTGTTCGTGTTAACGATGTGGGCTTTCCTAATTCTCGTTGCCGTAGTGATATACAAACTGATTACGAAGAATTTCAAAGTCGTATTCTTTCTGCAGATCTTCTTTATGGTTGTTTGGCTATACCTCTTTTTAGGCTCTCTATGTGGTTATCCTATTTTATGGATGCTGCTGGACTGAGTAGGACTGCAGTTGTATTTCGGAAAACAATTTGAAAAAATAACTTTGAAGGAACCGGCCGCTTTGATTTTTTTGTATTTTTGCAAATGATAAAATAATAACAGTTAATATTGATTATCAGGGTTAAATAATATTATGATATCACTAAATGCACTAACGCCAAATGGGGTGATGGTTGAAATTGCTTCAAGGGTGAAGCAGCGCAGACTTGAATTGAATCTTACGCAAGAAGGTTTGGCTGCGCGTGCCGGTATAAAGTTGCCAACATACCGGAAATTTGAACAGACCGGCAGCATAGCCTTTGAAAAACTGCTCCAAGTGGCTTTTGCCCTTGATTGTTTGCGTGATTTTGAGGAGGTTTTTGCATCGCACAAATATGAGAGCCTGGATGAAGTGCTGGCGGTGCAATCTGCCAAGAATCGTAAAAGAGGAAGAAAATTATAGCAATGGAAAATATTACAGCATTGGAAGTTAGAATGGGACAACGTCGTGTGGGCAGATTGTTGCTGCGGGCCGATGGCATCTGCTTGTTTGAGTACGCGGCAGAGTGGTTGTCCTGTGGCTTTTCCATTTCTCCGTTCGAACTACCATTAAAATCCGGCGTGTTTGAAGCAAAGACATCCCCCTTTGGCGGAGGCTTCGGCGTATTTGACGACTCTATGCCCGACGGCTGGGGCTTGCTGATTATGGACAGACATTTGCAATGTTTGGGCATTCGTCCCGAAGGACTCAATCTGCTCGACAGACTGGCTTTAGTAGGTTCTTGCGGACGAGGTGCTCTTGAGTTTTATCCGGACAAAAGCTTTTCAAACTCTATGGATTTTGTTGATTTTGAGAAACTCCAGAAGGAAGTTTCCGCCATTTTACGAAATGACGGTGACACAGGTGAGG
The DNA here is from genome assembly GCA_045600905.1 of Bacteroidales bacterium. Classification (GTDB taxonomy): domain Bacteria; phylum Bacteroidota; class Bacteroidia; order Bacteroidales; family WCHB1-69; genus F23-D06. Next base: position 5,563 of record JAZRYT010000142.1, read on the forward strand.
ACTGCATCGCAGAATTATATCGTCGAGGCGGCTCTCCCGGTGGGGCGCGGCCTAAAGTCTTTGTCCGATATGATGGTGATGAATGGCTGGTGAAATTCCCGGCCCGTGAAGATGCGGATAGAATTGGTTCGCAGGAATACAACTACCATTTGTTGGCACGACGTTGTGGCGTTGAAATGATGGATTGCCGTCTTTTCGATAACAAATTCTTCGGCACCAAACGTTTTGACAGAACTTCTGATGGTCGCAAAATACACGTGATAAGTATGGCAGGCCTTTTGTGTGCTGACTACCGTATTCCGAGTTTGGACTATTACCATATATTCCAAGTGACGGCAAATCTTACGCACTGCGTAAATGAATTGTGGAAAGTGTTTAAGTTAATGTGCTTCAATTATTTAATTGGAAATAAGGATGATCATGCGAAGAATTTTGCCTTTCTATACGAAAATGAGGAATGGCACTTGGCTCCCGCGTTCGACATTCTTCCGTCAACAGGTATCGGCGGGTATCATACTACTTCGTTCAATAATGCAATAAATCCGACGGATCAAGACTTGCTGACTTTGGCCCGCAAATTCAGTTTGCCGGATAAAGATGCAAAAAGCATTTTGGAAAATATGAGAAGTCAAATAAAATTCAAACAATGAGAAAAATGACATCAAACAGTAAACTTGCCCAATCCATACAAACGGCCAATGAGACATTTGGCAGCGTTTTGGATGTCCGATTGTCCGAAAACGAAACAGAAGTGGTATTCGCCTTGCCCCAAAAGAAGGTCTGCTGGATTGCGGTAATCAAAGGCCTTATACTAATCGGGCTGATAATCGGTTTGGTGGCTTGGACAATACCCTTTTGGCTTTTTGTGATAGTACTTTTTATCGTCGGACAAATTTATCCTCTTTATAAAACGTTTCATCGGGCGGTGGTGGATGTTGAGAAAAAGACCGTTTGCGAAAAATGGGGCTTTATCACCACTAACAAATGCTCTTTGGCGGAATACAAATGTCCGCTCTTCTACTGCCTGTCCGTTGACGGCACAAGCCCTATCATAGAGGATTTCTGTTTAGTGTTTAACGAGAAAGGAAAACGCAAGGAACTGCTCGTGGCACATATCGGAGCCAAAGAGGCCGCCCGGACGTCCGCCAACAAGGAAACCGTTTTGACCTTGTGGGAATTGGTGCTGCAAGAATGCGGCGTGGAAGCCCCAGCGGAGGTGACCCCTGAAGTCCGACTGCTCCACCGGAACGCGATGTTCAAGTAGGCGGTTCCATAGGCGGCTACCCGATTATGTGGATGTTGCTGGACTAATTCCAGCTACCATTTGAAACTTGTTTTTTGTACATATGCAGATGAAAAAATGCAAATTAAATATTGGAAGACGATGTCCAGATTAGATAAAGTTATTACCATCGTATTGGCTGTTTTGGCCGCGGTCATAGTTGCTTTTATTGTTAATGATTATCCGCAAGTAAGTGACGAGTTGTACGTGCGGTGCTCGAAGTTCGGTTTGTAGCTTATTGACGCAACAACCAGTCTGTCGAAGGTCTTATCGCCGAAGTACATCCTATTGAACTTATAGCAGAATTCGTCCAAA